>NTKR01000009.1 GCA_002457065.1 alpha proteobacterium MED-G10 | reverse complement strand
TCCTGGCAATCTAATTACAGCGACTAAATCTTGCTCGTTTTCATTTATATTGTCTAATCTTTTTTCTCTTTCTTTCTTCTGAAGTGGAACCCAACCAGTGTCATAAATTAAAGTCAGTTTCGAGTTTACCTCTAGTGGTACTAATATATGAAAACCATTATTTCCCCTTTTACTCAGGGCTGGCATAAAGAATTCAAATTCATTTAACAACTTCCCCCTAACTTTTATTCTTTTAAACTCTTCGTTCTCAGGATTATTTAAGTCAAGAAGACTAATTGGTTCAGATTCGAAGCTTGTAACTCTTTGTTCAATTAACTCTGTTTTCCAAATCAATCTTTTTACTTGCCAATATGACAGTCCTAACAAGATGGTCAGTGCCACTAAAAAGGAAAATAACGGGAACAACCTGGGTTTAAATGTGTAGGTTTGGTTATTGAACTTAAAAGTCATTAGAGGCTAAACAGAAGCCCACCAGTATACGAACGTAAACAAGAAGAGCCACACAACATCAACGAAATGCCAATACCAAGCAGCAAATTCAAAACCAAGATGTTTTTCTGGTTTAAAATGTCCAGTTAAGCCTCTAAAGAAACACACTATTAAGAATATTGTTCCTATAATAACATGTGCACCATGAAAGCCAGTTGCCATATAAAAGGTCGACGGATATATGCCCTCATCTATTGAAAATGTAGCATGTTGGTACTCATAAGCTTGGAAGCCTGTAAAAATAATACCAAGAAGGATGGTTAAAAAAAGAAATACTAAAAAGTTTTTTCTATCACCGACCCTAAGAGCGTGATGCGCCCATGTCACTGTTCCGCCAGAAGCTAGGAGTATAAAAGTATTTAACAGTGGTATCCCAAATGGAGGGATTAACTCAATATCTTCGGGTGGAAAAACTCCCCCAATAGATTCTTGTCTTCCAATTAGTTCTGCACTTTCGTTACCTGGATAAAATGCTACGTCAAAAAATGCCCAAAACCAAGCAGCAAAAAACATTACTTCAGAGGCAATAAATAGGATCATACCATATTTAAGACCTATCTGAACTACATTATTATGAAACTTTCCCCCCTCTGATTCATTTACAACATCTCTCCACCAAAAGAAGCTCGATAGTAAAACTGCAATACCTCCGATAGAAAAAACAACAATTTTTTCGTCGTGCATTAAGGATACAAATCCATATGCAAAAACTAATAATGACATTGCCGTCACTAAGGGCCACGGACTTGGATCAACAAGATGATAAGGATGTTTCTGATTTTCACTCATTATTTTTCTTCTCTAATGAACATAGTATAGGATAAGGTTATTTCGCTAATTTCATTAATAAATTTATCATTTTTTATTTCAGGGTCAATAAAAAAAGAAACCGGCATTTCAACCTCTTCGTTTGGTGATAGCTTTTGCTCTTCAAAACAAAAGCACTCAATTTTGTTAAAATATTTGCCAGCTTGAAGAGGGGTTACGTTAAATACTGACATAGTTGTAATCTCTTTGTTAGTTTTATTTTTCGCTTTATAAAAAGCGAGACTATTTTCACCAATCTTAACGTTAATTGTTTTTGAAACTGGTTCAAAGTATAAAGGTGCGTTTTTCTCAAGAGATGAATCAAATCTTACATCTATTGATCCAACACTGACACTATAAAAGTTGTTGGAACCTATCATAGGAGTTCCACCATAACCTGTTACCTGACAAAAAAGTTTGTACAATGGAACTGCTGCATAACTCATCGATATCATAAAAACTACAAACAGGGTTAAAATTAGAGCCTGTCTTTTTATTTTTCTAATTTGATACATTTCAAACCTAAAATTTAATTATCGTCACAAAGTAAAAAATCATTACTAATGTAAGTAAAAAGATTCCAAGTGCAACATTCTTTTTCTTTCTATTATCCATACTAAATAAAACTATCAATCACTAATGAAGAAAAAATCAGATATAGATACAGGATTGAAAACTTAAATAGAGTTGGCGCAAAATGAGTATTTTTATTATCTTCAGACCGCAAAACTTTATAAGAAAAATAAAGAAAAATTATTCCTAAACAAAGTGCGCATAATAAATAAAACATTCCTGAGTAATTAAAAAAGTAAGGGAGCATAGAAACAAAAAAAAGAGCTACAGAGTAAGAAAAAATCTGGATTTTTGTTGTTCTGTGACCTGAAACTACTGGCAACATTGGAACTTTAGCTTTTGAGTATTCGATATCTTTATAGAGTGCTAACGCCCAAAAATGTGGCGGAGTCCAAATAAAAATAATTGAAAAAAGTATTACTGGAAATAAGCTAAGTTCACTAGTTGCGCAAACCCATCCTATAACAGGTGGAAATGCACCTGCCGCACCCCCTATCACAATATTTTGCGGAGTTCGTCGTTTAAGCCAAATTGTGTATACAATAATGTAAAAAAATATTGAAAACGCTAATAAAAAAGCGGCTAAATAATTTACTGACAATCCTAAAATCATTACTGAAATTAAAGACAAGATGATTCCAAAACCCAATGCATTCTCAGCTTCAATCTTACCTTGAGGTATAGCTCTTTTTTTTGTTCTTTCCATTAAACAATCTATGTCTCTATCAAACCACATATTAATAGCACCAGCGGCACCAGCCCCCAATGAAATACAAAAGATTGACAGTATAAATAGAAAAGGGTGAAGGTTAACTGGTGCAATTAACAGACCACATAATGATGTAAAAACGGCTAGCACCATCACCCTAGGTTTTAAAAGAGAAATATAGTCCTCAACTGAGCTATTGCTTACTAAACCGTTTAGGTCACTGATTGATTTAGACTCCATAATTTATTTTTCATAAAATTACTTAACTTTTGGTAAGTCATTAAATGAATGAAAAGGCGGAGGTGAACTTAATTTCCATTCAAAAGTTGTTGCACCTTTACCCCAAGGGTTGTTTTGAGCCTTTCTTTTTCTAAAAAAAGCTTCTAAGACAAGAGCTACGAAGAAAAATGCTGCAAACACTGAAATGTAGGCTCCTATACTTGAAACGTAATTCCAACCTGCGAATGCGTCTGGATAATCTGGTATTCTTCTCGGCATACCAGCTAAACCAGAAAAATGCATAGGAAAGAAGGTGATATTAACCCCAATGAAAGTTAACCAAAAATGGATCTTACCTAAAATTTCACTGTACTCAACTCCAGACATTTTACTGAACCAATAATAAAAACCAGAGTAAATAGAAAATAAAGCGCCCATTGACATAACATAGTGGAAATGGGCGACAACATAGTAAGTGTCGTGTAGAGCAACATCTATTCCTGTGTTAGCCAAAACGACTCCAGTAACACCACCAAGTGTAAATAGAAATATCATTGCTATGGCAAAAAGCATTGGGGTTTTAAATTCTATGGACCCTCCCCACATTGTAGCTATCCAGCTAAAAATCTTGATACCTGTTGGTACTGCAATTACCATAGTTGCGGCTAAAAAATAGGCTCGCGTATCAACGTCTAACCCAGTCGTGTACATGTGGTGAGCCCAAACAACAAATCCCACTACACCTATTGCTGCCATTGCATATGCCATTCCCAAGTATCCAAAGATAGGTTTTTTGGAGAAGGTAGAAACAACATGACTAACAATTCCAAACCCAGGTAAAATTAAAATGTAAACCTCAGGATGACCAAAGAACCAGAAAAGATGTTGAAATAAAACAGGGTCACCACCGGCTTCGGGGTTAAAGAACGCCGTACCAAAATTTCTATCAGTCAGCATCATTGTTATTGCGCCAGCCAAAACTGGAAGTGATAAGAGCAATAAGAATGCAGTAATCAGAATTGACCAAACAAATAGAGGCATTTTATGAAGAGTCATCCCTGGAGCTCTCATATTGAAGATAGTGGTAATGAAATTTATGGCACCTAATATGGAAGATGCACCAGCTAAATGCATAGACAGAATGACCATATCAACAGCCGGACCGCCATGACCCGAAGTGGATAAAGGCGCGTAAAGAGTCCATCCTGGTCCTGCTCCACCATCTACGAACCCTGACCCTACAAGTAAAATGATTGAAGGTACCAGCAGCCAAAAACTTAAATTATTCATTCTCGGAAAGGCCATATCTGGAGCACCAATTAATAGAGGAACAAAATAGTTACCAAAACCTCCAACCATAGCTGGCATAATCATAAAAAAGATCATTAAAAGACCATGTGAGGTTATCCATACATTATACTGCTGATAATCATCACCAAGGATTTGCATACCAGGCTCGGCTAGCTCCATTCTAATCAAAAGGGAAAATATTCCACCTATCAATCCGGCAATAACTGCAAAATAAAGATATAGTACGCCTATGTCTTTATGATTCGTTGAGAAAAAATATCTCTTAAAAAATGAAGGTGCATGATCAGACATAAAATTTCCTTTCTACTTTAAAACTATCTGTTCGTCGGGATTAGAAGCAAACTCCTCTTTAGCTTCTTCTAACCAAACAATAAACTCTTCTTCAGTAACTGCTTTGATAGAGATTGGCATGAACCCGTGTCCTGGTCCACATAGCTCTGAGCATTGACCATAATATAAGCCAGGCTCATTTATGTTAAAATAAGTTTCGTTTAATCTTCCGGGTATCGCGTCCATTTTAACACCTAGTGAAGGCACTGCCCAGGAATGTATGACCCCTGCAGGATCACTTGTTATTTGCATTTTAATATTCTTCTTTACAGGAACGACAAGCATATTGTCAGTAGTTAAAAGTCTTGGCTGACCCTCTTCAAGCTCATCCTCAGTGAGCATAATGGCATCAAATTCTATACTATCATGGTCGGGATATTCATATCCCCAATACCAAGTATATCCAGTTGCTTTTATTGTCATATCGATGTTGCTAAAATCATTTTGTTTATAAAGAAGTTTAAAGGATGGTATTGCTATAACCACTAGTATTAAAACTGGAATTACCGTCCAAGCAACTTCTAACAAAGAATTGTGAGTTGTTTGTGATGGGGTTTTGTTCCTTTTGGCACTAAATTTATAACAGACATACGCTAATAACACAAAAACGAAAACTGTGATGAAAGTAATAATCCAAAATACGAAATCATGTAATCCGGATAGCTCTGCCATCAATGGGGATGCGGCCTCTTGAAAACCCATTTGCCATTCGGTTGGCTGGCCTTTTGCAAGCAGGTCTGTGTTAAATGTTAATGCAATAGCAAATATTGTTTTATAAAATATCGTCATTGAACTCTCGCTAATTAATATAATAATTGCTCAAAAAAAAACAATTATTTAATTTAAAATTAAAATATTTTTTTTGTGATTATAAACTAGGATTTTTTTATTTACAACTAACATATGATTCAGTTTCGTAATGTGTGCATTAATAATGTTTGATTTTTAAAGTTTAAAGTATTATTTATTAACTTCGGCATATTATAATATGAAACTTATAGATACAAATTGGGACAAAAAAATAATTTCTAAGGAAATTGACAAATTATTGTCACCTTATGATGATGGCGAACTTTTCGTTGAAGAAGTTTTTACTGAAAATATTCTTTTAGATGATAATAAAATTAAAAGTTCAACATTTGATAATGATAAAGGTTTTGGAATAAGAACAGTTAAAAATGATGAAATTAAGTTTTACCATAATTCTGAAGTGAATGAGGATACTCTTAAAAAGGGTATAAAACTCATTAAAACAAATAGGTCTATCAACACTGAAAAATTAAATAAAAAAATTATCAAAACAAACAAAAATTTGTATGACAATACCAACCCATTAAACCAGAGATCTTTGAAACAGAAGATTGATCTTTTAGAAAAAATAAACTCTTACGCAAGAAAATTAGACTCATCAGTCAAACAAGTAAGTGTAGGTATAAATGGAAATTTCCAAAATGTTGAGATAGTAAAATTGGGTGGTAATACATTTTATGATTCAAGGCCACTAGTAAGAATGAATGTAAGTATATCGATTGAAAAAAATGGGAGAGTAGAAACCGGATCTTATGGTTTTGGAGGGAGGCATATGTATGACAAACTCTTCTCTAAAAAAAACTGGAAATGTGCAATCGACAGTGCTTTTCAACAAGCAAAAGTTAAATTAAAAGCAAAAGAAACACCTGCTGGAGAACAGACAGTTGTCCTAGGTCCTGGTTGGCCAGGCATTCTTTTACACGAAGCCATTGGACATGGGCTTGAAGGTGATTTTAACAGAAAACAAACCTCAGCTTTCTACGATCTTGTTGGAAAAAGAGTCGCTTCTGATCAAGTTACTATAGTCGATGATGGAACAATTCCTGAGAGAAGGGGTTCACTAACAATTGATGATGAAGGGACCCCATCACAAAATACTACACTTATAGAGAATGGAATTTTAAAGGGCTTTATGCAAGACAGACTTAACGCCAGACTAATGAACAAGGATTCAACTGGGAACGGAAGGCGTCAAAGTTATTCTCATATCCCAATGCCAAGAATGACTAACACTTATATGTTATCGGGTAAATATGATCACGATGAATTAATTAAGTCTACTAAGAAAGGAATCTACGCAACTCAATTCAGTGGTGGTCAAGTCGACATAACATCAGGAAAATTTGTTTTTAGTGCATCTGAGGCCTATGAAATTACTAATGGAAAGATTGGAAAACCTCTAAAAGGAGCTACTTTAATTGGCAATGGTCCAGAGATTCTTAAAGAGGTTACTATGGTTGGAAATAATTTAAAACTAGATAATGGAATTGGAACCTGTGGCAAAGAAGGACAAATGGTTCCTGTAGGAGTTGGTCAACCGAGTTTAAAGATAAAAAAGCTTACGGTTGGTGGAACAAAATAATTTATTTTTTATGAACAGAATCATAGACTTTTGTTTCGTATTCTATAAAAGTTTTTATCATTATGCCCCAGATCTTTTCTACAAGTTGCTCAGGAATTCCTCTTTTTTTCGCCTCGTGATTTAACTTATTTAAAATAAAATCTATTCTTTCTTGATCAACAATTTGATCTTTCTTCTTAAGCTTAACCACCTCATCAACTAAATCTTTCCTGTCGGAGATAAGGTCTATTATTTCTAAGTCGATCTTATCAATTGCATCTCTAATATCTTGGATAGAGTTATATTTTTTCATTTTCCTCTAAAACCTTAAAATAATTTGTCTTATACAGCATATCAACATTATTGTTCCATTCCTCCAAAAATAATTTTTTCCACATTTCAGCTGGCGACATCCTCGATTTAATTATTTTTTTTAATGGATCTAAAAAAACACTTTCATTGTTTCCATCTAAAAAATTATTTCTTTTTTGAAGGCCATCTGAAGAAAAATTCAAAATTTTCTCTGAAAAGTTTATTAGACTCTCAGCGTCAGGCGTGCTTGCATTCATACCTTTTTCTCTTACTTCTTTATAAAAGTTTTGAATATCATTGAATTTCCAATCCTTCACGAGGTTCCAAATATCATCTAAGTTTTCATTATTATATAAAATACCAGTCCAAAAGGCAGGCAAAGCACATACCCTTGCCCAGGGACCACCATCTGCTCCCCGAAGCTCTATTATCTTTTTTAATCTTACCTCAGTAAAAATAGTTGTTATGTGATTTTCCCAATCACGAAATGAAGCTTTAAAGTTTTGAAATTTTTTTATTCTATTTTCTAAAAAGTCCTTAAATGAATAACCAGTAAAATCAATGTATTTATTATTTCTAATGATAAAGTACATTGGAACATCTAATATGTAATCAACATATTTCTCAAAAGAAAAATCATCATCATAAAATATGGGTAGTAAACCACATCTTTCACTATCCGTATTTGTCCAAATGTGCGATCTAAAACTCAAATAATTTGTCAATTTTCCATTTATAAAAGGAGAGTTTGCGTATAAAGCGATTATTACTGGTTGAATTGATTGACTTACTCTTATTTTTTTTATCATATCTATTTCAGATGAGAAATCAAAGTTTGCCTGAATGGTACAAGTCCTTAACATCATATCTAAGCCAGAAGAACCTACACGAGGCATATACGAACTCATTATTTTGTATCTTTTTTTTGGGACCAAATTAATTTTTTCCCTATTCCATTTTGGTAAAACACCCATTCCCATAAATTCAATATCTAATTCTTCACAAACCGAGTTCAATTCGACTTGATGATTGTTCACCTCTTTACAAGTCTGGAACAAATTTTCTAGAGGAGCCCCAGAGAGTTCTATTTGCCCTCCTGGCTCTAAAGAAATTGAAGCATCATTTTTTTTTAAACCAATTAGATAATTTTCCTCATAGATTCTCTCCCACCCAAACTTTATTGATAAATTTTCTAAAATTTTTTTTATATCTTCATAATTTATCGGTTCTAGTGTTTTTTTTCTAAAACCAAATTTTTCGTGCTCAGTTCCGATTCTCCAACTCTCTTTATCTTTGCATCCTGAGGAAAAAAAAGAAATCAAGTTATCTTTATCTAGCTTGTCTTCAGGCATCCATTAAGTTCCTCAAGCCCGATAAACAAACAATAGCAGCTGTATCTGCTTTTAATACATTAGAACCCAATTTCACTTTATTAGCTTTCTTATTAAATAGAGATTTATCTTTAGCGGACCATCCACCAACTGGTCCTATGAAAATTGAAGCCTTGTCGTTTTTCTTTAAAGAATATTTCTGAATTTGTTTGCCTTTTCTATCTTCATCACAAATAAAAATTTCTCTATCCATATCCCAGTTAGACAGAATATTTTCAAGATTATTTAAATTTTCAATTGCAGGCACAAAAATTCCATCGCTTTGTTCAACTGCTTCGATCACAATCTTGTTAAGACGGCCTAAATTAAGATTATAATTTTCAGAAAATTCAGATGTTATTGGGAAAATTTTTCTAAGACCTATTTCAGAGATTTTTTCTATAAGATAATTGGTTTGCTTGCTCTTTAGCAAACAAAAATATAATTCAATATCAGGAACAAAAGAATTTTTTCTAATTAATTCTTCCAATACTAAACTTGATTGATTTATTTTCAAACTTGCTTTCCATTCCTCAGAACCATTAAAAACAAAAATTTTTTCTCCATCTTTCTTCCTCATCACTCTTTTGAGATAGTGAATTTTATCAGCGCTTAACTTCAATTCACCAGACTTTAAAAATTGTTCCTTAAAAAACAACCTAATTTTTGACATCTGCAATTCTCCAACCAAAAAAATAAAATAAACTAACACAAATGTTCTTGAATATGGAAAAAAAAATCATTATTTTCAATCAAATTGGATATAAATTAAATTTATATTTATGAATCTAAATTTTTTAAAAAAATCAAAACCTTTTCTAGCCCTAGGAAGATACAATTATCCCACTGGTGGTTTTTTATTAATGTGGCCTTGTTTTTGGGGTGTATTTTATCAACTAAACTTTGATACAGATTTTATTAAAACTTTATTTTTATTTTTTGTTGGTTCATTTGTGATGAGGGGAGCAGGCTGTTGCATAAATGATTATTTTGACAGAGATTTAGATAAAAAAGTATCTCGAACAAAATCTAGGCCATTAGCCAGTAATGCCTTAAGCACCAGGAATGCCTTCTACTTTATATTACTGCAACTTTTAATTGGTTTTGCGGTTGTGATAAATTTGAATGCAAAGGCCATTTTCTTTAGTTTCTTAATAATACCTGTAATCATTATTTATCCACTTTTGAAGAGAGTTAGTAATTACCCTCAGTTATTCCTGGGCATAGCATTCAATTGGGGAATTCTTGTAGGTTTCGCAACACAAAATGATTATTTTTCCTCTGGTCTTATTTTTTTATTTTTAGGAGGAGTTTTCTTGACTATTGCTTACGATACCATATATGCGTTTCAAGATATAAATGATGACAAAAGAATAGGAATTGGATCTTTAGCTATAATCTTAGAAAAAAATTCAAAAAAATATATTTTATTAATATTTTTTATAAGTTATTTATTTTTTACACTTTCTCTTCTTTATCTTGAACATCTCAGTTTTCTTGCAGGTTTAATTTTGAGTATACCAATCTTGGTATCTTTTTTATTTCAGTATAAAATATTTGTGACTAGAAAGTCTTACAAATTAGCTTTTGACTCAAATGTTTATACAGGAGGATTAATAACAAGCATTCTTCTTTTATCAAATTATTTTTGAGGAAGTATCACGTATCTCGTATTACAACTATCGACATTCTTCCAGGAGATTTTGTCCCACTCTTTTTTTGCTTCATCATAAGTGTTATATGGACCATATCTCTCAAGTTCATTGTTTTTCTCAAGTTCTGTAAAGCTTGTATCTTTATATGTACCGCCGACTACCCAGTAACTCATAATAAAATAGTTTAGTTAAGGTTGTAATTATAAGAAATTCAAATATAAATTATTAACTTATGAATAAAAATTTACTAGAAGAAATTTTAAAAAAATTAAAAAAAAAAGGCTGTGACCAAGCTGATGTCATTTTTGCAGAGGATTCAACTTCATCTGCATCATCAAGGCTTGGGAAGATAGAAAAAACTGAGGTATCAGAAATTAGAGAAATTGGCATAAGAGCAATAATTAAAAAAAAACAATCTATAATTTCGTCAACAAATTTAGAATCTGACAACATTAACAAACTAATAGATAAAGTTGTCGAAATGGCAAAAGTAGTGCCTGAAGATGAGTTTTGTGGTTTAGCAGAAGAAAAATATTATGAAAATATCAATAAAAAAAACTCAGAACTTCAATTATTTGATTCTTACAAACCAAAGATTAAAGAGTTAAATGAAAAAGTCCTAGAGTTGGAAAATAGTGCTTTAGAAAACAAACAAATTATTAATTCTGAAGGGGCTGAGTTATCTTTCTCGAGTGTAAAGTATCATCTGATGGCCTCCAATGGATTTCAAACAGAAATCAATAAGACGCATAGTGATTATATTGTTGCTGTCTTAGCTGGAAATAAAAATTCTATGGAAAGAGCTTACGATTATAAATCAAAAGTTTTTTTTGATGATCTAGGTAACTTCAAAAAAATAG
The DNA here is from genome assembly GCA_002457065.1 of alpha proteobacterium MED-G10. Lineage (GTDB taxonomy): Bacteria > Pseudomonadota > Alphaproteobacteria > Methylaequorales > Methylaequoraceae > MED-G10. The sequence continues at coordinate 22,833 of NTKR01000009.1, read as the reverse complement.
GGAAAAAAGTATCAGTCGATGCAATTAAAAAACTTAATTCTAGAAAAATAAAAACGTGTAAAAGTGATGTTATTTTTGATTCAAGAATATCATCAAGTCTTTTAAGCAATTTGTTTAACGCATGTAATGCTTCGGCAATAATTAAAGGAACTAGCTTTTTAAAAAATCATAAAGAAAAAAAAGTATTCAATTCTAAAATTAATGTAATCGATGACCCTCATATGAAGAAGAGACTGAGATCGAAGTTTTTTGATGCAGAGGGATTAACTACAAAAAAACAAAATTTAATTGAAAACGGTACTTTAAAATTCTTTTTCAACTGTTTAAGTACAGCACGCCAACTTAAAGATACTCCATCACGTCATGGCTCGAGATCTATTTCTTCAATTCCAAGCGCATCATATTCAAATCTTTATTTAGATAATGGAGATAATAAGAAAAAAGATATGATTAAATCAATGAAAAAAGGTTTATTAGTTACCGAATTAATGGGAAGTTCAATTAATTATGCTAATGGAGATTATAGCAGAGGAGCTTCAGGATTCTGGATAGAAAATGGAGAAATATCTTATCCAGTTTCAGAAATAACTATTGCAGGTAATCTTAAGAATATTTTTTCAAACCTATCCGCCGCAGATGACTTAGAATTTAATTTTGGAATTAATGCACCCTCCATATTCGTTGAAAACTTAACTCTTGGTGGGATTTAATTGAAAAAAGAAAATATTTATTCAAGCTTGGATATATTATGTAAAGAGGCAATAATTAAAGCTGGAAAGATTTCTATAAACTTACAAAAAAAATTAGATATTAAATATAAATCAGAGAATCAACCTGTAACAAATGCAGATATTGAGATTAATGAATTCCTAAAAAAATATTTTAAAGAGCTCACTCCACAATATGGATGGCTTTCCGAAGAATCAATTGATGACAATTCTAGAAATAAGTTGGATAGTTTTTGGTGTTTAGATCCTATTGACGGAACAAGGTCTTATATCTATGGAAAACCTGAATTTACAATTTCTCTGGCATTGATTACTAATGATCGTCCTGTTCTTGGCTTTATTTATAATCCAACCACGGAAGAGTTTTTTTTTGCAAAGCATAAACACGGGTCATTTTGCAATGAAAAACAAATTTTTGTAAATAAAAAAACAGACATTGATAACTCAAGTATTGCTGCAAGTAGTTCCGAAATTAAACGATTAGAAAAACATTCTTTTTTTAAAATGAAAAAAATAAAAAAAATGGGCTCAATCGCATACAAAATAGCTCTTGTGGCAAAAGGGGAGATTGATATTGCAATCAGTTTTACAAAAAAAAATGACTGGGACTTAGCAGCAGCCGATTTAATCTTAACCGAGGCTGGTGGCGAAATAAAAAGTATATCTAAGGGGAAAATAATTTATAATACTAAAAATCTTATGATTGATTCTGTCATTGCGTCAAATAATGCATTAGTGGAGAAATTAAAAGAGAAAATAGAATAAGAAAATGAAAATTCAAAATTCAACAAAGAAATTGTTATATAGAATTTTTCAAAATTATATACGCAAACATAATAAAAAACTTTTTATTTCATTTTTTTGTATGATAATTGTTTCAGCAACTACAGCTATCAATGCATGGATGATGCAGCCAGTTTTAGATGATATCTTTATAAAAAAAGATGAAAGACTTATTCTTATTATTCCTTTAGTTATTTTACTCATTGCTATTTTGAAAGGCTTTTCCTCATATTTTCAATCCATTCTGATGAGTTTTATTGGATATAAAATTGTTGCAGATCTTCAAAATGATATGTTCAGGACACTTTTAAAATGTGATATTTCTTATTTCAGCAAAACTAATTCAGGGACATTGATCTCAAGATTTCTTGCTGATGTTGGAGCACTTTCCAGAGGGGTACATAATGTTGTAATTAACATTATAAAAGATTTCTTTACACTAGTCTTTTTAATTGGAGTCTTGTTTTATCATAATTCAAATTTAGCCTTGATTTCATTATTTGTTTTTCCACTAGCTATTTATCCAATTTCTAGAATTGGAAAGAGGTTAAGAAAGATATCTAAAAGCACTCAAATAGGATTTGGAATTTTAACAAAAAGATTATCTGAATCCCTTCAAGGGATAAAAACCATAAAATCTTTTAACGCAGAATTTATTGAACAAAATAAAGTTGAAAAGGAAGTTGATAACATTTTTCAATTAACTTATAAGTCATCAAAAGTTAACTCAATATCTAGGCCCCTAATGGAAACACTTGGTGGACTTGCCATTGCTATAATTATCTATGTGGGTGGCAGCCAAGTTATATCAGGGACCACTACCCCAGGTACATTTTTTTCCTTTTTAACGGCTCTGTTAATGGCATATCAACCTATAAAATCATTAGCTAGCTTAAATGCCACATTGCAAATGGCAATGGCCTCAGCCGAGAGGATATTCGACATAATTGATTCAAAGCCTAATATAGTAGAAAGTTCACTTACTAAAGACAACCTTCTAAAAAAGAATTCCTCTTATGATATTAAAATCTTAAATGTATCATTCTCTTATCCAGACGATGAAAAAAATATTCTTAAGGATATTAGCATTGAAATAAAAAAAGGAGAGAAAATAGCTCTTGTTGGTTACTCTGGCGCTGGTAAAACTACGCTACTGAATTTGCTACCTAGATTTTATGACGTTAAAAAAGGAAAAATTTTCATTGAAGATGTTAATATTAAAGATCTTAGTTTTAACTTTCTAAGAGAACATTTTTCACTAGTTAGCCAAGACATAGTTTTGTTTGATGACACACTAAAATATAATGTTTGTTATGGATTATCCAATATTACTGAAAAACAAATATTAGCTGCATGCAAAAAAGCTAACTGCGATGAATTTATAAAAAAATTTCCAAAAGGGCTTAATGAAATAATTGGTGAAAAAGGGGTTAAATTATCTGGGGGACAAAAACAAAGAATAGCAATTGCGAGAGCTTTTTTAAAAAATTCACCTTTTTTGTTGCTTGATGAAGCAACATCTTCATTAGACTCGAGGTCAGAAAGAAAAATTCAAAAATCTTTAACAGATCTTATGAAAAATAAAACATCTTTGGTAATTGCACATAGACTTTCAACTATCATTGACGCTGATAAAATAATACTATTACATAATGGTAAAATTGAGGATATTGATAGACATAAGAATCTATTAAAAAAGTCAAAAATTTACAAAAATCTCTACGAATTGCAATTTAAAAATACAATGAAATAGATGCTTAAAAAATTTTTACAACATAATAATACTCAAAAATTTATAGGTTGGCTTATAGCATTTTATATTAAAGTTTGCTTTAACACATCATTATGGTATCTGAAGAATGAAAATGAAATTTTATCAAAGCTTAAAAATAAAAAAAAAATAATTGTTATTTTCTGGCATAACAGATTACTGATGACATCATTCTGTTGGAATTATGAGAATAATTTCAGAATGCTAATTTCTAGTCATCGTGACGGTCAAATAATATCAAATGCAGTGTCACATCTAGGTATCGGAACAATTCAAGGATCATCAAGTAAAAATAAAATGTCTTCTTTAAAAGAAATACTAAAAAGTTTAAAAGACTCAAATGTTGTTGGAATAACTCCTGATGGACCAAGAGGACCAAGGGAAAAAATCAAAGACGGAATAATATCTCTCATTAGAAAAACTGATGCTACAGTTATACCGCTAAGTTATTCTGCAAAATTTAAAATTCAAATTAACTCTTGGGATAAATTTATATTTGTCACCCCTTTTAATAAATTTGTTGCTGTATGGGGAAATGCTGTAGAGTATAACAAAAATAAAAAACCCGAAGAAAATCTTAAAGTAATCGAAAATGAACTTAAAAGAGTAACAAAGCTTTCTGAAAACTTAGCTAAGTAAATGTTCCTATTTTTTTACAATTTTATTTTACTTTCATTCTCAATATTCATTTTAAGTTTTTTTCTTTTAAGACTTATCTTTTCTAAAGAAAACATTCAAAGCATCTCTGAAAAATTTTGTTTAATAAATAAAAAACGTCCAAAAGGTGAAATAATTTGGATTAATGGAGTAAGCATCGGTGAAGCAAAGTCTGGATTGACAATCGCAAATGAAATTTTAAGGATCAGTCCAAATACCACAATTTTATTTAGCACATCGACAATCTCTGCTTATAAAGAAATTAAAAAAATGAATAAACAAGTAATCTTAGTTTTTCTTCCGGTTGATTTTAATTTTTTAGTAAAGAAATTTGTAAATTATTGGGATCCAAGTTTTGCATTTTTTATGGAGTCTGAAATCTGGCCAAATATTATTAAAGAATTAAGTCGTACAAGGTGTAAATTTATTATCCTTAATGGAAGAATGTCAGATAAATCTTTTTTTTGGTGGATAAAATTTAATTTACTTACTAAAGAAATTTTTAAACAAATAAGCTTTTGTGCTACTCAAGATGAAATTTCTAAAGAGAGATTTAAGAAATTAGGTACTACAAATGTAAGGTCTGCTGGAAATATAAAATATTTATCCAGTAAATTGTTAGTTGATAATAAAAAGTTTATAGAACTTGAAAGAAAAATAAAAACAAAAGATATAATAACTTTTTTCAGCACCCATAAAAATGAAGAAAAAATTTTAATAGAATGTTCAAAACATCTAAAAAATAGTTTTAAAGATTTATTTTTTATAATAGTTCCAAGGCATATGAAAAATTTAAATACCATCGTTAAAAATTTAGAAATTGAAGATTTATCATACTCCATTAGATCCAAAAATAATTTAGAAAAAAACCACAATTTCTATATTGCTAACACTTTTGGGGAACTTGGTCTCTTTTTTAAACTATCGAAGATCTCTATTGTCGGCGGATCTTTCAACAAAACAGGAGGACATAATCCGATTGAGGTGTCACATTTTAATAGCGCAGTTATTTTTGGTCCTAATATGCAAAACTTTAAAGAAATAAAAGAAAAGATATTAACTACTAAATCTGGAATACAAGTAAAAAACTCAAAACAATTAGCAGATAAAATTGCTTACTTCTTAAAAAATGAAACCAAAAGAAAAAAAATAATAAAAAATTTTAAAAAACTTCAAATTTTAGAAGCCAAAAAATCCTCTTTATTAATCCAAAATATTTACAGGAAACTTTAATGATCAAAAGTCCAAACTTTTGGAAAAAAACCAATATTTTATCACTAGGTTTACTCCCAATTTCATTTATTTATTTGTGTGTATTAAAACTTTATCAACTTTTTTCTAAAGAAACTTTTATTGGTGTTCCCATCATATGTATAGGAAATATAGTAGTTGGAGGGTCTGGAAAAACCCCTATGGTTATAAAGTTAAGAAAGCTATTAAATAATTATAATAAAATTTTTGTTCTAACAAGAGGTTATAAGGGCTCGAAAAAAGGACCATTAATAGTTTCAAAAGATTCTACTTATCAGGAAGTTGGAGATGAAAGCATAATTCATGCAAAATATGGATCAACTTGTGTTTCAAAAAATAAAAGATTAGGAGCTTTCTTGTGTAAAAAAGAAAGAGCGGATTTAATTATTATGGATGATGGACTTCAAAGTAAAGATCTAGTAAAAAAAATTAAGATCTTAGTAATTGACTCCGATTATGGTTTTGGTAACAACCTTTTACTTCCTGCTGGTCCATTGAGAGATAGAATAGGTCACACTATTTCAGAATGTGATTTTATAATTGTCTTTGGAAATCCAAAAGATGATAAATTTAAAAAAATTACAGGAAAGAAAAACCTTTTTTTTGCGCAAAAGATAATAACTATAAAAAGATTACGTAAAAAGAAGATATACGCCTTTTCTGGCTTAGGAAACAACGAAAATTTTTTTAGTCAATTAAAAAAAAGTAAATATGAAATCATCAAATTCAAGACTTTTCCTGATCATTATAACTACTCAGAAGATGATCTGGAGAATATAATTAATGAAGCTGAAAAATATAATTTACCTATTGTTTGCACTGAAAAAGATTATGTAAAGGTTCCAAAGCAATTTAAAAAAAAGATCTTTGTCGCTGAACTTGATATAAAGATATTTTCATTAAAAAATTTTGTAAATAGTATGAAACAAAGATTAGTAAAATCTTGATTTAGTCATAGATAATGGATCTACTGGTTTATTTTTTAAATAAATTCCCCAATGAAGATGAGGACCAGTTGCTCTTCCAGTTTTACCAACTGATCCTATTTTTTGGCCAATACTCACTTTTTGACCTTCTTTTACATAAATATCTTTCAAGTGCGCGAAAATTGAAATAAGTCCAAGACCATGATCAACAATTATCGTGTTTCCAGTAAAAAACATATCAAAATCAACTAATTTAACAATACCTGAGGAAGGAGCTAGTATTGGAGATCCTTCCTTCTGAGCTATATCTATTCCAAAATGAGGTCTTTTTGGTTTTGAATTTAAAATCCTTTGACTTCCAAAAACTCCAGAAAGACGACCGTCAACCGGTAAAATAAATTCATCATCAAAAAGCTTCTCTTTTTTACCTATTTCTTTTGACAAATTTATCCTTTTTTTATCTTTTATTATCCTTTTAATATCTTCTTCTGCTGGCTCGACTTTTTTTTGGGGAAGCCCACTTATTCTCTCTATCTTGTATTTTTTTTTTTTAACATCAAAAATCTTAAACTTGCCATTATAGTCAACGTCTATTTTGTTCTTAAATTTTCTTCCAAATGCAAAAATAAATTCTCCATTCTCAAAAACTTCCATTTTTTTACCATCAATTTTCAACTCGTCGCCTGATTTAATTTTCCCTGTTATAAGACCACCCTCACAAAAACATCCAAAAAAATTGGGAAACTCATCTGCGAAAGATAATTTTGCAAATAGTAAGAGAGAAATTAAAAAAAATATTTTCATTGTATCTTCTTCACAAGCATTGTGCTTTTCGAAAATTCAACTTCTAGATTATCATTGACTTTCGCATCAGCATTATCACTTATTACTTTTTTTCCTTTTTTCACAACTGCGTATCCCCTTCTTAAAGTTTCTTTATAAGACAAAATATCCAGTTTCCTTTTTTGCAACTCTAGATCTTTTTGTTTATCTTTCATAAAAGTTCCAAATTTTATTTCAAATTTCTCAAACGATGCAATCAATCTTTCAGAGATTAATTTTAAATTATCAAAAACTTTATCAAAATTTAATCTTTTAGAAATTTCAAAAAAACTTATTTTTTTGTCTGAAATTTTATATTCTAAACTTGTTTTTAATTTTTGATTTTGAAAATCAATGTTTTGGAAACTATTGTTTATATTCTGTTCTATGTCAGGTATCTTAGATTCAGTAAGTTGTAATTCATTTTTTTTCTCTTTTAAAAAGTTTTCTACATATTTTTCTAAAGCAATAAATTTATCTGAAATCCTTAGCCAAATCTGATTTCTATCAGGTACAACCATTTCAGCTGCAGCCGTAGGAGTTGGTGATCTTAGGTCTGCAGCAAAATCACAAAGAGTAGTATCTGTTTCGTGGCCAACTGCAGAAATAATTGGAATTTCTGAATTGAAAACTTTGATAACAATTTTTTCATCATTAAATGGCATCAGATCCTCGAGACTCCCCCCTCCTCTTGCTATAATTATTACATCAGGTTTGTTTTCATTGGTATTTGGTAAACTATTAAAAAAGTCTATGCCGTCACAAATCTCCTGGACGCTATTTTCACCTTGAACTCTAGCAGGAAAAAGTAATAAATTCGAAGGGAATCTATCACTAATTCTATGAATTATATCTCTAAAAACTGCACCTGTTTCCGATGTTATAACTCCTATATTTTTTGGTAACTCTGGAATTTTTTTTTTACTTTCTGTATCAAAAAAACCTTGTTCTGCTAATTTTTTTTTTCTATCCTCTAATAATTTAAGAAGCTCTCCCTCACCTTGGTATTCAATTTGCTCTACAATTAATTGATATTTAGATTGTGGTGAGTAAGTTGTAACCTTTCCTTTCACTAAAACTGCTTTACCTTCTTCAACATCAACTTTTAGTTTGCTGGTATTTGATCTCCAACAAACTGCAGAAATTGTACTTTCACTATCTTTTAAAGTAAAATAAATGTGTCCTGATGAGTGTTTTTTGACTTGTGAAATTTCGCCTACAACTTTAATCACAAAAAAACTATTTTCGATAATATTTTTTATGGATTTATTGAGCTGACTTACAGTATATTCAGATATATTAGATATAGTATTCATAAGTAGAATTAACGTATAACATAAAAGGAAGAAAAATTGAACATTTTGGTTATTGGAGGTGGAGCCAGAGAACATTCGATATGTTGGAGTATAAAAAAATCTAAAAAGTCAAAAAATATTTTTTGTACTCCAGGAAATGCAGGTATATCTAAAATAGCAAAATGTTTTAATATTGATCCAAAAGATAAGAAAAAAATATTAGATTTTTGCCTCAAAAATAATGTTGAGTTTGTAATAATCGGACCAGAGGAATTTCTAGCAGATGGGCTTAGTGATTATCTAATAAAAAATGGTATTCAGACTTTTGGACCAACTAAGTCGGCATCAAAACTTGAAAGCTCAAAATCATTTGCAAAAAAATTTTTAAACAAACATAAAATTCCGACGCCAATGTTCAAAGAGTTTACCTCATTTTCTAAAGCCAAAATTTTTCTTGAAGACTGCCACTTTCCAATTGTAGTAAAAGCAGATGGGCTGGCTGCAGGTAAGGGAGTAATTATTTGTAAAGACAAAATTCAAAGCATAAAAGCACTTGAAGAAATTCTTTTACAAAAAAGATTTGGACAATCAGGGAAAAAAATAATTATTGAAGAGTTTGTAGAAGGCTTTGAGATAAGCTATTTTGCATTTTTTGATAAAAAAACATTTTTACCGCTTGGATATGCATTAGATCATAAAAAAGCCTATGAAGATGACAAGGGTCCAAATACAGGTGGAATGGGATGTTTTACACCATCAAATTTGGTAAGTAATGTCTTAGAACAGAATATAATTAAAGATATAGTAAAGAAAACTTTTGATGGTCTAAAAAGAGATAAAATTGTATATAGAGGAGTAATTTTCTTTGGGCTCATAATTCAAAAAGATAAAGCTCAGGTTATAGAATATAACGTAAGATTTGGAGATCCTGAGTGTCAGACACTATTGAGAAGTTTAAAAACAGATTTACTCGAAATCTTCAAAGCAACTTGTGAAGACAAATTATCAAATATAAGAATAATCAAAAAAAAACAGGCTGTTGTCTGCGTAGTTTTAGCAGCTAAAGGTTATCCAGGAAAGTATGAAAAAAATAAAATAATTAAAAATTTACAAAACTTGAAATTAGAAAAGGATGTAGAAATCTTTCATGCTGGTACAAAGCTTATTTCAGAGGATTTTTATTCGTATGGTGGAAGAGTTTTGTCTGTAACTGCTGTTTCCTCAAATATAAAAAAAGCTAGAAAAACTGCATATAGAATCCTTAAGCAAATTAATTGGAAAAATGGTTTTTATAGAAATGATATAGGTATTAAAAATTATTAATTATCTTAACTTCTTAAAAAAAACTTTTAACATTGAAGTGCACTTCTCTTCTTCGATACCACCATAATAAATATATCCATTTAATTCCTTATGATATTTATTTTTTAAATCTGAAAAATTTTTAAAACTATCCGAATAAGAACCAAAATAAACTTTCTTTATGCCAGCTTCAAATATAGCGGCTTCGCACATTGTGCAAGGTTGAAGGGTTACATACAAAGAACAATCTAAAAGTTTCGTATTTTTTCTTTTCTTACAAGCCTTTCTAATTGCCATTATCTCAGCATGAAGTGTGGGGTCATTTTTCTCAATACTAGCGTTATATCCTGAACTAATAATCTCACCATTTCCATCAACTATCACACATCCAACAGGTACTTCACTTAAACCTATAGACTTTGCTGCTTGTTTAACGGCAAGTTTCATAAAATTCTTTCTAGTATTTTTCAATTGAAATCTCAGAGTTGCTTGGAATATTTTTTAATTGTTTTAAATCAAAAGTTGTTGTACCCCATATATTACATTTATCTGCTAATCTGATTTCGTTTCCCTCAGATATTGGAGTTTTACCAAAGCCTATTGCAATTGCTTTACCAGCTGACCAATAAACAATTTCACCTAAACTTATTACTTCCTTAGCATCCTTTTCTTGATCTGACGAAACAGAGGTATAAAAATAAATTTCATCACCCCAAACATTTATATTGGATTTTATAGGAAGGGCATCCCAAATCTTTTCAGCCGTTTGAGTATGTTTTAAATCAACTATTATTTCAAAATTTTTTATACATATTTTACATTTTTTTTGCATATAATATCCTAACATTAAATAACTATTTTTTAAATACTATGAAAAGTCCAATTATTGGAATTACATTAGATAATGAAGACTCCACAAGTTATTCTAAATATCCTTGGTATGCGGCAAGAAGAAATTATTCTGATTCTGTTGCACAAGCTGGGGGAACACCTGTTTTTCTTCCACATAATACAAAAATGATTGATGACTTTCTGAATTTAATAGATGGTCTGATAATAACAGGTGGCGACTTTGATGTTGACCCGAGAATTTATGGTGAAAAGAAAAAAAGTAATAAGGTCTCAATTAAACAAGAAAGAACTGAGTTTGAATTTGTTATAACTGAAAAAGCTATTAAACTAAACCTACCGATTCTTGGAATTTGTGGTGGTCAACAACTTTTAAATGTTGTTGCTGGTGGAACCTTAATCCAACATATTCCTGATGAAATTAAAACAAAAATAAATCACGAACAAGTTAATCCAAGAGATGAAGCTAGTCACCTAGTTACTATATTTAGAGACACTCAATTACACAAAATCACCCAAGTTGACAAAATGTATGTCAATTCAGCCCATCATCAAGCGGTAAAAAAATTAGGAAGTGGATTTATTGTAAATTGTGAAACTGATGATGGTATCATTGAAGGTATTGAAAATCCCGAACTTGATTATTGTTTAGGCATTCAATGGCATCCAGAGTTTTTAATTGACGAAAAAGATATTGAAATATTTAAAGGTTTAATAGAAAGCTCAAAGAAAATTGAAAAGCAGTAAAGTAAGACTATCAAAAATATTATCACACTGTGGAATATGTTCTCGTAGAGAAGCAGAAAAATACATAAAAGAAGGATACTTAAAAGTAAATGGAAAAATTTTTACTGATTACTCGATAGAAAGTAAACAAATAAAAAAAATTTCAATTTTTGATAAAGTACTGAATAAAAAGAAAACGAGAATTTGGATTTTTAATAAACCTATTAACTATGTTTCATCAAATAAAGAACAAGGAAATCAAAGAAGTCTATTTAAGCTTTTTCCGAAAGATATACCAAGATTAGTCTCAGTTGGAAGATTGGATATTATGTCAGAGGGATTGATGATATTCACAAATAACCCTACTCTTTCAAGTTTTCTTGAAAAACCTAAAAATAAGATTACTAGAAAATACAAAGTAATCGTTAAAGGTGATTTAAGTGAAGACTTGTTTGTTGCAACAAAAAAAAATTTTGAAATTGCTGGCCAGATATACCAGAAAATTAAAATTCAAGTTATATCTTCAAGAGAAAAAATCCACACACTGAAAATAGAATTAATAGAAGGAAAAAATAGAGAAATTAGAAAGATTATGAAGAACTATAAACTAGTTGTTAAGAAATTAAAGAGAGTAGAGTATGGTCCATTTAAACTTGGCCAATTAGAATTAGGAAAAATTTTTGAGGTTAATAAACAAGAATTTAACAAAATTTTCAAAAAAATAGGATATATTGATGAGAATAATTTCTGGTAAATTTAAAGGAAAAAAACTTTTAACACCTAATGATAATTTAATAAGACCAACTTCAGACAGAGCAAAAGAAACAATTTTTAATATTTTAGAGAGTTTTTTTGTAAAAAAAAAAATAAGATTTCTTGACCTTACAGTTTTGGATTGTTTTTGTGGTTCAGGAGCAATTGGTCTAGAATTTTTATCTCGTGGATCAAAAGAGATTATTTTTGTAGATAACTCTCTTGAATCAATAAATTTAGCCAAACAGAACTATAATGCCCTTAATGTAAAATTAAATGTTAAATTCATAAAAAAAAGTTATGAAAAATTGAGATTACCATATTCAAAAATCAATTTTTTTTTTTTAGATCCGCCGTATGAAAAACTTTGTATTAAAAATATTTTTGAATCCTTTTACAAAAATAGAATATTTGACAAGAAATCATACGGAATCATAGAACTATCTCATAAAGAAAAAATCGATGAAATCAAAAACTTTTCTATCCTAAAAAAAAAAAAAATTTCACACTCTCAGTTTATCTTTGTTGAGAGCGTTTAATCTATTTTCTTCCAAAAAGTTTCTCTATATCATTTAGTTTTAATTCAACATAAGTAGGACGTCCATGATTACATTGGCCTGAAAAAGGAGTTGCCTCCATTCTTCTGAGTAAATCATTCATTTCATTAATTTGCATTTCTCTACCTGCACGTATAGAACCATGACAAGCCATTTTGGAACAGATTCTATTTATTCTTTCCTCAACTAATTTAGAATCTTTACTTTCAATAAAGTCGTTTATTAAATCTAAGGTTAAATTTTTAATATCACAATCAGATAAAATACTAGGAACTTCTCTCACGACAATTGAATCGCTTCCAAACTGCTCAATATTAACTCCAAACTTTTTAACCGTTTCAAGAGAGTTTAAAATTACATTCAAAGATGATTTTTCAATATCAATCACAACTGGAATTAGTAATAATTGAGTTTTAATTTCATTATTATAAATTTGATTTTTTAATCTTTCGTATACTATTCTCTCGTGAGCCGCATGTTGATCTACAACAACAATTCCATTATCAGTTTGAGATATAATGTAAGTATTGTGAAATTGACTTTTTGCATATCCTAGAGGAAATTCTTTCTTTTCACTTTCCTGGTTTTGTTCCTGATTCTCAACCTTCATTGGAAAAGGGGTAAATTCAACATCAGGAGTCTCAGCCAATTTTAGTGTATTTTGTGAGACTGATTTAGAAAATTTATTTATAGCTCTATCTGTATTTACAGTACTAGCAAAATGCATAACTTTCTTTAAATTTTCTTTAACACAATTTATGATATTTGAATTCAAGGTTTTGATATCCTTGAATCGCACCTCATTTTTTGCTGGATGCACATTGACATCTATATCTTCTGATGGACATTCAATAAAACAAACAAATTGCGGAAATCTGTCATATGATATGAAATCTCGATAGGCTAGTTTAAAAATAACATTCAAGGATTTATCTTGAACAATTCTTTTGTTAACAAAAATATACTGATTATTAGTATTGGAGTGGTGATATGTCGGAACTCCGAGGAAACCAAAAAGTCTGTAACAATCTTTTTGTTCATCAAAGAAAATGGAATTTTCTATAAATTCATTACCCAGCACCTCAGCAACTCTAATTTTTAACTGAGCTAGGTCATTTGTTTCTTCGACTTTTTTTGTTTTTAACACTTCTTTATGGTTAACATTTAACCTAAAAATGATGTTATAATTACATATTGCTAATTTCTTTATAGTTCTTCTTATTAACAAAGATTCATAGTTTTCAGATTTTAAAAATTTTAATCTTGCTGGAGTAGAGTAAAATAAGTCTTTAACATTAATAAATGTTCCCTTTTTCTGATTTGTAGGTTTTTTCGATATTATTTTTCCTGCATTTAACTCTATCAAATTACCATTTTCATTATTTTTTGTATTAGATTTTATTTTTAAATTTGATACAGCAGCAATTGATGGCAGGGCCTCACCTCTAAACCCTAATGAAAGAATGTTGTCAAAGTTTTCCATATTTAGTTTCGATGTAGCGTGCCTTTGTACTGCTAGTTCTAACTGATTTTCATCGATTCCATCCCCATCATCTATAACAGTAATTTCAGTTTTCCCACCGTTTCTAATATAAATATTAATTGTTTTTGAATTTGCATCGATGCTATTTTCTACAAGTTCTTTTACCGCTGAAGATGGTCTTTCTAAAACTTCTCCGGCAGCTATTTTATTAATAAGGTCATCAGAAAGAATTTTAATTTTCATAATTTTTTAATTTTTGTTTTGTAAGTTTCTTTCCATACTCAACGGCTGGTTGATCAAATGGATCAACATTCATTAAGTAACAACTGAAAATAGTTTCTATAAAAAAGTACATCATTAACCCTCCAATGGTCACTTCATCGACTTTCTCTAATTCTATAAATCTTACGGGTAACTTATTCTTTACTAGAGTTTCTAAAGTAGCATCCATTTCACATTTCATTAATGATTCCAGTGACTTCATATGAAGTGTTTGAACTTTTTCATTTAACCCAAACCTACAGTTTAAAGCTTTGTAATTATCAAAATACTTCCTCCCAATTAGATTAAAAAATTTATTTTTAGGTCCATCTAAATATAATTGCAATTGACTATGTTGATCGACTGTACCAAGGGAGTTCATAGGTGTAATTGCATTACTATTCTTACCAATACTTTCTGCCCATAGTTGCCGATACCAAAAAGAAAGATTATTTAGATTATCAATATAAGGCATAAAAACTGATATATTAAAACCTTTCCTTTCAAGCATTATCATTGATAAGGATGAAATAAATAACGAATTAAAATACTTTTCGTCTTCAATCTTTCTGATAAAGTCTTTTGCACCCAAAATAAAACTCTCAATATCAAAACAAGACAGCGAAGCTGGTAGCAAACCGACTATACTAAAAACCGAATATCTTCCTCCAACTTCTTCATTATGTTTTATAAACTTGAAACCTTCTTCCTCTTGGATTCTTTTTAATGTACTTTTTTTATCTTCTGTAATTACAAAAAACTTATCCTTGTAATCTTTAAGCTTTTCTATTTTTTTCTTAAGGAAAAAGAATTGAGCAAGGGTTTCTAACGTTTCCCCTGATTTAGAAGTAACAACTATCGAAGTTCTTTCTAAGTCAATTTGTTCTAAAAGCCCTTCAATTGAAATAATATCTATATTTTCTAAAAAAAATATTCTTGGATTATTAGTTTGCTTAAAAAAGTTTGTTTTTATTGAGACTAAAGTCTTGCCGCCTAAACTTGAGCCTCCTGTTCCTAAAAAAAGTACATTATCAAATTTCTCTATTTTTTTTTTTAATTCGTAAACCTCTTTAACATCAATGTTAAAAAGATCTTTTAAAAAACCATATGATTTATCGTTTATTTCCTTATAAAGTTGGTCTCTGGCACTCTGGAAAAGCTTTGTCTTAGTTTTGTTTTTAAAATCGTCTAAATTAAAAAGAGTCTGTGAAAAAACCATTACATATTTCTCTTACCTACAATCATAAAGAAAAGATTTTTTTCGTCAAATATCCTTGAGGCTAAACTATTTATTTCTTTAAGCTTTAGATTATCAATTATTCCTGAGCGATTAGCAAAATAATCTTTTCCAAGATCATAATATTGGACAACTTTAAGGAGTGTGGCAATTGAAATGGTACTGGTAAAATTTCTTGAAAACGATCCTTTGTAATACGTTTTTGCTTCTTTCAGTTCATTAGCAGAAATACCCTGATTTTTCATTTTTTTCCATTCCTGCTTTACTTTTAATATTGTTTCATCAACGTTTTTATTCCTTGTTTGAAAACCACCGATGATGACTCCATCAGATTCATATGGCATTAAATATGAATATATTGAGTAAACCAACCCATTTTTTTCTCTTACCTCTTTGTAGAGTCGAGATTGAAATCCCCCTCCGCCAAGAACATAATTCAAAACTCTAGCAGCAAAATAATCCTTATTTTTTCTTCCGAAACCTCTTTGACCAAACACAATAGTAGCTTGGGGTGTTTCCATTTCAAAAAATTCTTTTCCCTTTTCTAAATTATTAAAGGGTGGCGTTTCACGCTTAGCTTTTGAAGAAGGGAGTTCTCCAAAAACATAATCAATGTATTTTTTTGCATTTTCTGAATCTATATTACCTGCAACCCCAATAATAAGATTATTTTTAGTGAAGCTTTCTTTATGAATTTTAAAAATATCATTTCTAGATATTTTTTTTAAAGATTCACTAGTGCCTTTTACATTTCTCGAGAACAAAGAGTCTTTAAAGAAAATCTCATTAAATTTTTCTGATGCTTGGGTCGATACAACTGACTTATCAATTTTGATACTTGCTTGAATTTGTTTTTTAACCTTTGTGATATCTTCAGAGTTGAACAAAGGCTTATTTATAGACTCGTACAACAACCAAAATCCCTCCTGTATTTGTGAAGATACGACCTGAAATGTTCCTTCGATTTTTTCTTTTTCTGCAGAAAGTGAAATTTTAGTTCCATTTTCTTTTAATGACAATTTCAGCTTATTTCCTTTAAAATTTTCCGTTCCTTCATCTAGAAGTGAAACCATTAAGTTTGTAGCGCCTTCCTTACCACTGGGGTCTAACAATGCCCCTCCTTTAAAGGAAAAACTCATACTTATTAAAGGTAAGGATTTGTCTTTCACAAACCAGAAGTTTATTCCTTTTTCTGTTCTTAATTGCTCGAAATCAATTGAATTTACATTATGGTTTGTTAATAGAAAAAAAAGAAATATCAATATTTTTATTATCAACTTTTCAATCCACCAATTATAAAGTTCTTATTTTCTTGAAAACTTTTAAGTGCATCTTTAACATCAAAAATAGTAATCTCATTTATTTTTTTATTTAAGTTTTCAATATCATCTAGAGAAAATCCAATTGTCAAGGATTCTCCAATGGACTGAGCTGGATTTAAAATACCATCTCTACTGTAAATAGAATCGAAAATATATTTCTTCTTTTCTATTTCAAACCTTTTTTCTGATATTCCTTGATTAAGTATGATTTTCATCTCATCATTAATAATTTTATCAACCTCATCTAAATTAATCTCTTCATTTGGTATCGCATAAAAATAAACATTACCTTCACCTTTAGTAAGACCTTGATAATATCCACCTACAGCAGAGAAAATTTTTTTTTTATTAACAAGACTTTCGTAAAGCAAGCTAGTACTTCCAGACGCCAAAATTTTTAGTCCTATATCTAGTGCAAGTCCTTTTTTAATTGATTTTTTATATGAATCTACTCTGTAAAATTTCTTCCATATTTTCTGCTTTACAGTTGGATGACTCATTTCCACTTTGATTGATGTTTCTATTAGAGGATCCCTTGTTTCCATTCCAAAAGAGACTTTACCTTTTTTATGCCTTCCAAAATATTTCTTACTTAATTTTTTTACCTCTTCAAACTCAACATCTCCTGATAAAACGAGTACAGCATTATTTGGAATGTAATGTTTTTTATAAAATTTTAATACATCAGTAAATGTTAAATTTTCAATTTCATGTCTCCATCCAATAATCGGTGTTCCATAATAATGATTTGGAAAAAGAATTGATCTCATTGACTCATCAAGTTTAGCCGAGGGATCACTTTCAACTCTTTGAAATCTTTCTTCCAATATAACTTTTTTCTCAATTTCAACATTTTCTTCAGTTAAGGTTAGGTTTACCATTCTGTCTGCTTCCATTTGCATAATTTTTTCAAGTTCATACTTTGGAAATATTTGATAATAAGCGGTATAATCGTAACTAGTAAATGCATTTTCACTTCCACCAATTCTTGAAATGAAATTTGAATAATAGTTGTCAGGAAATTTTTTTGTTCCTTTAAACATAAGGTGCTCCATAAAGTGAGCAAGACCACTTTTACCTTTTTCTTCAACCCCTGAACCAAAATTATACCAAATCATTTGAGATACAACTGGCGCTCTTTTGTTCTCAACAACAACAACTTTCATTCCATTTTTTAGTTGAAACGATTTGGCATTGTAAATTCCTTCTGATTGAAGCTTAGAAAAAAAAGTTAAAAAAAATAAAATTAGTCCTACTAATTTCATTTATTCTAAAATTGGCAATTGATCAAAAGTATTGAATTCTGATTGATTAGAATTTTCAATTGACTGCTGAAATTGAGAGTTATTTAATGTCTGACTGGGTTGTTGAAGGTTAAATGATGATACATTATTTCCTGGAAGATATCTTCTAGAGAAATTATAACCTTTGTCATAAACAGGTCTGTAATATAAGTTACCTCTTTTAAAACCATCAACGTATTGACTGTAAACCCATTCTCCAATGGTAAACTTTTTATTTTTTTTAAAACGCTCAAGTGAATCTGACGGACTTGGTGACGATTGAATATTAATTTTTGGAGAAATATAATTTGTTATTCTAGGGTTAATAGTTTGATAGTTATTTTGTAAGTTAGTATTGGGATACTCTGATCTTTCAATCCTTTGACTTAATTGATTGGCATCTGAAACTGGTTCCTTGCCAAAGTCAGGGGGTAGAACTAGATCTGGAGTTTCTGAAAAAACATTATCATCAATGTCTGGTTTGCTTAATCCAGCAAGATCACTTAGTGTTTCACAAGAAGATAAAAATATAGATACACTTAAAATTATGAAAGCGTTAAGTTTATTCGAAATCATCGCAAACATAACCTCCATTAACTAAGTCTTCCTTTACCCTCACACAATCATTTTGAATAGCAAATAATTCCATCTCTTCATCCCTTGTCAACATTTTTGGTAAAATCTTTTTTGGGCTTGGTTCGGATCTTTGAATCTGGTCAAGAGTCTGTGGTTGGGGGTTTGGATTTAAATTATTATAATAAGAATATGGAACAACTGGGCTTGCCTGATCAATCGAATATTGAGGAAACGGGAGAGGGGGAGGGGCAAGAAGCGGTGTCCCGTTAGGTCCAACAAAGTAATATTGTCTTGCACTTCTATATATTGGATCAAAATATGGTTGTGGCTGAGACATTTGCTGCATTGGGGGATTTGTAACAGACATTTCTTGATTTACAAAATTATCATCTGGTAAAGCGTAATCAGGCACCTCTACTGCCTCTTCGATTATTATCGCCTCACTTTGTTGAGGCTCATCTGTTTCATCTTCCCAAAAGTTAACCGAATCATAGATATAATCACCAGCTTCAGATATAGAATCTATAGTCGAGTCTATGGTCGACTCTATAGTTGAGCATGAAATTATAAAAAATGAGAGAGTTAAGATATAAAACTTCTTATTTATCATTTAACATACTATATATAGTATTGTATTGAATTACAAATACAAACATTTTGTTACATTCTTTTCTTTTCATAACATTAATTTACTATTTTGCAAAGTGTATTTATCACTTTTTCTCAGGGTTTTTAAAAAAAACTTGCCAAAAAAACATAACTCCACCAACAGTTATAAAAGCATCAGCAAAATTAAAGGCTGGCCAATGGTGAATGTCTATGTGAAAATCAAAGAAATCTATTACATAATTGTTCTTGACCCTGTCAATACCATTACCGATAGCCCCACCTAAAATAAGCGATAGACTAATGACTTCATACTTATTCTGCGTAATCTTAATTAAATAACCAATGTAAATGCTTATTAAAAAAGATAAAATTCCAAGGTAAAATGATAACTCATATTTAGAAAAAATACCGAAGCTAATTCCTCTGTTTTCTAGGTACACTAAATTAAAAAAATTATTAACCTCTATACCATTTGTAAAAAAATCTTTTTTTATAGATACAATTTTTTTTGAAACTTGATCGATTAATACAGAAAAAATTATTAAAGAGCTTGAAATAAAATATTTTCTTTTAAATTGTTTCATTTATTACTGATTCACATCTTTGACAGAGTTCTTTATTATTTTCAGCAAAAACTTGCCAACATCTTGGGCATTTTTTTCCTTCGTTAACCTCAACTTTAATTTTCAAATTAGAGTTCTCAGAACTTTCAGTATATGAGTGATCAAAACTATCTACAAAATGAACATCAGATGATATTAGAATCTCCGAAAGGTTGACTCTTTTTAAAACTTTCAGATATTGATCATCATTAATAAATAAAAAAACATTGGCCTCCATACTAGATTTCAGATGCTTTTTATTTCTTTTTTCTTCAACAATATTTAAAAACAAATCTCTAACTTCAAAAATTTTCTTCCAATCCTCTTTTACCTGTTTACTTAACCAATTGCTTTCACATTCTTTTCTGTTCAATAAATGACAGCTTTCTTCTGCGTTCGTATTAATTTCTTTTCTCCAACATTGCCATGCCTCTTCCATTGTAAATGGAATTAAAGGCGATAACCACCTGATTAAGAATTCAAAAATAATTATCATTACACTCTTAGTTGATTTGACTATTTGAGATTTTGGTGAATTACAATAAAGTGAGTCTTTTCTTACATCAAAAAAAAATGATGATAATTCACTGTTACAGAAGTTTAGCACTATTTGATAGACCTTATTAAAATTAAATTCTTCATAAAAATTATTAACTTCATCATTCAACTCATAAAGTCTATTCAAAACAAACTTTTCAATATCTGGAATATTATTAGAATTAAATTCTGATTCTATATCTTGAGGATTTAAATTACCTAATAAAAACCTTAATGTATTTCTTATTTTCCTATATCCCTCAGATTGTCTTTTTAAATTTTCAAAACTTATCTTTATATCCTCATTATAGTTAGAGCTAGCCACCCAAATTCTTAATATATCAGCACCATACTTATTAATAATTTCTTTTGGAGATATAACATTACCTAGCGACTTTGACATTTTCTTCCCCTTTTCATCAATTACAAAACCGTGAGTTAAAACTGACTTATAGGGGGATTTACCGTATACAGCACAGGATTCTAACAAAGAGGTTTGGAACCATCCTCTGTGTTGATCAGAACCCTCTAAATATAGATCAGCTTGCTTAATTCCATTATTTTTCAAAACATAAACGTGACTTGAACCTGAATCAAACCACACATCTAGAATTGATGTGACTTTCTCGAAGTGATCTGAATCATAATCATTTGTCAAAAACTTTTCATTAGGTTCAGTAAACCAACTATCAACTCCAAGTTTTTCAATTACTTCGATTATTTTTCTATTTACTTGTTCATCTATTAGAGGTTCTCCAGTTTTTTTAGAAACAAAAACCGTCATAGGCACTCCCCAATTTCTTTGTCTTGAAACACACCAATCAGGCCTGTCCTTTATCATTGAAAACATTCTTTTTTTACTATTTTCGGGAATCCACTTTACATTATTTATTTCCTGAAGGGCTTTTTTTCTAAGATTATTTTTTTCCATTGAAATAAACCACTGAGATGTTGCTCTAAAAATTAATGGAGCTTTTGATCTCCAGGAATGAGGGTAACTATGATCATAGTTTGAATCAGAAAGGATATTTTTAGCAATATTTAATTGTTCAATAACTATTTGATCAGATTTAAACACATGCATTCCTTTAAAAAAATGAATATTTTTTTCATAGATTCCTTTTTCATCGACTGTTGGATCGTTTCCTAAATCATATTTTTTACCCAAATCAAAATCATCTTGTCCATGATTTGGAGCTATGTGAACGAAACCTGTACCATTTTCATCTGTCACATGCTTACTTGAATAAATTTTTACTTCAAAATCAAAACCCAAATTTTTTAATGGATGATTACAAATTAATTCTTTTATTTTTTGATTCTCAATAGGCTCTAAAATTTTATATTTTTTTATGCCGTTTTTATCTAAGAAATCAGAAAGAAGAGTTTCAGCTAAAATTAATTTCTCTCCTTTTTTTAAATTCAATTTTGGATAAACCTCTTCTATCTCAATGCATAAATATTTTAATTTGGTAGAATAAGCAATTGCCTTATTACAAGGTATTGTCCAAGGGGTTGTGGTCCATATAACAATAGAAATATTTTTGTCTTTATTTTTTAATGGGAACTTTACATAAATTGATTTAGATATTTTGTTGTGATACTCAATCTCAGCCTCAGCCAATGCGGTTTGTTCTACAACCGACCACATCACTGGCTTGAAACCTAAGAATAAATCTCCTGACTCTAAAAACTTAAGAAGCTCTTTGACAATAGATACCTCAGAATTTTTATTCATTGTTAAATATATTTCTTTCCAGTCAGTATTAATTCCAAGGCGGCTAAATTGAATTTTTTGCTCATTTACCCAGTGATCAGCAAATTCTCTACATTCTTTCCTAAATTTAATTACATCAACTTCATTTTTTTGGTGTCCCTTTTTTTTGAATTTTTCCTCAACTTTCCATTCGATAGGTAAGCCATGACAATCCCAACCTGGAACAAATTCAACATCAAAGTTATTTTGGAATTTGGATCTACAAACTATATCTTTTAAAATTTTATTAAGTGCATGTCCTAGGTGCAGATCACCATTTGCATAAGGAGGACCATCATGAAGAATATACTTTTTTTTATTTGAACTTTGAGTCTTAATCTTTTCAAATATTCTATTCTCTTTCCAAAACTCTATTCTGTGAACTTCAGTTTTCGAAAGGTTCGCTTTCATTGAAAAGGAGGTTAATGGGAGATTAATTGTTTTGGAAAAGTTTGTCATTTTTTACCGTGTTAATATCTTTTATAATTTGATCCTTTAATTTCTCAATAGATTCAAACTTTTTTTCTTCTCTTACTAACTTTACAAATTCAATTTTTAGTTTTTTTCCATAAATTTCTTCATCAAAATTAAACAAATGTACTTCTAACAAAGGTTTATTATTTGTAAAAGTAGGTTTCACACCATAATTAGCGATTCCTTTGAACTTATTGTCAATCCTTGAATCTAAAATAGTCACATTTACAAAATAAACTCCGTAGAGTAAATTGCAATAATCATTTATCTTAA
>NTKR01000008.1 GCA_002457065.1 alpha proteobacterium MED-G10 | reverse complement strand
GATTATATTTCTTACAATAAAAAAAACTATCCAATCCCAAAGGATTTTAATGATAAAGATCTTTCATTGGACCAAGCAATAAAGATAATTGATGAGAAAAAAGATAAAAAGAAAAGTAATTAAGCTAAACGATATCATTGAAGAAGAAATAAAACAAAGCTCTTTAAGACAAGGTTTTTCTAAAAGTCTTATTAAGTACTCCAAAACGCTCATTAACAAAAAAACAAATCAACACAAAGACTTCACAAACGTTCCATTTATTACTATTGATGGTGAAGATAGCAAAGATTTTGATGATGCTGTTTGGGCTGAAATGAAAGATAATAAAACTAAAGTAATGATAGCAATCGCTGATGTTAGTTATTACGTTCAGCAAGACGATCCTCTTGATGTTGAGGCAAAAAAACGAGGTAACTCTTTTTATTTTCCAGATAGAGTTATTCCAATGTTTCCATTTGAGATTTCTAATGATTTGTGCTCACTGGTTCCTAATGAAAAAAGAAAGTGTATAATAGTAGAAGTTAACTTTATTAATAAAAAAATTAAAGATTTTAAGATTCACAGGGGTATTATTAAATCATTTGGAAGACTTACTTATGAAGAAGTTGAAAGAATCTATAATAGAAAAGAAACCAGAAATAAATATTTTAAGTTAATTTGTGATCTTTTCGGAACATATGATTTATTAAAAAAAATGTCTGAGGAAAGAGGTAAAATAATTTTTAACTCTAATGAATTTAAAATAAATTTAAAATCCTCTGAAGATTTTGAGTTTTTAAAAACAAAAAGACTTGAATCTTACTCTCTTATAGAAGAGTTTATGGTCCTAGCAAATTCTATAATTGGTAATTTTTTAAAAAGAAATAAAGTAAGATCGCTTTTTAGAAATCATGAAAAACCACCAAATGAAAAAATTTCAAACTTAAAAAAAATTGTAAATGATAATAACATTAAGTACTCAAGTAACTTCCAAAACCAGAGTGACTTTAATACATTTATAAAAAAAATAGAGAAAAATCAAAAACTTAGCTTTCTTAATGAGGTTTTACTTCGTTCCCAATCGAAAGCATATTACAATGAAAAAAATAAAGGTCACTTTGGACTTTCGATAGATGACTATGTTCACTTCACTTCTCCAATAAGAAGATATTCTGACCTAGTAGTTCATAGAAATTTAATTAGTGCATACTTTGAAAATAAGTTAAAAAAATATATTGATGTCTCTGATCACTTAAATCTTCAAGAAAAAAAAGCTGATATGATGGAAAGAAAAATTATGGAAAGAGCCTGTAGCCTCTATTTAAAAAAGATAAAAAAATTTGATTTTTTAGGATTTATTGATGGTATTGAATCTTTTGGAATTTTTATTAAAGCAATAGATTATCCTTTTTCTGGTCTGGCAAGATATAGAAGAAATGATTATGAGTTTGATCGTTCAAGAAATACTAAATATAAAATTGGTCAGCTTGTTAGGTTTAGAATAAAAAAAAATAATATACACAATGGAAAAATTCTATTAGATCGAGTAAGGATTATGAATGAAAGTTTCTAGATTTAGTCAACTTAAAAGAGGTTTTTTAAAGAAATGTCCGAACTGTGGTAATTCACCGATATTTCTTAACTATATTAAAACAATAAGCAAATGTAAGAAATGTGGTTTAAATTTTTCAAATTACAAATCAGATGATGGGCCTGCTTACTGTACAATTTTTTTAGTTGGTCATTTGCTGATACCATTAATATTAATTGTTGAAAAAAACTTTAGTCCATCTGTGACGTATCAAATGATCTTCTGGCCAATTTTGACAATACTAATGAGTTTATGGCTACTCCCAAAAGTAAAAGGGGCATTTATTGCTGCCCAAATATTCCTTAATGACAAAAAAAGTTAAACTTGACAGCTTAACAAAATTATCTATAAACAAATAATGGCAAAATCTAATACAATACAAGTCAAGATGGTTAGTACGGCAGATACAGGCTTTTTCTATGTTAAGAATAGAAATCCAAAATCAAAATCTGAGAAGCTCGAACTTAAGAAGTACGACCCGAAAGTTAGAAAACACGTTATTTTCAAAGAACAGAAAATAAAGTAAATTACTTTTTTTTAGGTCTTAATTGAATACCTAATTCTTTAAGGGAATTCTCCGAAGCATCATTAGGAGATCTCATCATCAGGTCCTCAGCTTGTTGATTCATAGGAAATGCGACTACCTCTCTCAAGTTTTCTTCTTCAGCCAAAAGCATAATAATTCTATCAATTCCTGGAGCAGATCCGCCGTGAGGAGGAGCTCCATATTTAAATGCTTCATACAATGAACCAAATCTCTCTTTTAATTCATCTTCAGAGTATCCTGCAATTTCAAATGCTTTTTTCATTATATCTATTTGATGATTTCTGATTGCTCCAGAAGATAACTCAACCCCATTACAAACAATATCAAATTGCCAAGCTAAAATATCTAATGGATTTTTATTTGTTAGGGATTTCATTCCTCCCTGAGGCATTGAAAAAGGATTATGACTAAAATCGATTTTATTTGTTTGTTGGTCAATCTCATACATTGGAAAATCAACTATCCAGCAAAATTTAAAAACATTTTTTTCTAAAAGATCAATTTCATCACAAAGTTTATTTCTTACTAAAGCTGAGAATTTGACTGCGTTTGTGTTCTCATCACTAATGAAAAAAACTGAATCGTCATTCTCCAAATCTACTAAAGTTTTTATCGATTTTAAGTTCTCTTGGTTAAGATTATTCGCTATAGGACCTTTAAACTCGTTATTTTCATAAATAATATACCCAAGTCCTTTTTGTCCATTTGCTCTTGCCCAATCATTAAGTTTGTCATACCACCCTCTTGGCTTTCCCGCTGTTTTAGGAGCCTTTATTGCTTTAACTGGAAATCCTTTTTCAATGTTATTTTCAAAAATCTTAAAGCCAGAATTTTCAAAGCATTTGGTTGCATCTTTGATAATTAAGGGATTCCTTAAATCAGGTTTATCAGTACCATATAGTTCCATTGAATCTTTATATTTTATTTTTATAAAAGGTGGCTTTGTTACACTTTTTTTTGAGTATTCTGTGAAAATTTCATAGAGCACTGGTTCGATTGTTTTAAATACATCATCTTGTTCAACAAAAGCCATCTCGAAATCAAGCTGATAAAATTCTCCTGGAGATCTATCAGCTCGTGCATCTTCATCGCGAAAGCAAGGAGCAATTTGAAAATATTTGTCAAAATTAGATATCATCAAAAGTTGTTTAAAAACTTGAGGTGCTTGAGGCAAAGCATAAAATTTACCATTATGTAACCTACTTGGAACCAAGAAGTCTCTAGCACCCTCGGGAGACGAAGCTGTCAAGATAGGCGTCTGAATTTCTGTAAAACCTTTATCTATCATTTTGGTTCTGATGGAGTGAATTATTTTTGATCTAAAGATTATATTATGATGAATCTTTTCTCTTCTTAAATCCAAGTATCTAAATTTTAATCTTAATTCCTCTGGAGAATCGTCATTAATTGCTACTTGGAATGGAATCTGATTTGAATCATTAAGGATAATAATTTCATTAGATAAAACTTCAATTTCTCCGGTTGGTAAATTTGGATTTGTAGTATCATCAGATCTTTTTAGAACTTTCCCAGAAACTTTTATTACACTCTCAAGCTTTAGGTTTTCAATTAAATTAAAACTAGGGTTGTCAGCATTTACAACACATTGAGTTATTCCGTATTCATCTCTCAAATCCACAAAAAGTAGCCCCCCATGGTCTCTTTTCTTATTTACCCACCCCGATATATAAACATCTTGATCAATATTTTTGACATTAAGTTCGCCGCAATTATGTGATCTATAAAAATTCATATTATTGTAGAAATAATTTTTAAATGGTAACTATTAGTTGTGCTTATAAATAATAATGATCAATTAAAGCAATTCCTTGTAAAAAGTCAAAAGGATAATCTAATAGGAGTAGATACGGAATTTTATCGAGTTAGCACGTATGATCCCAAATTATGCTTGTTACAGTTCTCCAATAGATCACAAATAATGATTGTAGACCCGTTAAACAAAAAAATTGATTTAGAATTAATAAAAGAAATACTTTTCTCAAAAAAAATTCTAAAGATTTTTCACGCAGCATATCAAGATATCGAAATTATATTTAATTTATTTGGAAAAATACCTGAAAGAATCATTGATATACAAATATGCTTAACTGAATTAGGTTATCCAAACTCTACAGGTTACGCTGAGGCATGCAAATATTTATTAGGAATAAAAATAGATAAAAAAAATCAATTTATTGACTGGAGAAAAAGACCTCTTAGTGAAGAAAAAATAAATTATGCATCTAAAGATGTCAAATATTTACCTGATTTATATTTAAAAATTACAAAAAAAATTGAGCTTGAAACTAATTTGAATATATCAATTAAACATAAAAAACTTTTAGATATTGACGCTTTCAAAAGAAAACCAGAAAGAGCCTGGAAAAAATTAAAAATTAATGAAACTGAAAAATATGAAATAAGAAAATTAAGAGAACTATGTTTTTTAAGAGAAAAAATTGCAAAAAAAGTTAATGTACCTGTCAAAAGAATTATCAGTGATCAACAAATTAGATTGTTGTGTAAAAAAAAAATTGAAAAAAAAAGAAAAATTGAAATTCTTAGATCTATCAAATCCATTACATTAAGAGACAAGTTATTGAAAATTTTTTAAATTAGTTTGACTTTAATCTATGATAGTTCTTAAGAGATTATAATTAATTGTAGAGTGACTTTCCATAGAAGAATAATCTATCTTTCGTGCTATCTCAATAGCGGTCTTATATGAACGCTCAATTCTTAAAGCAAGATAATCAAGACTTTTTTTACTTATTAAAATAGATCTATCATTTAAATATTTTTCAATTATTTTACATAAAAGTTCATTATCAGGTTCAAATACTTGAATAACAAAAGAACTTGATAATCGAGATAATAAATCTTTTATATTCGTTTCTAATAATTTTGGGACTAATTTTGAAGTAATTAAAATAAAAGAATTCTTAGATGTTGTTATTATATTTATCAAATTTAAAATTTTTTCGTCAATTTTTTTTTTTAGGAAAAACTCTATATTATCGATAATCCAGTTTTTATTTTTTACATCTTCAATATTAACTTTATTAGAAGTAAATTCTTTTAAAAAATTCTCGTCTAGAAAAATAGCATCAGACTTATCCGCCCACATATGACACATTAGTGTTTTTCCACACTTTTCTGGCCCATAAATATAAGTAACCTTGGCATCCCATTTTGGCCATCTTTGAACGTAATCAAAAGCCATTTTATTTTTTGGTGAAACAAAGAAGTCTTGATTATTGTTTAAAAATTGAAAGTTTAAGATTTCTTGTTTCATCAATAATAATCAATTATGAAAAGATTTTCATCCTTACCATTTTGGAGTTTTAAATTTTTTTGTTCCAGGGCTAAATTTAATCTCTCAACGCTCAATCTGCTTAAAACTTTATAAACGACAAAATTAGGGTTTATTTCCTTAATACTTAGATCATTATCATTAAGAATCTCTTTCAAAGTATTTTCTAGAAATAAACTCTTTTTTAAATTTTCTGACTTAATAACAATATCATAATCGTAAAAGTCTTTATCTTCATTCTCTAAATTATCAATTTGGCTTTTCCACCAATTTTCCAAATTCAAAATAACTTGTTTTGCAACCAGCTCTATTTGTGAGGAATCGGTATTATTGAAAGTTGATTCATTTTTTAATAAGTCAATCTCAGAAAATTTTTTATTTTTATAAGATTTTGCTGAAAATATTAACTGAAAATTATTCCTATTTTTATTAAAATTCTCTTCCAAATACAGAATGATTGCTTTCTTTTTCTTATAAAAATCAAGAAAATCATCTATTTTCTTTATATCCTCCTCAATCAAATTTGATGGAGAAATTTTGAATTTGCTCAAATGACTTTTTTCTGGAAAATAAAGCCTTAAAAGACTTTGATTGTCATATTCTTGAAATAAATAATCATACCAATAATTATCCTTTTCCCATAGATAAAGGGTATTAAATTTTTTGAAAATAGGAAAAATTATATACTCCTCAGAAATCAAGATATTAACTTTGATCCTATTTTTTAAAAAAAAATCCTTTACCTTTTCTTCACTAAAATTAATTGAAATATCTGCAAAATAATTTACCTCGTTGATTTTTTCAGACAGTATTTGATAGTCTTTTACCAAATTTACAATTTCAAAGTCTGATAGACTCTCAAGCTTCCTATAATTTTCTGGATCTAAAATTTTTCTTGAGAGTATATAAAAAGCATTTTCAAATGAAATTTGTTTAGCATTTTCTCTTAACTGTAGAACATTTCCAGAGTTTTCTAGAAAAATTTCATTATTTTCAATAAAATAAATATCTTCATTTGCAAAACAATTTGCTACATTAATAAAAAAAATGAATATAATAGAAGTAAATTTAAACAAAGTTTTATATTAATTTTAATATTTAATTATACTAAAAGTTTATATGATTTATTTTTTAAATAAACATTAAACAACACTGGGAGTCAAATCATTACTACTTATAAATCTGCAGGTGTTGATACAGAAAAAACATCATTATTAGTTAAGAAATTAGAATCAATCACGAAAAATAATAAAAGAAAAGAAATTATTGAAAACCCTGGAGGTTTTGCCTCAATTTTTGATTTAGGTAAATTAAAATATAAAGATCCAATTTTATTAAGTAGTACTGATGGGGTAGGCACTAAACTAAAAATTGCAGTAGATGCTAAAAATCTAAAATTCCTAGGTTTTGATTTAGTCGCTATGTGTGTTAATGATATTCTAGCTAATGGAGGTGAACCTCTTTTTTTTCTAGATTATATCTCATCCTCAAATATAAATAAAAAAGATTTCTTAGAACTTATGAAGAGTATAAATTTGGCCTGTAAGAAATCTGGATGTTCACTAGTGGGAGGAGAAACAGCAGAAATGCCTGGTATTTATAAAAAAAATGAATTTGATCTAGCAGGTTTTTCAGTTGGAGTTGTTGAAAGAAGAAATCTTCTTAAAAAAGAAAATGTAAAAAAAGATTCAATTTTACTTGGATTAAACTCTAATGGATTTCATTCCAATGGTTTTTCTCTAATAAGAAAAATTTTAAAAAAAAAAAAAATTTCACTCAATTCAAATACACCATATAGATCCAATAATAAGAAGATTAGTGACGATTTATTAAAACCAACTAGAATTTATGTTACTGAAATTCTCCCTCTTGTTAAAAAGGGTTTGGTTTCAGCGATTGCACACATTACAGGTGGTGGAATTTTTGAAAATCTAGAGAGGATTATACCGGATAATTTATATGCCGAAATCAATTTTAAAAAGTATAAAATACCTGAATCATTTCTTTGGTTAAAAAGTTGCGGAAAAATTTCTTCTGAAGAAATGTTAAAAACTTTTAATTGTGGTTTAGGCTTAATTATAATTGTAGAAAAAAAAAAAATTGAGGATGTAACTAAGTACTTCAAGAAAAACAAAACCAAATTTCAAATATTAGGTAAAGTTTTAAGAAAAACAAATGAATCAAAAAAGATTGAAATCAAAAACTTTGGGAAATGGAATTTAACTTAGCAATTTTAATCTCAGGAAGAGGTTCCAATATGTTGAATATAGTTGAAGCCTCAAAACATAAAAAAATTAAATCCAAAGTAAAAATAGTTATTTCTAATAATACTAATTCCGAAGGAATAAAAATTGCTCAAAAACTTGGAATCAAAACAGAAATTATTTCTCAAAAAAAATTTTTATTTAAGAATGATTTTGAGAATATGTTGCATAGATCCTTAATTAACCAGGATATTGATCTTATATGTCTTGCAGGTTTTATGAGCATTCTAAGTGAAGATTTTTTACAAAAATGGGAAAATAAAGTAATCAATATTCATCCGTCTTTATTACCAAAATTTAGAGGTAAAAATGCGGTTAGGCAAGCCCTAGAAAAAAAAGCAAAAATTTCCGGTTGTACAATTCATTATGTCGATAAAGGAGTTGATACTGGCAAAATTATTGCTCAAGAAAAAGTTACAATTTTAGATGATGATGATGAAGCGTCTTTGACAAAAAAAATATTGAAAAAAGAGCATAAGTTGTATATATATGTCCTGAATATGTTTGAAAAGGGCCTTATTTAATGGATAAATCTAAGTCACACGAAAATTTTTATGCAAGGTTCATAAAGTTTACGATCTGGTCTTGTGTTATCGTAGTTATATTACTCGTAGTTTTGTGGTTCTTCTTAATTAAATAAGGTAATCTTAATTATTGAACATTTCTCTTTCTGAAAAAAAGAACCTAACTTCAATCTCGGCATTTTCAGGACTATCTGATCCATGGACAGAATTCTCTTCTACACTTAAGCCATACAGTTTTCTTATTGTGTTTTCATCAGCATTAGCCGGGTTTGTTGCTCCCATAAGCTTTCTATATCTTGAAATTACGTCCTTTCCTTCTAAAACCTGAACTATTATTGGGTTGGAAATCATATATTCGCATAGGTCTTTGAAGAATGCTCTTTCTTTGTGAACACCGTAAAATCTTTTAGCATCATCAATTGAAAGATGTATCATTTTCTGAGCAACTATTTTAATATCATTTTTTTCAATTAGAGCATTTATTTCTCCCGATATCTTTCTCTTTACGGCATCAGGTTTAATAATTGATAAAGTAAGACTCATAATTTCTCCTTTTCTAGTTTAAAATTTTCCACTTTAGATTCTGATATTCATAAAAGTACTTACAATCAAAATTTTTATTCTCTAATTTTTTTTGAATGTCAGATAATTTATGATTATTTATCGTCTCATTAGAAAAAATAAAAAATTTATCAAAGTGTTTTAAGCTTTCAACTTTTACATTAGGAGCTATCAAAATTTGTCTAAAGTTTTCTAACTTAATCATATTTCTGTAAGACCCTTTAAATAATACAATCTTTTCAATATTAGATAGTTTTTCATTAAAAATTGTATGCGGTAGGAAACCATCTCTATCATTAGTCCACAGATAATCATCTACTAATCTAAGATCATTATCATTGTTTAAGTTAACTAGAAGCTTTTCGCTCTTTAACAATATTTTTTTACAAAAACGAAGCAAAACATTTTTAAACTCGGATTTTAGATAATAAAAATTAACCTTAATTTTATTTTTAGGATTTGTCTTCATAGTATTTTTTCACAAACTCATCTAATAATCTAACACCATAACCAGTTCCGCCAGCTCTGGAAAAATTAGTACCTTTTTTTGACCAGGTAACTCCAGCAATATCTAGATGAGCCCAACTGACGTTCCCAACAAATCTTTTCAAGAATTGTGCTGCAGTTATACTACCTGCTCCTCGTGTACCAGTAATATTTTTCATATCAGCGACCTGACAATTTAAAAGTTTATCGAAATCTTCATCTATCGGCAACCTCCACAAGAGTTCTTCTGATCCCTTTGAAGCTGAAAGAAGTTTGTTAGCAAGATCATCGTCATTTGAAAATAGACCTGCATATCTGTCGCCCAAAGCAACTATAATAGCCCCGGTTAATGTAGCCAAATCAATCATAAACCTTGGTTTGTATTTTTCTTTTATATACCAAAGCACGTCGGCAAGAACCAGTCTTCCCTCCGCATCTGTATTTAACACCTCTATTGTTTGTCCAGATAAGGACCTCACTATATCCCCAGGACGTTGGGCATTCCCATCAGGCATATTTTCAACTAGGCCTACAGCTCCTATAGCATTGACTTTAGCTTTTCTTAATGCCAGTGTGTACATTAATCCTGCAACAACACCTGCGCCTCCCATATCCCATTTCATATCTTCCATACCTGAAGATGGTTTTATTGATATACCACCTGTATCAAATGTAACTCCCTTTCCTATGAAGGATAAAGGGGATGATTTTTTGTTTTTTTTATCTCCATCCCATTTAAAAATCATAACTCGAGCAGGTCTTACTGAGCCTTGAGCCACACCAAGCAGGGCATTCATACCAAGCGATTTTAATTTTCTTTCGTCTAGTACTTCTATCTTTATCCCAACTTTTTCCAATTTCATACAATAGTCGACAAATTTTTCTGGATACAATATGTTTGCAGGCTCTGAAACCAGATCTCTAGTTAAGAACACACCATCAAAAACTTTTATACCATTCAAAACTTTTTCCTTTAATGATGATGATAGGTTAGAAAGAATCTTCAATTGAGAAATCTTAAAGTCTTTATTTGAAATAGTTTTATATTTCTCAAATCTGTAATCTTTTAAAAATAAGCCACTCACAATATACTCTAAATACTCTGCTGCCTTAAAACTTTTAGTTTCTTCTAAATGGATAGAAATATTCTTTGCTTTCTGTCTTTCTAAGTAAGATAAAAGTTGGCCAGCAAATGAAAGTTTAGCTGAAGAATTAATTTTCTCTTTACATCTTGCTATAGTAAAATAGCAAATTTTTTTGTTACTCCTAAATGACAGTGTCTTGAACTTGCTCGACTTTTCTTCAGGGTTATTGCTTAAAAAGTCATTAATAATCTCTCGGACTCTATTAAACTGATCTCCCAAAAGCTTGACGGCAGTCGATTGTTGAGGAACTAAAACTACTAGGTGATCGTTTTCTATTAATTTTTTTGTAAAACTTATTTTCATTTTTGTATCAATTTTTATAAAAATTTGTAATAAATATTGTATATGTATATTGTTTTTTTTTTAAAAATACAATGAATTTAGTTGATAAATACATTTTTAAACAGCTCTCAAATAATTCTTTTCTGATACTTGTACTTATCATATCTATTTTTTGTCTCGGAAAAAGTGTTCAACTTATCGAATTGATGGTTAGTAGAGGTTTACCAGCATATGTGTTTTTTAAATTAATATTAAATTCTCTTCCGCAAATCATTCCAACTTTACTTCCAGTAATAACAGGTTTATCTGTATTTTTTGTTTACACTAGAATGCAAACTGACAGAGAATTAGTAATTTTACAGTCTTCTGGACATTCAAATGTTGAGCTAATAAAACCTGTTGTACTTTTTAGTTTACTTTTAACTTTCTTAAGTGGTTTTTTTACAATTCATCAAGCGCCACTCTCCAATAAAAATTTCAAAATACTTCTTTACACTATCAAGAATGATTACTCAGCCACTCTCCTTCAAGAAGGGATGTTCAACACTATTGGAAAGGATTTTACAATCTTTATCAAACAAAATAATAAAGAGGGTTTACATAATATCTTTATTCATGATACCAGGGATGCAAAAAGACCAACCACATTGATAGCCAAAAAAGGCAATATAATTAATACAGATTCTTCAACTAAAATATTTCTTCGTAACGGATCTCAACAATTTCAGTCACAAAACAAAAAATTATCAATTCTATATTTTGATGAATATTTGCTAAATATAATTCAAGACAAAGATGACAGTATTTTTTCAAGATGGAAATCACCCGCAGAAAGGACGATGTATGAACTTTTAAATCCTGACAAAAATTCACTTGATGACATAAAGAATTCTCAAGCCTTTAAAGCTGAGGTCACTGCAAGATTTGCAATGCCATTAAATGTTTTATTTTTTAGTATCTTAATCTTAAGTTTTATTTTAACTCAAAAATTTGATAGGGTTGAAAATGTATCTAGAACTATAAAAATTCTATCATTAATTGTTTTCTTACAGGTTTTATCCATCCTCTCTTCAAATGTCTCAATAAGGTTTATAGATATGCATTTCTTTAATTTCTTCCCTACAGTTTTTTCAATATTTCTGACAATTTTTTTATTATTAAAGTCAAGGAAGCTAATTTATGATTAAGAATTCAATTATTACGAAATATTTAATCAAAGAGAATATATTTTCTTTTTTAATAGTATTTTCTTTTTCTTGTTTATTATTTATCTCCATTGACTTAATTGAATTGATCAGAAGAAGTTCAAGTAAAGAGGTTGATTTCATAATATTGGTGAAAATGGCAATCTTTCATATTCCAACTCTCTTTCCACTAATCTTACCTACTGTTTTTCTCCTTAGTTCAATGCATACCTATATGAAACTTAACAAAAATAATGAATTGACAGTATTAAGGGCGTCAGGATTCTCTATCTGGTCACTAGTCTCTCCAGCAATCCTGAATGTAATCATTATAAGTTTTTTTTATTTATTAGTATTCAATCCAATCTTTGCAGTAATGAATATCAAATTTAAAAATTATGAAAGTATTTTTTTTAAAGGAAATTCTGGATTATTTGCAATTTCTGAAACTGGTTTATGGCTAAGAGAAAAAAATGAAAGTTTTGAATATGTTATTAATTCTCAACATTATTCTTTTAAAAATAAAACTTTAACAAATGTAAAAATTTTTAAATTTGACCATGATAATAAATTTTTGGAGAGGTTCGATGTTGAAAATGTAAAAATGAAAAGTGATCAGTTGTGGCAACTTGAAAATGGATTCCGATTAAAAATCAATGAAACTCCAGAATCATTTAACCAAACTTTTTTAGAAATAAATCTTGATGCTAATAAAATTGAAAAGAACTTTAGGCCTCCTGAAACCATTAGTTTTTGGGGTATAAACGATTATATTAAAAACCTTGAGGATTCAGGGTTTTCAGTTAAGAAGCACCAAGTTTATAAAAACTACCTTTATTCTTTCCCACTTATTCTCTTATCTATGGTTCTTCTGGGATGTATATTGTCAATTAAAAAAGAAAGAATTAAAAAAAATGTTATTAAAATAATTTACGGAATATTAATAGGAGTAATTTTCCATTTTCTTTCAGATATCACTAAAACTCTTGGGCAATCTGGCTCCTTGAATATTTTTTTGTCTGTTTGGTCAACTCCCATCATCTTTAATTTGTTACTAATAAGTGCACTCATTCATCTAGAAGATGGCTAAATTATTATTTTTTATAATCTTATTAATCAATATTTCAGGTGAATCCCAGGATCAAATTG
This sequence comes from alpha proteobacterium MED-G10, assembly GCA_002457065.1. Taxonomy (GTDB): domain Bacteria; phylum Pseudomonadota; class Alphaproteobacteria; order Methylaequorales; family Methylaequoraceae; genus MED-G10. Next base: position 21,324 of record NTKR01000008.1, on the reverse strand, counting down.
AAATAAATGCTGATCAATTCACCTATGATAAAGACAATACAAGAATTTATGCAACAGGAAATGTCGAAATTTTAGATGAGGAGTTCAAACTCTTTGCTGAAAAAGTATTTGTTAATAATTCTTCAAAAGTATTATCAGCGAGAGAAAATGTTAAAGTATTCAACAAAGATGGATCCATCCTTAAAGCTGAAAAAATAATTGCTGACCAAAATTTAAATAACGCAGTAATCGAAGATAATTATCTCTACATTCCAGGAAAACAATTCAATGGTAAAGATAACTACCTTAGAATTGCAGCAAAAAAAGTTGAAAGAAGGAACAAAGATTGGGAAAAAATGGAATTTGGAAAGTTTACTGCCTGCAAACTTTGTTTTAACGAGGAGCTCAAAAAATATGAAGAGCCCTTAATTCAACTTAAAGCAAAAAAAATTATTCATGATAAGAAAGCATTAAATGTAAAATACTACGATGTTTTTTTTGATGTAAAGGGAAGAAGTGTTTTTTACTTACCATATTTCTCACACCCGTCCCCATTAGTGAAAAGAAAGTCAGGTTTTTTAGCACCTAATTATTTTCAAACACATTTTTTTGGGTTGGGATTAGATGTTCCATATTATTATCCAATTGATGATTATCAAGATTTAACAATGATTCCAAAATTTTCCCAAAAAAAAAATCCAGCTCTGTTTTTTGAACATAGGAAAAATTTCAAAAATGGTGAATTGGAAAGTGAATTTAGTGGGACAATTGAAAATCGAGAGATCAATCAACTCAAAGAAAATAAAAAAAGGGGGCACATAAAAACCAAAGGTTCATTTGATCTAAATGAAAATACGTATTTTGATTTTCAAGTTCACAGAACAACTGACAGAAACTATCTTAATACCTATAAGTATAATTACAGAGATACACTAGAAACAAACGTTAAATTAGAAAGCTTCAGAGCGAATAACTACTATAGTTTTCAATCATATCTATTTCAAGACCTACGACAAGAGTTTAACAGAAGGAATACACCAAAAATTCTTCCAAGAATTAAACTCAATTTGAATTCAGATAATTATACTAATGATTTAAATTTTAATACAAACATTGAATTTGCAAATATTTTAAGAACAGATGGCAATGAAACTAAAAAGTTATTCCTTCAACAGAAAATTGAATTTCCTAAATTTTTTAAAGATGGCACACTTATTAAACCAGCTGCATATTTGAATGCTGGAATTTATAATATTGAAAAATTTCAAAATCCAAAAACAAGTACTTTTGAATTTGATAAAATAAGAACAAACTTTTTCCCTCAGGTGTCATTAGAGTTAAGTAAACCATTTTATAAAAAAGATCAAAATTTTATAACAATTATTTCTCCAAAAATTTTAGGAATCAAATCAAATAAGAAGTCATTTTTTAGAGAAATACCTGATGAAAGTTCCATAAATAATTTTGATTTTGATTACATTGATCTATTTAATATAAATCGTTTATCAGGTAATGATAGGTTTGATTCATCAATGAGAATTGATTATGGCCTAACGTTTCTTAAAAAGAAAATTTCAAAAGAGGAAGACATAACTCATATTGAGATTGGACAAAGCTTTCAACTAGATAAAAATAAATATTTACAACAAAATTCTGGTATCAATGATAAATTCTCTGATATTGTGATCAATTTTAGATTAACACCTCAAGAAAATATTAAATTAAATTCTTACCTGAAAATTAACAAGGATAACTCGTCAATCAAAACTGCATACTCTAATTTTTTAATTCATCAAAAGAATTCTTTTCTATCAATAAGTAATATAAGATCAGCACCTGTTCTGAATATAACTGGTGAAAACGTAAAAGAAGGTATAAACCAGTTTTCATTTAGATATAGTCAGGAGCTAGCTGATCATTGGAACTTTACTAGCTTCACAACTTTTGATAAAAAAAATAAAATAAAAATGCACAATTTTGGAGCTAAATTAAAATATGAGGATGAATGCTTTGGGCTCTCTTTTCTCTGGACTAGACAATTTACTCATAACCCAGAAGATCCAACATCGAACAATTTTGCTTTTTTGTTTAGTATAAAGGAAGTGATGGAAAGTGATTTATAAGAATTTCATAAACATAATTATTTTTTTTTTTTTTTTAAACTCAATCGATTTTAAAAAAAGTTTGTCGGATGAATCTCTTGAAGATGAACAGTTTGAAGCACTTATAGCAAGTGTAAACTCAGATGTAATAACTACCTATGATTTATCACAGAGAATTAAGTTAGCATTAAAGTCATTAGAATTAAATGATACAATTGAAAATAGAGATACTGTGCGAGAGAGAGTGCTCGAACTTCTTGTAATCGAGAAAATTAAAAAAAGTGCAGCAATAAAAAGGGATATCAAGCATACAGATGAGGAATTAATGAACTTTGCGTCACTCTTGTACAATTTTCCTAAAGAACAATTTGATGAATTTAAAGCTTTTATAGAAAAGGATAACAATATTGATTCTAATGTCTTATTAGAACAACTCTCATCTGAACTTATGTGGAAAAAGCTTTTACAAGAGAAGTTTTCATCAAAAATTGTAATTAATAAACAAGAAATTGATAAAATAATGGCCAGTCAAAAGAAAAAATTAGGAAAATATGAATATAATTTTACTGAGGTTTTTTTTGAAAATGAAAATAATAATAGTTGGCTAAAAACTGAGAAAAAAATAAAAAAGTTCTTATCTCTATTAGATAAAGGAATAGCTTTTGATTCTCTAGCAGAACAATATGATAGTAATTTTGATAAAAGTAATGAAAAAGGATTAAAATGGGAAATAGAAGATAATTTAAATTTAGAAATAAAAAAAACTTTATTAGATATGAAAGTTGGACAGATCTCATCAAAAATAAAAGTAAATGATGGTTATAAAATAATTAGACTTAATAAAAAAAGAATTTTTGGTAATCAAAACGCAAAATATACTTTTTTAAAAGTATCATCTTTTGACTCAGATAAATTAGATTTTACAAAATTTTCGTCAATACAATGTAGCGATCAAGAATTTACAATAAATGATGATATGACGGCAGTTAAAATTGAAGATATAAAAGCAAGTGATATGATCGGTATTTTTTTAGAGCAACTTGAAGCACTTGAGGTTCAAATGTTTTCAAATGTAATTGAGTATAATAATCAATTTAGTGTTTTAAAGCTATGTGATAAGAAAAATGAAGAAACTGAACAAATGAAAAGAAATAAAATACAATCTAAACTTTATTCACAAAAATTCAATCAGTTATCAAATACATTCCTTGCAAATTTAAGACAAAATGCAAACATAGAATTCTTTAATAAATAAGTTATGAAAAAAAAACCAATAGTTGTTTCTATGGGTGAACCATCAGGTATATCATCTGAAATTTTAATTAAAGCTTGGAAACAAAGAAAAAAATATAATTTACAGCCTTTTTTTTTGGTAGATAACTTTGAAAGAGTTAATAGTTTAAAAAGAACCTTAGATTTGAGTTTCAATTCAGCATTAATTGATAAACCATCTGATGCATGCAAATCTTTCTCAACACATTTGCCTATTTATAATATTGGGAAAAGAATTTCTTTTGAGTTGGGTATCCCAAATAAAGTTAATTCATCTTTAATTATTGAGTCAATCGAAAAGTCTTTTGATTTTGTTCTAGATAAAAAAGCAAAGGGGCTTTTAACACTTCCTGTGTGTAAAAAAACTTTGAAGATGTCAGGCTTTAAATTTAACGGGCAAACTGAATTTATTGGAGAGCTGTCAAAAAAAAAAAATTCTGTTGACGATGAAGAAATAATGATTTTGTCAACAACAAAACCGATCGATAATGGGAAAAATTTGATTGTTGGCTTAGTTACAACCCATATTCCTCTTAAGAAAATATTTAGAATTTTAACAAAAGAAAAAATAGAAAAAAAACTAAAAGTTTTTAATGATTCCTTGAAAACAATTTGGAGGATTAAAAATCCTAAGATCGGCATAACAGGATTTAATCCACATTCCGGTGAGGACGGACTAATTGGTTTGGAAGAAAAGGAACTAATTAACCCCATAATTAAAAAATATTCTGCCAAGGGTATGAAAATTGATGGACCGTTAAGTAGTGATACTTGTTTTTTTAAAAATTTTCGAAAAAAATATGATGGGATTTTATGTCTTTATCATGATCAAGGCCTATCGCCCATCAAAACTCTTGATTTTTTTAATTCAATAAATGTTACTGCGGGTTTGTCAATTTTAAGAGTTTCTCCAGACCACGGTCCCGCATTTGATATTGTAAAAAAAAAATGTGCAAGAATTAACAGTATTATTGCTTCACTTAAATTTCTTGAAAACAAAATTGATGACTAATTTCCGTCAGAAAAAAAGCTTGGGACAACATTTTTTAAATGATTTGGAGATTCTTAAAAATATAATTTCTTTGGTAGAGATTCATAACGAAAATATTGTTGAAATTGGTCCAGGAAAAGGTGCTCTAACAGAATATATTCTTCATCAGAATCCAAAAAAAATAACTCTTATTGAAAAAGATAAAAGATTAAGATCTTATCTTGAAAAAATTTATTCAAAAAATTCTGATAAATTAAGCATAATATTTGAAGACGCTTTAAAATTTGATTTAAGAAATATAGCAGAACCAAAAATTATTTTAATTGCAAATCTTCCATACAATATAGCAACTACTCTTATAATAAATTGGATGAAATATTATCAAATCTTCAAGACTTTGATAGTAATGGTACAAAAAGAAGTTGCTGATAGACTGCTGGCCAAGGTTGGTGATAGAAGTTATGGAAGAGTGTCTGTTTTAATACAGTCTAATGCAACCGTGGAGCTAGGTTTTGAAGTAAATCCAGACGCATTCCATCCTAAGCCAAAAGTTTTATCCTCAGTAATCAAAATTACTCCTTTTAAAAGACATTATGATTATGAGATTCTTGATAAAACTCTAAAACTTTCATTTCTTCATAGAAGAAAGATACTTAAGAATAACTTAAAAAATATTGATAAAATCTCTGAAAATAAAATAAATGAAAGCGGAATTTGCTTAAATTCACGCCCTCAGGAAATTAAACCGAGTGAATATATAACTTTGTCTAAAATTTTATTTAGTTAGTTTTTCAATAAAATCAAAAATGAATTTTTGTCTAATTCTTTTCTTTCTTTCTGCATTCAAGATTGTAATTACTTCTCTGGAGCTTTTATCAATATCATCATTGATTATAATATAGTCATATTCAATCCAATGACTAATTTCAGATTTTGCCTTACTCATTCTTTTTTTTACAATCTCAATGCTATCTTCATTACGTTTTTTTAATCTTTCAAGTAGTATCTTATTACTTGGTGGAAGTACAAAAATGGACACCACATCATTCTTAGAATAATCAACTAGTTTCTGTGCACCTTGCCAGTCTATATCAAAAAGAATGTCTATCCCTTTTTTTAAATTTCTCTCAATAAAGTTTTTTGGTGTACCATAGTAATGGTCAAATACAAGCGCACTCTCTACAAAGTAATTCTTAGATTGAAGCTCATCAAACTCTTTTTTTTTCACAAAAAAATAATCTTCCCCGTCATTTTCACTTTTTCTTTTTGGTCTCGTTGTATATGAAATAGACATTAATAAACCTTTTTCTGTCTCTAATAATTTTTTACAGATTGAGGTTTTTCCAGCACCTGACGGTGATGATAAAACTAACATCAAACCTTTCCTAAAATTATTTGACATTTTTAACTTCTCTTATTCTTTTCAAATGCTCTTTGTATGTCGTTGAAAAAAAATGTTCACCATTTCTTCTTTTTGAAACAAAGTACAAAAAATCACTCTTATATGGTTTTGAGACTGCAACCAATGAATCCTTTCCTGGAAAACATATTATAGAAGGGGGTAATCCAGGAATCATATAAGTATTATATTCAGAATCAATCTTTAAGTCTTTCCTTAAAAGTTTTCTATCAAGTTTTTTTTCTCCCATCGTAATAGCAAATTCTACTGTAGGGTCGGATTGAAGTCGCATTCCTAAATTAATTCTATTAAAAAAGACCCCAGCAATTTTATTTTTTTCACTTTTTAGAGCAGACTCTTTCTCAACAATAGAAGCTAAAATATGCATTTCAGAAATTTTATTTAGTGGAATTTCTTTATTTCTCTCTTCCCAAATATTCTTTGAAAACCTTTTACTAGTTTTAATCATATAATCTAAAATACGTCGCGAATTATCTGTAACTGTGTAATTGTATGTATCTGCAATAATCATATCAGGTATATCATACAATTTAAGAGAAGATTTTGGGTCTATTTCTTTTAGTATTTTTAATAAATCATATTTTGAACTACCTTCTATTAAAGTAATTTTTCTGTAAACTTTTTGGCCAGAAGATAATTTATTGGTAACATTGTAAATCGAATTTCTACCTTCAATATAAAACTCACCATATTTAATTTTTCTTTCTAGAAAGTTAATTTTATTCCATAACTTAAATGCAAACTTATTGCTAATAATCTCTTCATAATAAAGTTGCTCTGAGATCTCATTTAGTTTCATTCCAGGGTCTATTATAAAGGAAACCTTTTCAATATTTTTATCATAAGAAAAGAAAAGAGAGTAAAAAATATTAAATAAAATTAAGAATGATAAGAATATTAGTTCTTTATACACCTTTCCTAAATTTTCTTAAAAACTAATGAAACGTTTGTACCTCCAAAACCAAATGAGTTTGATAAAACAAAATCACTTTTGTGATTAATACTTTCATGAGGAATTAGATTGATCTCACGACAATCATCGGATGGATTATCTAGATTTAAAGTAGGGGGTAATATTTTTTCTTTTAATGTTAATATTGAAAAGATTGACTCTATCGCACCAGACGCGCCCAATAAATGACCTGTAGACGATTTTGTCGAAGACATAAATATATTACTTAAATTTCCTTCAAATAATTTCTTTACAGCACCATATTCAATTTCATCTCCTAGTGGCGTGGAAGTACCATGAGCATTTATATAGTTGATTGATTCAGCATTAATGTGAGCATTTTTTAGTGCCATCTTCATAGCCCTATAACCACCATTACCGTCTGAAGGTGGGGCAGTTGGATGGAATGCGTCTCCTGTTAAACCATAACCAACAATTTCACCGTAAATATTTGCAGATCTCTTTAAAGCATGTTCATACTCTTCTAATATTAAAATTCCCGCCCCCTCTGATAAAACAAACCCATCTCTATCTTTATCCCACGGTCTTGAAGCTTTGATAGGAGTTTCATTAAATCTTGTGGAGAGTGCTCTCATTGCACAAAAACCAGCTATTCCAAATCTAGTACAAGCAGATTCTGTACCCCCCGCAACCATAACGTCAGCATCCCCTAAAGCGATCATTCTAAATGAATCACCTATAGCATGAGCTCCGGAAGCGCATGCAGTAACGACAGAGTGATTTGGTCCCTTAAAATTATATTTTATAGAAATGTGTCCTGATGCAAGATTAATTAAACAAGAAGGAATAAAAAAAGGAGAGATTTTTCTTGGACTTCTTGAAAGATTTTCAGCACTGGACTTAATCCCATCTAAGCCGCCAATTCCTGAGCCAATCATAACTCCTGTATTTTCGGAATCCTGTTCATTTTTTGGTGTCCACCCTGAATCTAGGATCGCCTCTTTAGCTGCAATAAGTGCAAACTGAATAAAAGGCTCCATTTTTTTTTTTTCTTTGACCTCAATTACGTTTTCAGGAAAAAAATCTTTTACTCCATCCAATGGAATTTGCCCCCCTACTTTAGAACTCAAATCAGTTGAATCAAAACCAGTTAATTCCCTGATACCCGACTCGGCATTTATTAATTTTTTCCACGATTGATTTACCCCGTAACCGAGTGGACTACACATGCCTATTCCTGTAACAACCACTCTCCTCATATGATTAATTTTGAGATTTTTCTATGTGTTCGATTGCATCTTTAATTGTTGTTATTTTCTCAGCCACATCGTCTGGAATTTCAATACTAAATTCCTCTTCAAACGCCATAACCAACTCTACGGTATCTAAGCTATCAGCCCCTAAATCATCAACAAAACTTGCTGAATCAACTACCTTATCTTCTTCAACACCAAGGTGTTCAATGACAATTTTTTTTACTCTTTCTGCAATATCGCTCATATTTTATCCTTACTTTTTATAGTTAAGCTTATATTAATAATTATTTTTTTTTTTAAATCAAATATAATTATAACATTGCTAGACCACCATTGACATGAATTGTTTCTCCAGTTATATAGCCCGACTCATTAGACGCAAGAAACCTAACACTGTAAGCAATGTCCTCTGGTGATCCAATCTTTTCTAGTGGAATCTTTTTTAAAATATTATCTTTTTGGTCTTGGCTTAGTGAAGCTGTCATATTTGTTTCAATAAAACCTGGTGAAATACAATTTACAGTAATATTTCTTTTTGCAAGTTCCAAAGCGATTGATTTTGACATTCCAATTACACCTAACTTTGATGCACAATAATTTGCTTGGCCTACATTCCCTGTGTGCCCTACAACTGATGTAATGTTAATTATTCTACCCCATCTTTTTTTGATCATTTGTTTTGAAATAAAGTTTGTTAAATTAAAGTTTGCAGTGAGATTAGTTTCTATTACTTTCTGCCATTTATCTACTGTCATTCTGATGAATAAAGAATCATCTGTAATTCCAGCATTATTTACCAAAATGTCTATCTCAATTGACTCACTCAACATTTTTTCAATTAATTTTTTGACGTCTTCTTGTTTTGATAAATCACAACTAAAACTCTTTAAAATTGCTTTGTTACTTTTGGAGATGGTATTTAATTTTTCTTGATTTCTCCCAACAATCACCAAATTGTATTCCTCTGATAAGACATTAACTATTGCACGACCAATTCCTCCAGTAGCCCCCGTAATTAATGCATTTTTTCTCATAAATTCTCCCCAAATTTTTCAATAAAGTGGTTTATATCATTAAGATTAGAAATGTTAAAGTATTCCTCTTCAATGCCCATTCTTTTATTTAAACCAGTTAAAACCTTTCCAGAACCTATTTCCACAATACAATCCAGGTTTAAAGTCAAAGCTTTTTGAATGCTCTCTCTCCAACGAACCCTTGATTTCACCTGATCAACCAAAAGTTTTTTGATCATACTAACATCACTAACAAAATTTGCCTCCACATTATTTATAAATTTTACTTTTGGTTCTTTAATTATAAAATTTTCTAGAGCATCTTTCATTTTTATTGACGCACTATCCATTAGACTACAATGAAAGGGAGCACTCACTTTTAAACTAATAATTGACCTTGCACCAATTTTTTTAAGTTGTTCACACACTATTTCAACTGCTTTTTTTGTTCCAGACAATATGATTTGTCCTGGACAGTTGTCATTTGCAATCTCACATATCTCGTCTTTGTCACAGTCGACTTCAAGAAGTAAGCTTTCTATTTTTTCGATATCCAGTCCCAAAACAGCTACCATTGCAGTCTCTCGATTTATAACAGATTCTTGCATTGCATCTCCTCTGATTCTTAAAATTTGAGCAGCTGACTCTAAACCCAAACAGTTAATACTACTTAATGCTGAATACTCACCTAATGAATGTCCAAAAACTACTTTTACAAGATCTTCTGTTTTAATTTTTAGCTCGTTCTCTAGAACTTTTATAATAGCCATGCTTACTGCTAATAAAGCCGGTTGAGTATTTCTTGTCAGTTCTAAATCTTTTTCATCACCATTAAATATCAGATTAGATAGATTGTCATTCAATGCTTCGTCAATCTTTTGAAAAACCTCTCTTCCCGAACTGTGGTTGTCAAAAAGATCTCTTCCCATACCAATTTTTTGCGATCCTTGACCTGGGAAAATAAAGGCTATTTTTTTTTTCATTTTTATTTTTTAAAGTGTCTTTTAAATATATACTATAAATGTTATAACCCCAAAAAAAAAACCTTGCTATTTTATTTTAGCTAAACTTAAAAGATTACAGATTAAGTTTAACCATAAGGAGATCTATTATGTTATATGAAAGTGTTTTTGTTTTCAGCGGACAATTGTCACCAAAACTTGCTGAAGATAAATTAAAAGAAACCCTCGAGATAATCAAAAAAGCTGGTGGAAAAATTCTTAAGCAAGAGAGTTGGGGACTTAGGTCATTAGCCTATAAAATAAAGAAAAATTCTAAAGGATATTATTATATGATTAATAGTGAGGCAGAGGCTAGTGCATTTTCCAGTTTTAATGTAAAGATGAAACAAGATGATGATTTTTTGAGATTTTTAAATTTAAAAATTAAGGAAGTAGACAAAGAATTATCTTTTTTAGACGAAAGTAAAACCAAGGAGAAAGTATATGAAAAATAAAGCCTTCGATAATACATCATCAAGGATGCTTTTAAATAAATCTTGCCCTCTATCAGGTAAAGATGCACCTAAGATTGACTATAAAAATATCAATTTATTGAAAAAGTATACAACCGAAAAGGGAAAAATACTTCCAAGCAGAGTTACACAAGTTTCAACTAAGAAACAAAAAGAATTATCCCAAGCGGTTAAAAGGGCAAGGTTTTTAGCTTTACTTCCATATGTTTCTAATTGATGTTTGAATTAGGAAGAGAAAAAGCTCTCTCCATAGTATACGGTACTTTTTTAATAGTAAGTCTTGAAATTCTATTTTTGAGAATCTTTCCACAGTTATATCCTTTGATAAATACAATTCCTTTACTTTTTCTGGCACAATTGTTGAAATTATTGCCCTTTCTATACTCTATTATTTTTTCCATTTTCTTTTTTTTTCTTATCAACAATTTCGATTTTCTATTTGGTGATATTTTTTCAACAAAATTATTTTTAAATTTCATTACGATCTCATCAATAATCTTTTATTTATCTTTTTTGCTTAATAAAAAAGAAATTAAAGATGAAAAAGTTCTTGTTAATTTAGTCCTTTTTTCGATCATAGTTGTAAATATTATAATGTTCTTTTTTTTTTCAGAAAATGAACAAGCTCAACTTCGAGAATATTTTTTAAAATTCACTAAAGAGTTTTTAAAATCTTCAAATGAATTACAAAATGTCAACTCCTCTTCTCTTGTCGACATTATAGTAAAAATAATACCTGGAATTAATATTTTTTCATTTCTTACAACGTTGTTGCTTAATTTTCAACTGACAAGGATACTAATTGAAAAAATGAATTTTAAAAACGTTTATACATTTAGATTAACTAGTTTCGAAATACCAAATTGGGTATTTCTAATGTTTAATATATTCTTAGTTCTAAGTATTATGATGGAAGGAAATGCTAAATATTTTTTCTTAAACTGTCTAATTGTCTTAAGCTTCCTTATTTTTTACGAGGGGTTTGCTGCTTTTTACAAAATATTTAAAAAATATGAAATAAATAATTTCTTAAAATTTTTAATTATCTTTTTACTTTTTATTTTTTTAGGTTATGTTCTATTCTTAGTTTTATTTGTAATAGGTTTTTATATAAATTTAAAGAAAGTATTAAGTAGAGTAATCAAAACTTGAGGGAAGAGAATGGAAGTAATCTTATTAGAAAGTTTCAATAAGTTAGGAAAGATTGGTGACGTTGTAAACGTAAAGGATGGCTTTGCAAGGAATTTTTTAATTCCTCAAAAAAAGGCATTACGTGCTAATAAAGAAAATAAAGATTATTTCACTAAGATCAAGAGTGAATTAATTGAGAAAAATAACAAAGTAATTGATAATGCAAAGTCGGATTTAAAAAAGATTTCTGATGATGAAATAATATTTATTAGAAATGCTAGCGATAATGGTCAATTATACGGTTCAGTATCACCAAAAGATATTTCAAACTATTTTAATGAAAAAAAAATCTCCATAAAACCGTCAAGTATAAATCTTCATTCAGCCATTAAAAAGGTTGGTATTTATAACATTAACATAAAATTACATGCTGAAGTAAGTTGTGAACTTGAAATAAACGTAGCTACCTCGTCAGAAAACGCCAAGGTACAAAAAGAAGAATCTGAAAAACAGAATATCAAAAGTAAAAGCACCCTTAAAGAATCAGAAAATAAGAAAGATAGTGAATCTGAAGAAAAAAAAATGATTCAGGATAACGTAAGTGAAACTCAAGATTCAAATTCACAAGATTCGTCATCAAAAGATATTGAAAAAAGCGAAATAAAAAAGAAGGAAAAAGACTCTAAAGATTAAAAAATAGTTAAGAAAGAAGCTTTAAAAATTTTTTAGAATAATCAAATGATAGCTTTTTTATGAATCTGACCATAACAACTCAGTTTTTGTCGCTTTTGCTTGGGCTTTATTTTGTTGTAAAAGGTGCGGATGTTTTATTATCCTCTGCGACATCCCTTGGAAAAAAATTTAATGTTTCAGATTTTTTTATTGGCTTAATAATTATTGGATTTGGGACTTCATTATCTGAGTTATTAGTTTCTGTAAAAGCTGTTTTAGAAAATTCACCTGGTCTTTCTGTTGGAAATGTAGTTGGTTCTAATATTTCTAATATTATTCTAGTAATTAGTTTTGTTTTAATAATCTCAAGCTTTCATGTCAAAAACATCAGAAAGTTTGATATTTTCTTTCACCTACTTATACACCTCCTTTTTTTATTATTTTTTCTTCTGGATATTTTAAATTTGTTCTCTGGTATTTTTTTTATTTTTCTTTTTTTATTTTACCTTTTTTTAAGCTTTACAAAATCAAGTTCTAAAAAAATTGAGAAAGTAGAGATCGAAGATTCCTTCCCATCGAAAATGACTTTCCAAAAACCAATTGTTTTTGGAATCCCGATAATATTCCTTTCAATTATAATCACTTTATTTGGAGCTCAGATAACTGTCCTATCAGCTATAAAAATATCAAGTTTACTTAATATCTCTGACTCCTTTTTAGGTCTTTCCGTAATTGCAATCGGAACATCTCTCCCCGAGATTGCTACTTCTATTAAAGCTGCAAGGAAAAAGAATTTCAATTTAATAGTTGGTAATATTTTAGGTTCAAATATATACAACCTACTTCTTATTCTGGGTATATCAGCTTCTTTCGAAAATTTTACTTATAACAAGAATGCATTGCTATTTGAGGTTTATTTTTTAAGTGTCTCGGTAACTATAATTTCTATTTTGTTCTACAAAAACTTTCTATTTAAGAAAAATCATTCAGTAATTTTCTTTATGCTTTATTTTTTCTATCTATTTATGCTTTACAGAACAAATTTTTAAAAGTTGTACACGTTTTCCACTTAATTCACAGTCAAATAAATAGTGCTATATATTTTTTTTTTGTTATCATTTACCAATGTCTGACCAGTCAAGTAAACTAACTAATTTTATTCCTAAAGAATCAACACCAATATCTAGAGAGGCCCCAATGAATATTGGAGCTGAACAGGCATTGTTAGGAGCAATAATTTCAAATAATTTAGCTTTGGAAAAGGTTGAAAACTTTCTAGAACCTCAGCATTTTTCTAGTAAAATAAATGGGTTAATTTTTAAAACTTTGAAGAAGCTTATATCAAACGATCAGGTTGCTGATCTAAACACCCTTAAAATTTTTTTAGAAAACGACGATGACTTTATCGATAATGGTGGTATGTCCTATCTCTTGAAAATCTCAGAAAACTCAATAAGTATCATAAACTCAAAACAATACGGTGAATTAATTTATGATTTATTCATCAGGAGAAAACTAATTAATTTAGGAACCAACCTAATTAATGAATCGTATGAAAATTTTGAAGAACAAGATTCAAATGAAATAATAGAAAATATTGAGTCCAATCTTTTTAATCTTACTAATGAAGGAGAAACACAAAAAGGACCAAAGCAATTTGATAATATTCTAGAAGATACTTTAGAGTATGCAGAAAAAGCATTCAAAAAAAGTGAGGATGTAGTTGGTTTAAAAACAGGGTTAAATGATTTTGACAAAAAAATTGGGGGCTTGCATAGATCTGATTTAATAATAGTAGCTGGTAGACCTTCAATGGGAAAAACAGCCTTTGCGACAAATATAGCTTCAAATATTTGCAACAATAAGAAAAGTACAAAAAAAACAAATGTATTATTTTTTTCCTTAGAAATGTCATCTGAACAACTAGCAACAAGAATCTTATCAGAAATATCAAAAATTTCCTCAGAAGGAATTAGAACAGGAAATTTATCAAAAAACGAATTTGAAAAATTAATCAAATCTAGTGAAAACTTAAAAGACCTATCTCTCTTTATTGATGATTCACCTGCTCTTACAATTTCATCAATAAGAACAAGATCAAGAAGACTAAAAAGAAAACAAGGATTAGATCTAATTATAATTGACTATCTGCAACTTTTAAGCGGTGAATCAAGAAATCTTAATGATAATAGAGTTAAAGAAATATCAGATATAACAAGAGGCTTAAAAGCTATTGCAAAAGAATTGAATATCCCAATAGTTGCATTATCACAATTATCTAGGAAAGTAGAAGATAGAGAAGAAAAAAGACCTCAACTTGCCGACTTAAGAGAATCAGGCTCCATTGAGCAAGATGCTGATCTGGTAGTTTTTTTATACAGAGAAGAATACTATTTAGCTAGGACGGAACCACCAGAAGGGACAGAAAAACATATAATGTGGACAAGTAAAATGGAGAAAGTTCATAATATTGCTGAAGCTATTGTTGCTAAACATAGGCACGGTCCAATTTCAAGAGTTAAGTTGCATTTTAGTGCAGCAAATACAAAGTTTTCCGATTTAGCAGATACTCAGACTGTCGATTAAATTAAGATAAAATGAAAAAAGAAATTGGTATTGTTAACAGTAATGGTTTACTAAAAATAAACCTTAAAAACCTAGAATATAATTACAATTCTCTAAAAAAAATTGTAAGACCAACCAAACTAGCTGCAGTTTTGAAATCAAATTGTTATGGATTAGGCTTAAAGGAAATAACAAAAAAACTACTAAAGTTAAAATGTAATAATTTTTTTTTAACAAGCTATGAAGAATCGATAGCTCTATTTAAATTATCTAAAAGAAGTAACATTATTCTTCTTAATGGAATAATAAACCTAAGTAATGATAATATTAAAAATATATTTAATAAAAAAATTATACCGGTAATAAATTCATATAGAGAATTAAAGAAATTTAACAGTTTTGCAAAAGAATTAAATCCAAATCATAAAGTAACTCTTCACTTTGATACAGGTATCAATAGACTAGGGATCGATTTTAATGAAAAAAATAAAATCATAAATTTTTGTTTGGAAAATAATATTAATGTTTTTTGTGTAATGTCACATCTTATTGCAGCTGACGAAAAAAAAAATAAAATCAATATTATACAAAAAAAAAAATTTGAAGAAATTATTAGTTTTTTTCCAAAAGCAATTCATACTCTAGCAAATTCAAATGGAATATTAAATTTTAAAAGATTTAATTATGATATGGTAAGATCAGGAGGATGTATTTTTGGGACAGTGAAAAGTAATTTTTTAAAAAATGTAGTAGAATTATATGCTAGGGTTTTACAGATAAGAATAGTTAATGAAGAACATAATAATTTTGGATATAATGGAACATTCCAATCTAAAGAAAAAAAAATAATTGCTATAATTGGAGTCGGTTATGCAGATGGTTATCCAAGAACGCTAAGTAATGATTCAAATGTATGTTTCAAAAAAAAAAAATTACCAATAATCGGTTCTATATCGATGGACTATATTATAGTTGATGTGTCAAAAATTAAATATGGAGATATAAAAGTAGGTGACTGGGTTGAACTTATTGGTAAAAATATCTCACTCGATTATATTTCAAAAAAAGCTAACACCATTCCGTATGAAATTTTAAATAGTATTGGTAATAGAGTGAAAAGATCATATATTGACTGAAAATGAAAATCTTCGACACAAAATTCTTTGTTCTATTAAAAAAAATTGGAGATATTTTTTTTGAAGTTATTTGTTCTATCGGTGAAATTGCACTTTTTCTTGGTGAATGTATAAAGTATTTGTTCACAGGTAGGTTTTACCATAAGATTTTCGTACAACAACTTGTTAAAGTTGGTTATAACTCTTTACCAGTTGTAGGCCTCACATCAATCTTTACAGGAATGGTTTTAGCACTTCAGTCCTATACTGGTTTTTCTAGGTTTTCAGCTGAAAGTGCAATCCCAAATGTTGTTGTTTTGTCTATAACTAGAGAGTTAGCACCAGTTTTAGCTGGACTAATGGTTGCTGGCAGAGCCGGTGCGGCTATTGCTGCAGAAATTGGTACAATGAAAGTAACAGAACAAATAGATGCTTTAAGAACACTATCAACCAATCCTTATAACTATTTAATTATTCCCAGATTATTGGCAGGTATTATATCCCTCCCTATACTCGTCTTCATAGGAGACATTATAGGAGTTTTGGGTGGATATTTAATTTGCACCCAAGTTTTAAATTTTAATCCGGTAGTTTATCTACAAAACACTTATAATTTTGTTGAGTTCATTGATGTTTTTTCTGGTTTAGTAAAAGCATGTGTTTTTGGTTTCATAATAACTCTGATGGGATGTTATTACGGATTTAATGCTAAAGGAGGTGCACAAGGCGTTGGAATGTCAACAACTTATTCTGTTGTATCTTCCTCCATACTCATCTTGTTGATGAATTATATACTTACCTCATTATTTTTTAATTTATGAGAAAAACAAAAATAAAAATCAAAGGATTATCCAAAAACTTTGGTGAAAAAAAAGTTTTAAAAAACCTAGATCTTAATATTTATGAATCTGAGTCATTAGCAATAATTGGAGAATCAGGTTCAGGAAAATCTGTTTTAACAAAATGTATTGATGGCTTAGAAAGTTTTGACTCTGGGATAATTTCTTACGATAATATTGAAAATATAGGAGATCTAAAGAACCTTCAAAAAGATCAGTATATGACTAAATTTGGAATTCTTTTTCAAAATGCAGCACTTTTAGACAGTTTAACAGTTAAGGAAAATTTAGAGTTCTCTCAAAAAAAGAACGTAAAAGAAATTTTAAAAGATTTATCGATACCAGAAAATCTCTTAAACGAATATCCAAATACACTTTCAATAGGAGTTCAAAAAAGGATTGGTTTGGCAAGAGCAATCCTAAAAAATCCAGAAATTTTAATTTTGGACGAACCCACTACTGGATTAGATCCGATAATTAGTAAACAAATTAATTTAATTATTAAAAAACTGGTTAAGGAAAAAAAAATCACAACGATAACAGTTACTCACGATATGAATAGTGTTTATGAATTTTCTGATTATACAGCTTTCATCAAAAATGGATCAATTTCTTGGTACGGGAAATCAAAAGACATAAAAAAAAATGGAAACAAGCCTTTATTAAATTTTGTAAAAGGAATTTATTAGGAGAATATATTGGAGAGTTATTTAATTTTAGATTTTTCTATTTTAATATTTATAATCATTTCAGCGTTATTTTCTTTTATGCGTGGCTTATCTCAGGAATTTTTATCACTTCTGACTTGGATAGTTTCATTTTTAGGCTCGTATAAATACGGTGAAATTTTTGTCAATTTCTTTAACAAATTTATCGATAATATTTTATTTTCTAACATTGCTTCATATGCAATTTTATTTTTAATTTTGATAGTATTATTCTCAATTCTTACAAAAAGATTCTCCATTCTAATAAAACAAAGTTATATTGGGATGGTAGACAGGACTGGTGGTTTTTTGTTTGGACTCATAAGAGGTTATTTAATAATAAGCTTATGCTTTTTTACTTTTCACTACTTTTACAATGGAAAAAAAATTATTTGGGTTGAAAAATCAAAATTCAATTTTGCTATTTTAAAAACTAACGAAAAAATACTCAATTTTTTTGATAGTGAAAATAAAATATCTGGTAAATTAAGAAAGGAAATCGAGGAAAAATCTAGTACATTATTTGAAAAAAGTATTGATTCTCAAATTAAACTTAAAAAGTTGATGGATAAAGAAAAAAAGATTTATAATAAAAATGACAAAAAGAATCTTGATTATCTAATTGAAAATTCAGAGTGAAGTGGAACATTATATATTAAAAAATAAACCTAAGGATGAATGTGGAATTTTTGGGATTTCTTGTGATCCTGAAGCCGCTAGTTTAACTGCACTCGGATTACACGCTCTTCAACATCGTGGCCAAGATTCAGCGGGAATTGTAACCAGTGATAAAAATAATTTTTTTGCTCACAGAGGAATGGGTCAAGTATCTGAAGTCTTTTCAGATGTCAGTCTTTTCCATACACTTAAAGGGGAAATATCTATAGGGCATAATAGATATGGTACTACTGGCGAGTCTGCACTTAAAAATGTTCAGCCACTTTTTTCTGAATTAAGTATTGGAGGCATTGCAATTGCTCATAATGGAAATTTAACTAATACTCACCATTTAAAAGATAAACTCATTAAATCTGGCTCAATTTTTCAATCTACTTCAGATACAGAGGTGATTCTTCATTTACTATCAACAGCAAATGGAACTTTACTAGAAAGATTAACATATGCCCTCAATTCTATTCGTGGTGCATTCTCACTCTTATTGATGACAAAAGACTCACTTATTGGAGTAAGAGATCCTTTCGGTATAAGACCTTTAGTATTAGGAAAATATAAGAATTCATATGTATTAAGTTCTGAAAGTTGCGGTCTTGACATTATTGGGGCAGATCTAGTAAGAGATATAGAACCTGGTGAATTAGTTATAATTAAAAAAAATAGAATTGAATCTTTTAAACCTTTTAAAACAACTCAATTAAGACCGTGTTTGTTCGAATATATTTACTTTTCTAGACCAGATAGCATCCTTCAAGGAAGAAATGTTTATGAGGTAAGAAAAAAAATTGGAGAAGAACTGGCTACTGAAAATTCTGGGGATAAGAATAAAATTGATATTGTCGTTCCAATTCCCGATTCTGGAAATGCTTCAGCCCTTGGTTACTCTGAAAAAATCCAAAAGCCATTTGAATTTGGAATAATAAGAAATCACTACACTGGAAGAACATTTATTCAAGACTCAACATCAATAAGACATTTATCTGTTAAACTAAAACACAATCCAAATCTTTCATCATTTAAAAATAAAAACATTGCTCTTATTGATGATTCTATAGTTAGGGGAACAACTTCAATAAAAATAGTTGAAATGTTAAGAAACTGTGGGGTGAAAAGTATTCATATGAGGATTGCAAGTCCACCTGTTAAATTTCCTTGCTTTTATGGAATAGATACACCTACAAAAGAAGAACTTTTAGCGTCAAAATATTCAATTGAAAAAATCCAAAATTATATTGGCGTAGATAGTTTAAGTTTTATTACTCTAAATGGAGTATATAGAGCCCTTGGTTTTAAAAAAGGAAGGAATAATGAAAGCCCAGCATTTACAGATCATTATTTTAGTGGTGATTATCCAGTAGAACTAATTGATCAAGAATCAGGAAGTTTCCCATCTCAGCTTTCTCTTTTAATAGAAGCAAAAAAATAAAAAAAATATTAATGATTAATCTCAAAAATAATAAAGGAATCATATTTGGTGCAACTGGATTTATTGGAAGACAAGTTGCATTGGAGATGTCCAAGAGAAAAGTTAAATTAGTTTTGCATGGTAAAACCAAAAAAAAATTGGAAGAATTATATGATGAAATTCAAAATCAATACAATATCAAGCAAATTCTATTACCAGGAGATTTCAAAAAAAAAAGCTTTTTCGATACACTCTTAAGTTTAGTGAGCTCAAGATTTTCAGAGCTTGACTTCTTAATGCATTTTGCTGGAAACTTTGAGAGACTCTCACCTCTTACAAATTTTAGCCATTCTGAATGGGATGCAATGGTGGAAATAAATATAAATTCATACTGGAGAGTTTTAAAAGAACTTGAACCACTTCTGAAAAAATCAAGAAAACCAAAAGTTATATTTACAATAAATGAGAACTCTTCCAATGGTTTACCATATCAAAATATTTTTAGTCTATCCTCGGCTACAAAAAAGAATTTAGGTTCAATTTTTTTCCAAGAAAACAAAAAGTTAAAAATTGAAATGATAATAGCTAATATACCTTTTTTAAATAATGGACAAACCTCAATAATTAAAAGTAAAAAAAAAGAATTAAGGGATGATATCGCTTTAAGAATTATAGAAAAAGCTTTCAAAGACAAAAAGAATGAAACGGCAATAATTAACCTCTAACCATACATCATCTTAGTAATATTTTTGTACCAACCAAATGCTTCTTTTGACTCATCTATTCTTTCAAGATCACTTGCAAGTAATTGGCTCTCTTTACTTCCTAGAGAAACAATCCTATCTTTACTACTATTTAGTCTATACCAAGCAGTAATAGAAAAAGCCCTGTCATTGGTAGAGAAGCTATAACAAGTATTTAAAAAAACTGGATCAGTATATTTTTTTTGTAAGAGCATATTTATAAGGTTCATTGATAAGGCCTGTGCTTGACTATTAGCTGAAAATCCTGATTTAGGCATATCACCGGCATCAATAGAATCACCTAATACATAAATATCTTTATGACCTCTCAACTCAAAGTTAATAGGATTAACGGTACACCAGTCCTCATTAATGAGTTCAGATTGATGAATTATATTAGATGCTTTTTGATCAGGAATAATATTTATTATATCGCCAGAAAATTTTAAACCCTTTTCGGTCAATACTTCTTTATTTTTTATAGACAGGACCTTGCCACCTTCTTTTCTACTTATCCAATTAATGGAATTATTGTAATTTTTTTTCCACTCACTAAAAAAATTTTCCTTTTTTGTAAAAGAATCTTTAGAGTCCAGTATAGTAATTGTAAAATTCAATTTTTTTTTCTTTAAGTAATATGCAATCATTGATGCTCTTTCATAAGGTGCAGGCGGGCACCGGTATGGATAATCAGGAGCAGATATTAAAACCTTACTATTATTTTCTAAATCATTTAGCCTTTTTTTAAAATCTGCTAAATTTTTCTCACCGTCCCAGCAATCGGGTGTCAAATATATATTTTCGTCTGAATATCCCTCAATATTTTTACTTTTAAATCCAATACCAGGAGAGAGAATCAGAATATCATATGAAAATGACTGATTATCAGAAAATACTATTTTTTTCTTTTCTGATTGGATAAATTTAACACTTTTGTCATAAAACTCTACATTAGAACTAAACTTGGGTTTAAACGTTATATCTTGAGGAGTAAAAATATCTCCAATTACAAGATTAGAAAATGGGCCAGTTTGAATAGAGCTATGTTTATC
>NTKR01000007.1 GCA_002457065.1 alpha proteobacterium MED-G10 | reverse complement strand
AGAATTGCACACAGGAAAATATGCTAATTTGTATAAAACAAATGATTATAAAAAGGAGTTAGGTAAAATCAAAGATTCAGCAAAGTTATGTAATGATTTAGGTTTGAAGTGTCACGCTGGGCACGGTTTGAATTTTGAAAATGTAAAAAAAATAGCGGAAATTGATCAAGTTGTTGAATTGAATGTAGGACACTTTATAGTTGGTCATTCTGTTTTTGTAGGTTTGGAAAAAACTATAAAAGATTTTATGATTATAATAAATGATTAATGTAATACTTAAAATATGAAAAACAAATTTAAAAAAAACATTACACAAATCTTTTATGCAATACTAGCAGCACTTGTAATAAGAAGCTTTTTATTTGAGCCATTTAGTATTCCGTCTGGTTCAATGTATCCAAATCTTAAAGTGGGTGATTATCTTTTTGTTTCTAAGTATTCATATGGTTTTTCAAGGCATTCTCTTCCTTTGAGTTTACCATTAATTCCAGGTAGAATTTTTTATAAACAACCTAATAGAGGGGATATCGTTGTATTTAAAACACCAGAAGACAATAGAACCGATTATATTAAAAGGTTGATTGGACTTCCTGGTGATAAGATTAGTATGAAATCTAACCAGCTTTTTATTAATGGAGAAAAAATTAAAACAAAACTTCTAAAAAATGAAAAATATAAGTTTTTGGATGTTACAAGAGTTAAAGAACAGCTTCCAAATAATAAAACTTATGATGTTTATGAGTTTGAAAAAACATTTATTGATATGAATACAAATGACTTTGCTGAGGTTGAGGTTCCAGATGATAACTTTTTTGTTGTGGGAGACAATAGGGATAATTCCCAGGATAGTAGATATATAGGTTTTATTCCTAAAGATAACTTAGTGGGAAGAGCTGAGGTCGTTTTTTTATCTTTTGACACGAATATAGGAAGTTTCTTAAAATTTTGGACTTGGTACCCTGCACTTAGAAAAGACAGATTCTTCGTAAGTTTGTTACCTAATGATATCGGTAAATGAAAGACGTTAAATATTTAATGAAGGAAATCAACTATAGTTTTCTAAACTTGTCTAATCTAAAGGAAGCTCTTACTCATTCAAGTTATAGTGAGGGTTCAAATAATAAAAATTATGAACGCTTGGAGTTTCTGGGTGATAGGGTTCTAGGATTAATAATTGCAAATGAATTATTTTTAAAAAATAAAAATTCTTCAGAGGGAGAGTTAGCAAAAAAGTTGTCTTTTTTAGTTTGTAAGTCTACTTTAAAAAAAATTGCAAGCGAAATAGAGATTGAAAAATACCTTAAGTATTCTAGTAGGATAAAGTCACTTGATGGTATTAAAGCAAATGCACTTGAGGCCTTAATTGGTGCAATTTATTTAGATTCAAATTTTGAAGATACAAAGACTATTATTTTAAAATTATGGAAAAAATATTTAAAAAACATAAATTTATCAAAAATTGATCCTAAATCAAGATTACAAGAATGGTGTCTAAAACATAAAAAAAAACTTCCAATTTATAAGCTTCTTAGTAAAACTGGTCCAGATCATGAACCAAAGTTTCAGATTAAAGTTATGGTCGATACTTGTACTTTCTCAGCTGCTGAAGGAAACAGTAAGCAAAATGCAGAAATAAATGCAGCAAAAAAACTTCTTAAAGAAATAAGTGACCAATAAAAAACAGTGTAGAGTGCTAATTACAGGATTTCCCAATGCAGGAAAATCTTCTCTTATAAATCTATTACTTAAACAGAAGATTTCGATTGTCTCAAATAAAGTACAAACGACTAATGAAAATATTCAGGCCGTATTAAGTTATAAAGATTGTGATATAGTCTTTACTGATACACCAGGGGTAATAGATAAGAAAAAATTTTACGATAAGAAAATATCTAGAGAATATTCTAATAATTTTGAGAAAATTGATTTAAATCTATTTGTATTTGACTGTACCAAAAATATGTCTACAACAAATAAAAAAAGGATTAATGAACTTTTAAAACCCCATAATGTCAACTTTTTAGTTCTTAATAAAACAGATCTATTAAAAGATAATAATCTTTTACCAAAAATAGATAGTATGAACTCTGATTTCAACTTTAAAGAAACTTTGCCAGTATCAATAAAAAAAAATATTGGTTTAGACAAAGTTCTTGAGTGTATTTTACCATATGCAAATAAAAAAAGAGATCGTAAAATTCAAATTTTAAAAAAAGATACAAATTATAAGGTTACTGAAATAACAAGAGAAAAAGTATTTAATCTTCTTAACAAAGAAATTCCATATGTAGTTAAAATAGAAACTAACATCCAAAAATTAAAAAATATAATGAAGATCACACAAATAATTATCGTGAGGAAAGAGTCTCAAAAAGCAATTATAATTGGTAAGAGAGGTGAAAAAATTAAGGATGTAGGGACAAGGGCTCGAATAGATATGGAAAAATTTTTTAAAAAAAAAGTTTTTCTAGATTTAAAGGTTTTAAAAAAATAATTTTATGCAGGTAATTGGTAAAGGGTACTACCTAGGTGGACGATCGTATGGTGAAAGTTCTTATATAAGTTATATATTATCAAAAGAAAACGGACTTATTAAGGGTTTTACAAGGTTCACAAGAAAAAAAGGCAACTCACTGACGGCACTTGATCATATAAGTTTTGATTGGAAATCTCGTGATAAAGATGGTTTAGGCTTTCTTAATTTTGATCTAATTAAATCATCCAAAGATCCAAATCATTCTTTTTTGTTTGAACTAATAAAAGCTTCTGTTTCTGAACTCTGTATAAAGTGTATGCCATTGTGGCAGAAAAATATTGAAATATATGATACTGTTAAAAGTTTATTAAATCCAGGTAGATTTGACGAAGAGTATATTTGTTTAAGATATGCCTGGTGGGAATTTCTATTTCTTAAAAATATTGGTTATGGTCTAAATCTAAATCAATGTGCAGTGTCAGGTTCATTTGAAAATATTTATTATATTTCTCCAAAGTCAGGAAATTCTGTTTCATACAATGTTGGAAAAAAATATGAAAAAAAATTATTCAAAATTCCTAAATGTTTTAAAAACGCTGATGAAAAAAATAATTTGAATGATTCAATAGAAGGACTAGAAATTACTGGGTATTTTCTTAAGAAAAACTTTGAAAAAAGAATTTCTAAATTAGTTTTCAGAGATGAATTAATTAAAAAGATTAGAAGAACTTAGTTTTTTCTTCCCACTTTCCATTCACAAGTAATTCTGTGTTATTAAAATTAACTTTATAATCCATTTTTTTTGAATTCTTTACCCAAAACCCTAAATATAGATAAGGAATATTTTGTACTTTTAGTTCAAGTATACTTCTAATTATTAAGTATTTACCAAGTCCTCTCTTTTTAAACTGTGGTTTGAAAAAACTATAAATTGCTGAATATCCATCAATAAATATATCCATAAGTATTGATCCGATTAAACTATTTGAAGAGTCAAATACGTCATAGATATTTGTTTTATTAAATTTATTATAAAAAAAGGATTCGAACTCATCCTTATTCATATGAGCCATTTGACTATCATTGTGTCTTGTATTGCAATATTCTTTAAATAATTCATATCTTTCATTATTTGTTTTTCCTGAGTCTAATTTGAAAATTAGGTCTTGATTAATCTTTAAATTTCTCTTGTTGCTTTTAGATAATTTAAATTTTTTGATATTGATTCGACATGGTATGCACATATTGCAGCTATCACAAATTGGAATATACATATGATCAAGGCTTCTCCTAAAACCATTTTTTGTTAACTCAGAAACTAAGTTTTGGTTGTCAGTGGATTTTGGAATATTAATGTATAATCTCTTTTCCATTTTTTTAGGCAAGTAGGAACAATTGAAACTTAATGTTCTTCTGAAAATTAAGTTTTTATTTTTTAAAAAATCCATCTACGATAAATAAATAAGTTGCACATCAGCTACATTAGTGTTTGTTCCATCAATTATTACAAGTGATTTAATTTTTTTCAAGACTTCATATGAGTTATTATTTTTAAGCTCCTTTGATAAATTTATTTTATTTTTAGAAATGTCAGTAAGTGATGAATGACTTAAAATTGCTCCCGCTGAATTTGTTGGACCATCTCTTCCATCAGTACCAGCAGATAGAATATAAAACTTTTGATTAGGATTCTGAATTTTCATTTCCTTACAAAAGTAGAGTCCAAACTCTTGATTACGTCCACCTTTACCACTCCCTTTGACTTTTACTGTGGTTTCACCTCCTGAGATAAGAATAATTGGTCGTTTAATTTTTATGTTTTTAATTTTTCTAGCCAAGTCTTTTGTAACTTTTCTAACATCACCTTCAATATTCCTGATCCAGATTTTTGAACTAATTTTTGAGGATTCACAATATTTCTGAATCTTTTCGAGACATAAATTATTACTACCTATAAGTATGTTGTTTGTTTTCTTAAAAAAAACGTCATTTTTTTTAGGAGTCTCTAGTTCTTTATTCTTTTCTCCTAACTTAATAAAATTTTGAACTTTGGTTGGAATTTTCTTCCATACCCTATATTTTTTTAATATATTTTGGACATCACTAAATGTTGTTTCGTCATATGTTGTCATTCCACTTGCTATGGAACTTAAATCATCGCCTATTACATCCGATAAAATAAAACTTTGGATATAGGCTGGAAAACAAATTTTGCATAAATTTCCTCCCTTTATTTTAGATAAGTGCTTTCTAACGGCGTTTATTTCTTTTATATTTGCCCCGCATTCTAGTAAGATTTTATTTACTAACACTTTATCTTTGAGATTGATCTGATCCACAGGAAGTGGAGCTAATGCCGAACCACCACCAGAAATAAATACCAAAACTAAATCATTTGCATTTAAGTTACTAAGATAGTTTCTAAGATAGTTTGTCGCTTCAAATCCCTTTTTATCAGGTACAGGATGGTTTGATGAAAAACATTTAAATCCGGAAATCTTTTTGAAATTTTCTTTATTAACAATTACTACTCCCTTTTCAATTTTCAAATCAGAATTTTTAAAAATTTCCTTTACTTTTTTAGCCATATCCACGGAAGCTTTTCCAATACAGATAGGAAATATTTTATTTACATTAGAGTAAACCTTTTTTTTGGAGGTACTTTTTTTGACAATAATTTGTTTTTTAATTACTTTTAAATAGGAATCCAGAATATTTTTGGGCTGGACACCAAAAACACCAATTTTAAATAAATCTAAGAGTTGCTCAGATATCTCTTTTTTACTAGACCGAGATTTTTTTTGAACATTATTAAACAACTCTATCTAACGGCTCTTTATTATTGAAAAATGCTGATATATTATCAAAAACTCTCATACCCATCGCCTCTCTAGTTTCGTTGGTTGCACTGCCTAGATGTGGAAGGAGAAAAACGTTTTTTAAAGATATAAGATCTTTTTCAACTGATGGTTCTTTTTCATATACATCTAAGCCAGCTCCCATAATTCTCTCTTCTTTTAGCGCTTCGACTAATTCACTTTCATTAACGATATCACCTCTTGCGGTATTAATTAAATAAGCTGAATTTTTCATTTTAGAAATTGTTTCTTTATTTATTAATCCTTTTGTCTCTTTAGTTGATGGGCAGTGTAAAGAAACAAAATCAGCTTGAGATAAAACCTCATCAATAGAACTTAACTTGGTTGCTCCAAATTTTTTAATTACCTCAGCGTTATCAAAGTAAGGGTCAAAAAAAATGATTTTCATATTAAATCCAAAGTGAGACTTATGCGCCATAGCTTGGGCTATTCTTCCCATACCAATTAAACCTAAAGTTTTGCCGGTAACTTTTGTGCCCATCATATGTGTGGGCCTCCATCCAGACCATTCTTTTTTCCTAACATGAAACTCACCCTCCGAACCGCGCCTTGCAACTCCTAACATCAGAAGCATCGCGATGTCAGCAGTACAATCTGTGAGAACCTCTGGCGTATTAGTAACAACAACTTTATTATTTTTAGCAGAATCAATATCTATGTTATTAAATCCAACACCAAAATTTCCAATAATTTTAACTTTTCTATCTTGCGTTGAAATTATCTTATCAGTAATCGGATCTGTCACTGTGGGTAGCAGTGCATCATATGACCTCATTCCCTCTATAAGTTCAGCTTCAGATAGTGGCTTGTCTTCAACGTTTAATGTTGTGTCAAATGTTGATAGTAATTTCTCCTCAACTTTTTTAGGCCACTTCCTTGTTACTAATATTTTGAACTTTTCCGTCATTTTCTAAGGCCTTTCTCCAATATTCAGAAGCAGCAGCAACACCACTTCCAGGTTTTACATTAATACCTGAATCAATCATTGCCATTTCAGCTCCATTGATAAAAGCTGATGCTTGAAGCTCGTTAAGATCTCCTAAATGACCTATTCTAAAAACTTTTCCAGCAACTTCAGTAAGACCTGCACCAAGTGAAAGATGATATTTCTTGAAAGCTGTTGCGAGTACTTCTTTTGCATCTTTACCTTCAGGAACAACTATTGCTGACACTGTATCAGAATACCAATATGGATCTTTAGCACACAGTTTCAATTCCCAGCCTTCTGTAATAGCTTTTCTTACTCCTTCTGCAATTCTGTGATGTCTTTGAAATACATTTTCTAGACCTTCTTCAAAAATCATATTACACGATTCTTGCAAGGCTCTTAGCATTGGAATTTGCGGCGTGTACGGGAAATAGCCATCTTTATTCGTGGCTATTTGATCTTCCCAAGAATAATAGCATCTTTTAAGCTCAGCTTTTTTATGGGCTTCAAGAGCCTTTTCACTTACACACATGATTGCCATTCCAGAAGGCAACATAAAACCTTTTTGAGATCCTGAAATTGCACAATCAACTTTCCATTCATCCATTCTAAAATCAATTGAAGCTATAGAACTAACACCGTCAACAAATAAAAGAGCAGGATGATTTGCAGCGTCAATTGCTTTTCTTACGTCCTCAACATGTGATGTCACACCTGTAGCAGTTTCATTTTGTGTTACACAAACTACTTTGATTTTGTGGTCGGTATCTGCCTTAAGCGTTTTTTCTACTTCCTCTGGGGGAGTTCCTGTTCCCCATTCCCTTTCAACCATCTGTGTATCTAATCCTAGCCTTTTGAACATATCTGCCCACAAATGACTAAATTGACCATATCTATAAATTAAAACCTTTTCCCCGGGAGACATTGTATTTATGATCGCAGACTCCCACGCACCCGTTCCTGAACCTGGAAAAAGAAAAACAGTTCCCTTTTCAGATTTAAAGACTTTTTTAACATCTTTATAAAGTGGGATTGTTAAATTTGGAATTTCTGGGTTCCTTTGGTCTTCTGATGATATATGCATAGCGTTTAAAATTCTTTCAGGTATGTTAGTAGGACCTGGAATTGCTATATGAAATCTACCTGGATGTGTTCTAGACATTATTTTCTCCTAATTTGTGTGACATTATCTTTTTTTAATCCTATAATATTCAAAAATCAAGCTCATTATGATTTTATTATTTTAACCATTTCGCAACTTCTTTTGCAAAATATGTAAAAATAATATCAGCTCCAGCTCTTTTTATACAGTAAAGACTTTCGAGGACGACATCTTTATAATTGAAAATTTTTTTGTCAGATAAATGTTTAATCATTGAATATTCTCCACTTACTTGATAAGCCGCAACTGGACAAAAAGTATTTTTTTTTAATTCATTTATTATATCAAGATAATACATTGCTGGTTTAACCATAAGTATGTCAGCTCCTTCATATTGATCTTCGAGTGACTCTTTGATTGCTTCTCTTTTATTTTTAAAATTAATTTGATAAGTGCTTTTCGAGGCGTTGCCTAAATTTTTTTTACTACCTAGTGCATCTCTAAAAGGTGAATAAAAGTTTGAAGAAAACTTTGAGCTGTAAGATAGTATAACAATATCTTTAAATTTTTCTTTTTCTAAAGTTTCTCTTATTACTTTTATTCTTCCATCCATCATATCACTGGGAGCAACAATGTCACAACCACTTTTAGCAAAGAGCAAAGCCATCTCTGATAAAATTTCAATTGTTGCATCATTATTAACCAGCCCGCTTTCGTCAACTATACCATCATGGCCTTTTGTGGTGTAAGCATCTAAAGCCAAATCACATATTACAGAGATATTAGGACAACTTTTTCGTATTTCCCTTAGCGACCTACAAACTAAATTATTTTCATTAAGACTTTCAGAAGCGTGATCATCTTTTTTTTTCTCATTAATTTTTGGAAAAATAGCAATTGTTTTAATACCCAAATTTTCTATTTCTTTTAATTCTTTTATAAGTTCATCAGTGCTGAACCTTTGCAATCCAGGCATATTATTTATCACTGTTTCATCATTTTCTTCCCTTAGAAAATAAGGCAGAACCAAATCATTTACCGAAAGATTTGTTTCAGAAACCATATCAGATATGTTTTTTTTATTTCTAAGTCTTCTGCCTCTATGAAACGGAAAACCTCTAGAATAAAAATGTTTCATTAAGAACTACTTAGCGCTTGTTCAAGATCTTCTAAGATGTCATCAATATGTTCAATTCCAATTGAAAGTCTTACATAACCTGGTGTCACACCGGATGAAAGTTGTTCTTTTTCAGAAAGTTGAGAGTGAGTTGTGGATGAGGGATGTATGGCAAGAGACCTTGCATCACCAATGTTAGCAACATGATAAAAAAGCTTAAGGTTATTTATAAAATTTTTACCTGCTTCAACTCCATCTTTAAGCTCAAAACCAAGCAATGCTCCAAAACCTTCATTTAAGTACTTTTTTGCTCTTTCTAAATATTGATCGTTCATTAAACTAGGATAAATTACTTTTTCAACTTTGCTATGATTTTCCAGAAAATTTGCAACTTTTTCAGCGTTTTGACAATGTCTTTGCATTCTTAATGGAAGTGTTTCAAGTCCCTGAATAAAAGTAAAGGCGTTAAAAGGGCTCATTGCTGCACCAAGATCACGTAATAAAATAACTCTTGCTCTTAAGATATAGGCTATTGGCCCCAGAGGTTTAGCTGCCTGAGTCCAGACTGCACCATGATAGCTTGGATCTGGAGAATTCAACATTTTAAATCTATCTCCCGCAGCCTCCCAATCAAAATTTCCACCATCAATTAAAAGCCCTCCAATTGAAATGCCGTGACCGCCTATATATTTAGTTGTAGAGTATACTATAACGTTAGCCCCGTGTTGGATGGGTTTAGATATGTACGGAGCAGCTGTGTTATCCATAATCAAAGGAACGTGATGTTTTTTACCTATTGAAGAGACTTCTGAAATAGGAAAAACCTGAAGTTTTGGGTTAGGTAGTGTTTCTGCGTAGATACATCTGGTTTTTTTGTCAATTGCATTCTCAAATTGTTCAGGTTTTGCAGGGTCAACAAATCTGCATTCAATACCCATTTCCTTAAATGTATTTGAAAATAGATTGTATGTTCCTCCATATAGATCTGTTGAACTTATAAAATTATCTCCTGAATGACAAATGTTTTGAACGGCAAATGCTGATGCAGCTTGTCCCGAGCTAACTGCCATAGCTGCCGCTGCTCCTTCAAGTTTAGCCATCCTTTCTTCAAGAACGGCACAGGTAGGGTTCATTATTCTTGTATAAATATTGCCTAATTCTTGCAATGAAAACAACTTAGATGCATGATCTGTACTGTCAAATTGATATGATGTGGTTTGATATATAGGTACGGCTACAGAAGTTGTTGATTCATCCCTCCTGTGACCTGCGTGTAAAACAATTGTTTCTTCTTTCATCAGATCCTTAATGGTTGGTGATTTAGATATGTATAATAAACTGTGAAATTATTAATTTCAAACATAAAAAAATGAAAAGACAACTCCAAAACGTCAATTTTGAAAACAGAATTAAAGAAAAGAACTATGATTCAATAATTGTTTCAGGAAAAAAATTATTCAACTTTTCCAGCAATGATTACTTAAGCTTATCAAAAAATAAGAAATTAATATCAGAATCAAAAAAATGGATTGACCTTTTCGGAGTAGGGTTGTCTTCATCAAGACTTATCAGTGGAAATTTAGAAAAAATATCTGAAATTGAATGTTTGCTTAGTAAATTCTTAGGCAGAGAAAAATCCCTTATTTTTTCGGGAGGGTTTTTAATGAATTCCACACTTATTCCAGCGTTAACAAATAACAACGTAGGTCAGAGAAATGATGTTCAAATATTTTCTGATAAATTAAATCATGCTAGTATTAATTATGGTTGCTATCTTACAAGACAAAAAATTGCCAGATACAATCATTTAGATTTAAACCATCTAGAATTTCTTTTAAAAAAATCAGAAAAAAAAAAACCTAAGTTCATCATTACTGAGACTATTTTTAGTATGGATGGGGATACAATAGATATTGAAAATCTAAGATTTATTGCTAAAAAATTTAATGCTTTCTTATATCTTGATGAAGCTCATTCACTTGGAATTTATGGAAAAAAAGGGGCAGGAATTTCTTCCAGTGGAAAATATGAGAAGGAGATAATTGTTGGAACCTTTGGAAAAAGTTTTGGATGTTTTGGATCTTTTGTTTCAGCGTCAAGAAAGGTTATAGAGAAAATAGTCAACTCTTGCAGTGGTTTAATTTATACAACAGCTCTTCCACCCGCTGTTTACGCATCAATTTTTGCAGCTTTAAAACTAATGCCTAGCTTAAATAGTGAAAGAAAAAAAATTTTGGAAAATTCAAAATTTTTAAGAACAAATCTTTCTGACTTGAGCATTGATTTAGGTTATTCAGATTCTCATATCATCCCATTAATCTTAAAAAGTGAAAAAATGTGCTTAAAATTAAAAAAATATCTGGAGACTAATGGATATTTTGTTAAAGCCATTACCTCACCAACGGTAATGAAAGGTAAAGAGAGAATAAGGTTGTCAGTTACTGCTACAATGAAAAGAAAGAAACTAGGACAATTTTTAGAAATTTTAAAAAATTTAATCTGATGTTTAATTTATATTTTGTTCACGGTTGGGGTTTTGAAGAGAGTTTTTGGCTTCCAGTTGGCAAAATATTAGAAGGAAAAAAAAAAGTTAGATCGATAAACTTTATAAGCTTAAATTTTTTTGAATCAGAAAAAATAAATTCTATAACCGGAGGTAATAATAATATTTTTGTTACCCATTCATATGGGTTAAATTGGTTCTTAGATAGAAAAGAGAATTGCTATGCACTTGTAAACTTCTTTGCTGCTCCAAATTTCTTAAAGTTCCAAAAAAATTCTGAGAAATCTAAAATTATTCTTGATTTGATGATAAAAAAATTAAAAGATTCACCAAATGAAGTTCTTAATAAGTTTTATAGGAACTGTGGATTGAGTAATTCATTGAAATTGGGAGTTGAGAAAATTAATAAAGATAAATTAGTAAATGCTTTAAAAAATTTAAGATATAATTCTAATTTAGAAGAATTTTTAAGAATTAAAAATAAAACCTTAAATATTTTTGCTGTGAGAGATAAAATATTCGATGTTTCTCTAAGTAAATTAAAAAAATTCCTGGGAAGTGATTTTGATTATGTTTTAATTGATTCAGGGTCTCATGCATTTCCACTTCTCGAGCCTTATAAAGCTTCAGAAATTATCTATAATTACATTATAGATAGGTCTTTATGAAAAGTTTTAAAAAAAACATCACAAAATCTTTTGACAGAGGATCAAACAATTATGATTTAAACGCAAAAATACAAAAGAAAATTTGTCAGCAACTAATAAGCTTTTTTAAAAATCTTGATAATAGTGATTTACAGATAGTTAATGCATTGGAAATAGGATGTGGCTCTGGTTTTATGACAAAAGAATTAATAAAATTAAAAAAAATAGAAAAAATTCATCTTTTAGACATATCCTCTGAAATGATAAAAAAGGTATCAAGTCAAAATCTTCATAAAAATGCTTCATTTGAAATTGCAGATTTTGATAACTTCTCCCGATATAATGAGTATGATTTTATTTATTCAAATATGGCGATGCATTGGTCTGAAAATATAAAAAATTTGATTTTAAAAATCCTTTTAAATTTATCAAAGAATAGTTTTTTTATTTTCTCAATTCCTCACTCTTTAAGGATTAGTTTTAAGAAAAAAAATAAAGCAGAAAACTTTTGTTCTTCATTAGTAAATCAATTTCCAAAATATAATGACATAAAACAAATAATATGTTCTGAAAATTATAACCTTTTTTCAAAGCAAATTTCATTGAATGAGATTTACAATAGACCAATTGATTTTTTTTTAAATCTAAAAAAAATAGGAGCCAATGTAAGTTTAATTAAGAAAAAAAGTAATATTTTTTCTCTTAGACACATCACTGTAAAAACATTAATTAATTATGATGTTGGTTTTTTTTTCATAAAAAAAATATAATTAATGATGATTAAAGGATTTTTTATTTCAGGAACTGGAACTAATGTAGGCAAAACTATTATCTCCTCTGTTCTAGTAAAAAAATTAGGTGCTGATTATTTTAAACCAATTCAGTGCGGGAAAAATAGTTTGAGTGAGACAGATTCTGATGTTGTAAAAAAACTATGTCCAAAAGTAAAAATTTTTGCAGAGTCATACTTTTTTAACAAACCAGAAAGTCCAAATATAGCTTCACAGAAAGAAAATAAAAAAGTTGAACTAAAAGAACTTCTTAAAATCAGAAAAGAAAAAACAAATAACAAAATTATAATAGAAGGTGCTGGAGGGCTTCAAGTTCCAGTTAACGACAATTATTTGATGAGTGATGTAGCAAAAAAATTTAATTTACCATTAATCCTTGTTGCAAAAACATCTTTGGGGACAATTAATCATACTTTAATGTCGATTCAGATTATAAAAGAAAAAAAAATTAATTTTTGCGGAATAATATTTATTGGGAATAAACGTGAGAAAACAATCAAGACGATAAAATTATTTGGTGAAAGAATTTTAAAAAAAAAAATTAAAATTATTGGAATAGTTCCAATGGTAGGAAAAATAACTAGGAAAAGTATTGATAATTTTACAAGACTTTTGAACATAAAATGAGTGAAAAAAAAAATATCAAAAAAAAAGATAAAGATTTTTTATGGCATCCTTTTACTAAGATTGATAAAGATTACGATCCGATTGTAATTACAAAAGCAAAAGATGATATTTTAATAGATATAGATGGAAAAAAATATATAGATTTAATTTCATCTTGGTGGGTCAATATTCACGGACATTGCAGAAAAGAAATTGTTCAAAGCATAAGTATGCAATCAGAAAAATTAGAGCAAGTTCTTTTTGCTGACTTCACGCATTCTCCAGCTGTAAATTTAGCTGAAAAGTTAATCTCAATTTTGCCAAGTAATCTTTCGAGAGTTTTTTATTCTGACAATGGTTCAACTGCAGTTGAAATTGCTATGAAAGTTGCCATACAATATTGGTATAACTTAGGAAAAAAAAAAAAAAAATTTGTTTCAATGTCAGGTGGTTATCACGGTGATACTTTTGGAGCAATGTCAGTCGGCTACAGTTCTGGGTTTTATAAACCATTTAAAGATTTTATTTCAGAATCTATATTTATTCCTTTCCCAGATAATTGGGATGGAAAAAATGACCTTGAGAAAGAAGAGATTCGGTCTTTGAATACAGTGGATGAAGTTTTATCTAAAAATCAAGAAGATATTGCAG
This sequence comes from alpha proteobacterium MED-G10, assembly GCA_002457065.1. Classification (GTDB taxonomy): domain Bacteria; phylum Pseudomonadota; class Alphaproteobacteria; order Methylaequorales; family Methylaequoraceae; genus MED-G10. Next base: position 23,071 of record NTKR01000007.1, on the reverse strand, counting down.
CTGTAATTTTTGAGCCACTTATTCAAGGTGCTGGAGGGATGAAAGTTTGTAGAAAAGAATTTTTTGACAGTATGCTTAAAAAATTTAGAGACGCAGGTGTAATTATAATCTTTGATGAGGTAATGACTGGATTTGGAAGAACTGGAAAAATGTTTGCTGCTGATTATTTAAAAAATAAGCCAGATATTATGTGTTTGGCGAAATCAATGACAGGAGGATATATTCCTCTGGCTGCAACAATTTTTAGTGAAAAAATTCATAACGAATTTCTTGGAGGTGACATAAAAAAAAGCTTTTTACATGGGCATTCTTTTTCGGCAAATCCGATTGCTTGTTCAGCTGCATTGACATCAATTAATTTATTTAACAAAGAAAACACATTAAAAAAGATTTCAATTATTTCTGAGATTCACAAAGAATTTATACACAAGCTTAGAAATAATTGTAATGTATCAAAAACAAGAATCCTAGGAAGCATTGCAGCGTTTGACTTTAATAAGATTAGTAAAGATTATGGTTCGAGTGATACCCAAAAAATAAAAAAAAAATTTTTAGAAAATGGTTTGTTATTAAGACCTCTTGGAAATACTATATATTTGATGCCACCATATTGTATTAAGGAAGAAACATTAAAGGAATGTTATAAAAAAATAATTGACATATTAATGTGATTTCATACAAAAAAACAAATTACTTCGATGAACGATACTATAGACAAAAAAATTGACGAAACTTTGAAACCAGTTTCAGATTCTATTACAAATTTTATTTTTGATAGTTTTTCATTACTTGGCTCAGATGTGCCATACATTGTGTGTTGGTTACTGATTGCAAGTTTATTTTTTACATTTTATTTCAATTTTCTGAATGTTCGTTATTTTAAAAGAGCTATAAATGTTGCATTTGGTAAATATGATAATCCCAATCATCCGGGAGAGATAACCCACTTTCAATCCTTTACTGCGGCTATGTCGGGAACTATTGGTTTAGGAAATATTGCAGGTGTTGCTGTAGCAATTTCTTTAGGTGGCCCTGGGGCAATGCTATGGATGATAGTAACTGCTTTTTTTGGTATGACTCTAAAATTTGTCGAGGTTAGTCTTGGGCATAAATATAGAATAATTCATAAAGATGGAACCGTTTCAGGAGGGGCAATAAGATATCTCTCTACAGGTTTGAGTGAATGTGGATTACCAAAAATTGGAATTTTCCTGGCCTACTTCTTTGCCGTTTGTTGTATAGGAGGTTCTTTTGGTGGGGGCAATATGTTCCAAGCAAATCAAGCATTTCAACAAATTGTTGTTGCAACAGGCGGTGTTGAAAGTCCGTTTTTCCAAAAGGGCTGGTTAGGTGGAACAATATTTGCCATTGTAGTAGGAGCTATTATTATCGGTGGGATAAAATCAATAGGAAAGGTCACTGAAAGATTAGTTCCAGTTATGGGTGTAATCTATGTTTTTTCCTGTTTGTTAATAATAATATCCAACTTTGAAAAAATTCCTAACGCAGTTTTTTTAGTATTTCAAAGTGCTTTTAGTTTTGAAGCAACAACTGGGGGTGTTTTAGGTTCAATGATTGCTGGTGTTAAAAGAGCCGTTTTTTCAAATGAATCTGGAATAGGGAGTGCACCAATTGCTTACGCGCCAGCAAAAAGTGACAATCATTTAAATACTGGTTTTATGTCTCTTCTTTCGCCTGTAGTGGATACAATTATAGTTTGCTCAATGACAGCTATGACAATAATCATTACAGGAGTTTACAAAGACTCTGCTGGAATTCAAGGTGTTGAAATGACTTCTAGAGCGTTTGAATCGTATTTTAGTTGGTTTCCTTCAATTCTAGCTGTAGCAATAACTCTTTTTGCCATTTCAACTTTAATTACCTGGTCCTATTATGGATTGAGATGTTGGACATTTATTTTTGGACTAAGTAATTGGAGTAAATATTCTTTTAAATTGATTTTTTTGTCTTTTACTATTGTAGGTACTTCAATGAATCTAGGTAGTGTAATTAATTTCTCAGATTCAATGATTTTTGCAATGTCAATTCCGAATATCATAGGTCTTTATTTTTTATCCTCTAGATTGAAAAATGACTTAAAAAATGAAAGGAAATAAATTGTTAGAAATTCTTATAGGTGCTGATCATGCTGGTTTTGAGTTAAAAAAACAAATAAAGAAATACTTTCAAAAGAGTTATAATTTTAAAGATGTAGGGACTTTCTCTGAAAAATCTGTTGATTATCCGGATTTTGCAAATGAATTGTGTAAAAGAAAAATTGATGAAAAATTAAAATTTGGCGTTTTAATTTGTGGAAGTGGTTTAGGAATGTCTATGGTTGCAAATAGGCATAAGAATATTAGAGCTGCGCTGTGTTTAAATGAAGAAATGGCCAGATTATCAAGAGAACACAATGATGCAAATATTTTGGTTTTAGGTTCTAGGTTGATTTCTTATGAAGAAGCTATTAAATGTTTTATTATGTTTTTTAAATCTAAATTCGAAGGTAATCGACATCAGGCTAGACTTGACAAGTTCAATGATGTAAATATATAAAGGGAGTTTTTTATGACAGGACAAACATTTTTTGAAAGTAGCTTAACACAAACAGATCCAACTATTCTCGAAGCTATCGAGAAGGAGTACCACAGACAAAATGACCAAATTGAGTTGATAGCTTCAGAGAACATTGTTTCAAAAGCAGTTCTTGAAGCACAGGGTACAATACTTACTAATAAATATGCCGAGGGTTATTCTGGTAAAAGATATTACGGTGGATGCGAACACGTTGATGTTGTTGAGGACTTATGTATTGATAGGATAAAAAAGCTTTTTAGTGCTGACTTTGCAAATGTCCAAGTTCATTCTGGATCGCAAGCAAATCAGGCAGTATTTCTAGCTCTTCTAAAGCCTGGTGATACTATTATGGGTATGTCACTGGCTGCTGGTGGGCACCTTACCCATGGTGCACCCCCTAACGAATCAGGCAAATGGTTTAATGCTGTTCAATATGGTGTTAAAGAAGACACCGCTTTAATTGATTATGATGAGGTTGAAAATCTTGCACTTGAGCACAAACCAAAGCTTGTTATTGCTGGTGGATCGGCATATCCAAGGATAATAGACTTTAAAAAATTCAAAGAGATAGCAGATAAAGTTGGTGCACTACTCCTGGTTGATATGGCTCACTTTGCTGGTTTAGTAGCAACTGGTTTTTATCCTAACCCACTTGAATATGCTGATGTTGTAACATCCACTACACATAAAACGCTTCGCGGACCAAGGGGAGGGATAGTTTTGACAAATAATGCTGATCACGCAAAAAAAATAAATTCAGCTGTATTTCCAGGTCTACAAGGTGGCCCTTTAATGCACGTAATTTGTGCTAAAGCTGTAGCTTTTGGTGAGGCGTTGAAGCCGAATTTTAAAAATTATATCAACTCCGTTATTAATAACTCCAAGATCTTGTCTGACGTGATGTTAGAAAGAGGTTTAGCAGTGGTTTCTGGGGGCACAGATACACACCTGGTACTAGTTGATTTAAGACCAAAAAAACTTACAGGTAAGGCTGCAGAAAGATCTCTAGAAAATGCAGGAATAACTTGTAATAAAAATGGAGTGCCTTTTGACCCTGAGAGTCCTTTTGTTACATCTGGAATTAGGTTAGGATCTCCTGCTGGTACAAGTAGAGGGTTTGGAGAAGATGAATTTAGATTGATTGGTAATCTTATTGGTGATGTGCTTGATGGGTTATCTAAAAATCCTGATGATAATTCAGCAATCGAAAACGAAGTTAAAGTTAAAGTTAAAAATCTTTGCGACAAGTTTCCAATTTATAGTGCTGTAATCTAATAGGAGATAAACCAAATGCGTTGTCCTTTTTGTGGTCACGATGAAACTCAGGTGAAAGATTCTAGACCATCTGAGGACAACAGTGCCATAAGGCGTAGGAGGCAATGTCCAGCTTGCGCAGCCCGGTTCACAACATTCGAGAGAGTTCAGTTAAGAGAACTTATGATAATTAAAAAGGATGATTCCAGAGTCGTTTTTGACAGAGAGAAACTAGTAAGATCAATAAATATATCCTGCAGAAAAAGACCTGTCGAACCTGATCAAATTGAGTTAATTACAAACAGTATTCAAAGAAGGTTAGAGAGTTCTGGTGAAACAGAAATCCCATCAAAGGTTGTAGGTGAACTTGTTATGGATGCGTTAAAAGAGCTTGACAGAGTTGCTTATTTAAGATTTGCCTCAGTTTACAAAGATTTTCAAGAAACTGATGATTTTAGAAAGTTTATCGATAATAATTTGAATTTGAAGAATGAATGATCTGACTTCTAACTTAGATAAAACTTATATAAACATTTCATTGATTTATCTAAAAAAAATTTTAGGTTCTTCATTTCCTAATCCTCCTGTTTTTTCAATTTTGGTAGAATCAAATAAATCTTTTAAAGATAATAGGATCATTTCTTTTGGTTTCACTAGCTTTACAGGACGTCCTCACGCTGAATCCAATGCTATTGAAAATGTCAAATTTAGAAAAAATAAAATTTACTCTCTCTATTCTACTTTAGAGCCTTGTTGTCATAATGGTAGGGATGAATCTTGTGTTTCTAAAATTCTGAATTCCAAAAGAATTGATCGTGTTATTTTTTCTCTAAGAGATCCTGACCCCAGAGTAAATGGAAAAGGGAAGAAAAAGCTTCTTAAAAATAATATTCATGTAAAGTCAGATGTACTAAAAGAATTAGGTTCAGATTTTTACCAAGGATATATTCTAAATAGAACACAAAGAAGACCAAAAGTAATTCTTAAATTAGCAATGACGATTGATGGTTATATATCTACAAAAAAGAATAAAAGGACCAAAATCACAAATCAGCTATCAGATGCTTATTCCGATAGTCTTAGGTCTGAAGTTGATGCTATACTGGTTGGTTCGAAAACAGTAAAAATTGATAATTGCGTTCTTAAATGCAAATCATCTAGCTTTTTGAAAAATTCACCAATAAGAATTATTTTAAATAAAAAACTTGATTTAAATATTAATTCAAAAATTTTTCTAGATTGTGAGGAATATAGAACAATTATTTTTTCAAATGTTTTTGATAAGAAGAAACTAAAAAGATATGAGGATAAAAAAGTAGAAGTAATTTCTTTTTCCAAAAATGATTTTAACCTTAAAGAAATTTTAAAAAAACTATCTAATTTAGGTGTTACTAATTTGTTAGTTGAAGGTGGGGGTGAAATTTTCAGCTCATTTTTTAATCAAAGATTGTTTGATCAAGTGTATATCTTTAGAAGTAATTTTTTTTCTGGTTCTAATGGTACGAAAGCTCTTGAAAAGAAAACTGACTCGTCTGTTCTCAAACTTTTTAAACTTGAGACAAAAAGATTTGGTAATGATTCTTTAGAAATATATAAATGTTGAAAGGTTGTTAAATAACTATGTTTTCTGGAATAATAATGAATTTAGGTGAAATTTCCGGTTTTGATGAGAAAAAAAGCCTTTTATCCATAAAATCTGAAATTAAAGATATTAATCTTGGTGACTCAATAAGTTGCTCAGGAGTATGCTTGACTGTTTCAGAAATTAATAAAAATATTTTAAATTTTCATTTGTCGTCAGAAACTATACAAAAGACCAATCTCTTGAAGTATAAAACAGGAGATTTAATTAACATTGAAAAATCATTGAAGGTTGGTGATGAAATTAATGGACATTTTGTTTTTGGACATGTGGATGGATTATCACAAGTAAAAAAAATAAAGAAACTTACTGACTCATGGGTTTTTGAATTAAACACTGACAGTGATATAATGAGATTTCTATCACCTAAATGTTCTATCTCATTAGATGGAATTTCTTTAACCGTTAACAATGTTTTAGAAAATTCTTTTTCTTTAAGCATTATTCCTTACACTTGGGAAAATACGTCTCTTAAAAATTCTCGTGAAGGAGATTATTTAAATACAGAGATAGATATGTTAGCAAGATATGTTTTTAGGGCGTTGAATAAATGAAAAGTTTCCTTTCTCCAATATCAGACATAATCAATGACCTATCTAATGGCAAAATGGTGGTTATTGTCGATGATGAAAATAGAGAAAATGAGGGAGATTTGATGTTTTGTGGTTCCTTTGTATCCTCTGAGAAAGTCAATTTTATGGCTAAATACGCTAGAGGTTTAATATGTTTAGCTCTTGATAAGAAAAGATTTAAAAAATTAAAATTAAAATTAATGACTGAATCTAATAAGAGTAAGCATCGAACAGCATTTACAGTTTCTATCGAAGCTAAGAAAGGAGTTACAACAGGAATAAGTGCTAAAGACAGAGCTCAGACTATAAAAGTAGCTGTTTCACCAAAATCAAAACCTAGTGATTTAGTTAGTCCAGGACATATTTTCCCTTTATTAGCAAGTGATGGCGGAGTATTGGTAAGAGCTGGGCATACTGAAGCGGCTGTTGATTTGTCCGGACTTTCAACGGCCAATCAATATCCTTATGGAGTTATATGTGAAATAATGAATGATGACGGAACAATGGCTAGATTTGATGATCTAGTAAAATTTTGCCAAAAACATAAACTGAGAATGTCATCAATAAAGGATTTGATTGAGTACAGAATAAAAAAACAAAGTTTTGTAAAATGTATTCGGGTTGAAAATCTAGACTTAGGAGAAGAAAAAAAGTTTAAAATGTTTATATATAAAAATACAATTGATAATACTGAGCACATAGCGCTTATGAAGGGCAAAGTTATTAAAGGTAAAGACATCTTAGTGAGGATGCACAGTTTAAATATTTTTTCAGACTTACTTAATGCAAAAAATGATGATCTAAAAAAAGCAATTGATATAATCTCAAAAAATGACAACGGCATTATTGTAATTATTAGAAACCCAAAAAAAGAATTATTAATTAAAAAAGAAAAACCAAGTGAAAAGAAAATTCTTAAAGAGTATGGAATTGGAGCACAGATTCTTATAGATTTAGGTGTTAACAAGATTAAATTATTAACTAGTTCTTCTAAGAATATTGTAGGAATTGACGGTTTTGGATTAGAAATAAATGGAACACAGAAAATTTCAAAATAAAGTTTTAATTATTTACTCTAATTTTTATTCAGAGATATCAGATAATCTTTTAGATGGAGCAACTAAATTTTTAAAAAAAGAAAATATTTTATATGAAACGTTGTGTGTTCCAGGCTCATTGGAAATACCTTTTTTTCTAAAAAAAAATAGAGAAAAATTCTCTGGATATATAATTTTAGGTTGTATTATAAAGGGAGAGACCGATCATTATGAGGTAGTAAAAAAGAGTACCTTTAATTATATCTATAAGTTTTCTTACGATTATTCCTTTCCATTGTCTACAGCATTACTTACTGTAAATAATTATGATCAGGCTTTAGAAAGATCAAAAGTAAATAAAAAAAATTTAGGGGGTAATGCAGCAAAAGTTTGTTTGGATCTAATAAATAAGTTAAATGAAAAATAATTCACTTTCAAAGTCCTTCACAAGATATGCTGCCATTCAGGCTATCTATAGTTTAAATTATTCGAAAAATTTACCAGAAATTCAAACCTACTTGATTAATAACAATGCCTTTCTTATTGACTTAGATGTGAAAGTAAATTTTGATAAAACAAAAATTAATAAGATCTTTCTTATAAAAATATTAGAGGTCATCCAAAATAACCAAGAAAAAATTGATGAATTAATTTCTTCTAATCTTAATAATGGTTGGAATATAGATCGTTTACCAATAGTTCAATTAGCAATTTTACGAGTTGCCATATCAGAAATGATCAATTTTCCTAAAACATCTGTAGGAATAATTATTAGTGAGTACTTGATGCTTACAGAATCATTTTTTACAGAGAAAGAGTGCGCTTTTACAAATGCTATTCTTGAAAATATTTATAAAAATTTAAATGACAAAGAATCCAGTGAATCAAGAACAAAAAATACTTAAAAGCTTTTTTCATCCATTGGCAAGAAATAAAGAAGCTCTTGAGCTAAAGAATGATGCGGCTTATTTATTCCAAAGAAAAGAAATGGTTGTATCTTCAGATATGATGATAGAAGGAAAGCATTTTGATAAAAATTATGACCCAAAAGTTCTTGCTAGAAAACTTTTAAGAGTTAACTTATCTGATATTGCTGCGATGGGTGCAATGCCATATGGGTACACTTTGAATGTTGCTATACCTAAAAAGAATCATAATGTTTGGCTAAAGAGATTCACTTCTGGGCTAAGATTAGATGGAAATAAATTTGGTCTAAAGTTGTTTGGAGGCGACTTAAGTGAATCATCACAAATATTCTTGTCAGCGACGATTTTTGGTTTTGTAAAAAAAAAGTTTCATAAAAAATTATTTGTATCAGAAGGATCTGAGATTTTTGTTGGAGGAAATATTGGGGATGCTGCATTAGGTTTTGAGTTACTAAAAGATAGAAAACAAAAGAAAATTGATAGTAAAAACTTTTTTATTAAAAAATTATACTTGCCAGATCCACAAATTACACTTGGAATTTCAATTCTAGGTATTGCTGAGTTCTGTACAGACATTTCTGATGGTCTTATTAGTGAGTTAGAATTAATTAGCCAGAATTCTAATTTAAAAGCTAATATTTTTTTAAAAGATATTCCACTCTCAAAAAATACAAAAAAAGAAATTATAGAAACAAACGATAAAAAAAAAAAATGGGAAGTTATTCTAACTGGAGGTGAAGATTATAAACTATTATTTTCAGTAAAACAAAATAAACTAAACCTTTTAAAAAAGAAGAAATTACAAAACATTAAAAAAATTGGACATTTCTCTCAAGGTATTGGAGTAGATATTTATGATTTAGATAAGAAAAAAATAAATTTTAAAAAAAAAGGCTTTTGTCATTTTTAAATATTTGATATTGATGTGAATTGTTAAATATTAATCTTTATCTTAAATTGTTTATCTTATGTTCCTAGAATACCTAATTGTTTTTATATGTTCCTTATTATCTCTGATTTACGGTGGCTACACCATTAATCAAATACTTCAAGCTCCTGACGGTTCTGATAAGATGAAAGAAATTGCATTAGCTATTCAAGAAGGGGCACAAGCTTATTTAAACAGACAATATATTACTATTTCTATAGTTGGCATACTTATAGCAATTTTGCTTTTTTACCTTATGGAAAATACTTTTGTTTCTATTGGTTTTATAATCGGGGCCTTCCTATCAGGCCTAGCGGGCTATATTGGAATGTTTGTTTCGGTGAGAGCTAACGTCAGGACTACTCAGGCAGCAACAGAAAGCATCGATAAAGCGCTCGATATATCTTTTAAATCAGGAGCAATAACAGGATTTTTAGTAGTTGGTTTAGGATTACTGGGTTTAATAAGTTATTATTGGTATTTGAATTTTTACCTTGGAGAAGCTAACGGAAGAGAAATTGTGGAGGCAATGGTTGCACTAAGTTTTGGTGCTTCTTTAATATCAATATTTGCTAGACTAGGCGGAGGTATTTTTACTAAAGGAGCAGACGTTGGAGCTGATTTGGTTGGTAAAATTGAAGCGGGAATTCCTGAAGATGATCCAAGAAATCCAGCAGTAATAGCTGACAATGTAGGAGATAATGTTGGAGATTGTGCTGGTATGGCTGCCGACTTGTTCGAGACATATGCGGTAACGATTGTAGGAACTATGGTTCTAGGTTTGATATTATTTCAAAACTCAGGAGTAGATCAACAGGTATTTATGATGTATCCACTATTGATTGCTGGTGTTTGTATTATCTCTTCCTTGATTGGCTCATTCTACGTGAAACTTGGAGAATCCAAAAATATTATGGGTGCATTGTATAAAGGTCTTATCATAACAGCACTTGCATCCGTTGTTTTTATATATTTCGTGACTGAATTTTTCATAGGGCTTGATAAAGTCATAATTAATGATGACTACTTCATAGAATCTTTTTCAGGTATTGATCTTTTTTACTGTTCATTAGTTGGCTTGACGGTAACAGGATTTATTGTTTGGATTACAGAATATTACACAAGTACTGAATTTGCTCCTGTCAAATCTGTGGCAAATTCTTCCCAATCAGGCCATGCAACAAATATAATTCAGGGGCTTGCTGTATCTATGCAATCAACTGCACTTCCAACTATTGTAATTATCCTTGGGATTGTATTTTCCTACAAATTTGCTGGTCTATATGGGATATCAATTGCTGCAACTACAATGTTAGCTCTTGCTGGGATGATTGTTGCATTAGATGCTTATGGTCCAGTGACTGATAATGCTGGTGGAATAGCAGAGATGTCAAATTTACCAGAAAGTGTCAGAAAAACTACAGATGCACTCGATGCTGTTGGCAATACTACAAAAGCAGTAACTAAAGGTTATGCAATTGGTTCAGCTGGACTCGCCTCTTTAGTTTTATTTGGAGCCTACACTCAAGATCTAAAATATTATTTTCCAGACTTGGATGTAAAATTTTCTTTAGATGACCCTTATGTTGTAGTAGGCTTATTATTAGGGGGAATGTTACCTTACTTATTTGGTTCAATGGGTATGACCGCTGTTGGTAAAACCGCAACTAAAATTGTTAATGAAGTAAGAAGACAGTTTAAAGAAAACAAAGGAATAATGACAGGAAGATCAAAACCTGAATATGGTAAAGCGGTGGATATTCTTACCAAAGGAGCAATTTACGCAATGATAGTGCCATCTCTTCTGCCAGTATTAGCGCCTTTTATCACATACTATGCTATCTACTTTATTTCAGGAAAAGCAACAGCAGCGTTTACAGCCCTTGGAGCGATGTTATTAGGTACAATTGTAACTGGGTTATTTGTTGCAATTTCTATGACATCAGGTGGGGGAGCTTGGGATAATGCAAAAAAATACATCGAGGACGGAAATTATGGTGGAAAAAATTCTGATGCGCACAAAGCTGCAGTAACAGGTGATACTGTCGGTGACCCTTATAAAGATACTGCTGGACCAGCTATCAACCCAATGATTAAAATCATAAACATTGTATCAATTTTATTATTATCAATGCTGGCTTAATCGTCAGCTTTTCCACTTCCGATAATTGGTCCTCCTTTACCCATACCTGGAACACCAAAATTTCTAATAAGTTGCTGTAAGAAAGTTTCTTTGCTTCCAGATGTTTTAGTCTCAAGACTCGACATTGCCACATTCATAGACTGCTTTTTGTCATAAATGTAAACTTTTTTTAAGAGATCTGATTTATCAAAATTTAATTCTAATATATATTGTTCGTTAACTTTAGGATCTAAAAAAGCTACCTTTGAATTTACTGTTCCAACATAATAAAAGGAATTATCTCCAAAAGCTCCAAAGAAAGTTGGTTGACCTAATATCTGAGATACCGTTTTTTTTGTATCCTTACCAATTTTTAAAAGTGAAACAAGTTGAGCCTCAGGTAAATTACCATGGATTTCTTTTTGACCAATACACGAATTTAGGCAAATAAGAATAAGTAGTGAAAAAATTTTTTTTGTTGTTATTTTAATCATATGAAAAAGTCTATGAATCAGATTTACAAAAAAATCATTAAACAATCAAAAGAAAAATTTTATTTTGAAGATTTTTTTGTTTCTAATGAGGTAAGAGCTAAGATTGAAATTTTTCAAATAAATCTAATACTTGTTTTATGGTGCTTAAAAAAATTAAAATTACCAGAGAGTAATATAAGTTTTTTAATTTCAATGTTTTTAAAAGATCTAGAAGTGCTTTTATATGAATTAGGTGAGGCAGAATCAAGAATTCCAAGAAAAATTAGAAAAATGACAGAAAATTTTTATGGAAGACTTGTTAGTTACTCATTAGAATTTGATAATGTGATTGAGAAAAAATCTGAAAAAATTGGCTTAAAATTAAAAGCAAATTTTAAAGAAGAAAAGATTGATTATAAAAAATTTTCTAAATACTTAAGATCCAATGTTAAACATTTAAGTAAACTTAATAAATATAACTTAGATCAGGTTTCTTTTTTTAAGTATAAAAAGTTATAAAAAAAAAAAAACATTGTCTTTTGATCTTTTTTTTTGTAAACATTCATCTTTACGAGATTATATATGGCAGTTCCAAAAAGAAAAACTACTCCTTCAAAAAGAAATATGAGAAGATCACATGATGGTCTGGCCGTAAATAATAATGTTGAATGTCCAAATTGTGGCGAGCTAAAGTTAAGCCATCACATTTGCCCATCCTGCGGTTATTATAATAAGAAGGTAATTATTAGTAAAATGAATCCCGAGTCAGATGATGATTCAGATTCTGATGACTAATGTCTGGAGTAGATTTTGAAAAACATAGTTATTGCCATTGATGTAATGGGGGGTGACCTCGGCCCTAAAGCTACAATTGAGGGTGTGGCGATGGCCTCAAAAATTCATCCAAATGTAAAATTTAAACTCTTTGGTGATAAAAAAAAATCTAATATTGATTTGGATAAAAATCCTAATCTAAGTAATTTTGAGTTTTTTCATACAAATGAGTCCATTAAGTCTGATGACGAACCTGTCAATGCACTGCGAAAACTGAAGAATTCAAGTATGCGCCTAGGAATTAATTGTGTAAAATCTATGGAATGTGATGGCTTTGTTTCTGCTGGAAATACAGGAGCTCTTATGGCAATTTCTAAATTTGTTTTAAAAACTATAAAAGGAATTGATCGACCAGCAATTGCGGGCATACTTCCTACTATGAAAGGACAGACTGTTGTACTTGATTTGGGAGCTAACGTTGATTGTACTAATGAAAACCTTGTCCAATTTGCATTGATGGGAGATGTTTTTTCCAAAATTGTTCTTGGCATAAAAAAACCAGTATTGGGTCTATTAAATGTTGGTTCAGAGCATATCAAAGGTAACTCAATTGTAAAACAAACTTTCGAAGATTTAAAAAAGATATCGTCGCAATTAAATTTCTATGGTTTTATAGAGGGTAATGATATCAATAAAGGTAATGTGGATGTTGTTGTAACAGACGGATTTTCTGGAAACATTGCTCTAAAAACCGCGGAAGGTGTTGCTGAATTAATTTTTACATTTTTAAAAAATGCTTATCAAAGTTCTTTAATTTCAAAGATTGGATATTTTTTATCAAAGCCTGCAATAAATAGATTCAAAACAAGGATTGATCCTAGAAAATATAATGGTGCTGTTTTATTAGGGTTAAATGGTATTGTTGTAAAAAGCCATGGCGGAACTGATGCCTTTGGATTTTGTAATGCAATTAGTGTAGCAGTGTCTTTGATAGAAAACTCTTACATTAGTGAAATTGAAAAAAAAATAAAAATATAAGACTGTGAGTATTTTTACAAAAATTTCTGGATTTGGACATTTTCTTCCAAAAAAAACTTATTCTAACGATGATTTAAGTAAAATAGTCGATACATCTGATGAATGGATATTTTCCAGAACGGGAATAAAACAAAGACATATTGCTAATAAACAAGAACTAACATCTAGTTTAGCAATAGAAGCAGCCCAGGATGCAATTTTATCGTCAAACTTTGATATAAAAAAGATAGAGTGTGTAATAGTTGCAACCACCACACCCGATAATACATTTCCGTCAACAGCTACTAAAGTACAGAAATTTTTTGGTTTAAACGATATTCCTTCATTTGATGTTCAAGCTGTTTGTTCAGGGTTCATTTATGGGTTACAAATTGCAGATTCTTTTATTAAGTCAGAAAAGTTTAAGAATGTTCTATTAATTGGGGCGGAAACTTTATCAAAAATTGTTGATTGGAAAGATAGGAGAACATGTGTTTTATTTGGTGATGGAGCTGGGTCAATGATATTGACTGCCGATAAGAAAAAAAATGGCGTATTATCGACTAAAATTTATTCTGATGGTAAATGGATGGATAGTCTTTATGCTGATGGAGGTCCATCTTTAAATCAAAGAGTAGGAAAAATCAGGATGAAAGGGCAGGACATCTTCAAACAAGCTGTAAATAAACTTTCACAATCAACATTAGAGGCACTTAATGAGTGTAATTTAGGTGTCAAAGATATTGATTGGTTTGTTCCTCATCAAGCTAATCAAAGAATAATATCGAGTACTGGAAAAAAACTAGGTATTGAAGTTGAAAAAACTATAAGCACTGTAAAGTATCATGCAAATACTTCTGCAGCATCAATTCCATTGGCTATATCGAGTTCAATCAAATCAGGAAAAATCAAAAAGAATGATTTATTGGCATTATGTGCCATTGGTGGAGGGTTAACTTGGGGGAGTTGTATTTTGAGAGTTTGAAAAGTATAATCTAATTCAAATGCAAAAAAAAGTAATTACCAAAGCAATTCTGGTAAACCATTTAAACGAGACAATTGGTTTATCAAAAAGAGAATGTCAAATCTTTTTCGAAAGCTTCTTAAAGGAGGTTTGCTCATCGTTGAAAGAAAAAAAAGAGGTAAAAATTGTTAATTTTGGGATTTTTAAAGTTAAGAATAAAAATGCAAGAATCGGAAGAAACCCAAAAACAAAGGTTGAAGTAATGATTTCTGAAAGAAATGTTGTTAAGTTTAAAGCATCAGAATTCCTTATCAATGCTGTAAACTCCAATCATTCCTATTCTGATGAAAAGTCCTGATGCTTTAAAAACAATTGGTGAGGTCTCCGATCTTTTAAATGTTCCAATTTATGTTTTAAGGTTCTGGGAAAAAAAAATAAGTATAATTGCACCAATAAAAAAAAATAACGGGATAAGATTCTATGATACAGAACAAATAGATTTGTTAAAAACTCTAAGAAGATTACTTTATGAAAAAAAATTTTCAATTGAAGGAGCAAAAAATCAACTTTTGGTTGAAAAAAAAATTAATAAAGAGAGAAAACAGTTAATTTTAGATCTCAAACAGTTAATAATTGAAATGAATGAGTTAATTTAAAACGGGGCGTAGCGCAGCCTGGCTTAGCGCGTCCGTCTGGGGGACGGGAGGTCGCTGGTTCAAATCCAGTCGCCCCGACCAAATTTTATGGAAAAGAAATTTAGAATTTTTTACACGACTACGCATAATATTATTGATGCAGAAGAAATAGCCAATCATCTTTTAAAAGGTTCGAAAGCAATTTGCGTCAATATTTTTGAAAATGTAAAAAGTTTTTATCTAGAAAATAAAAAAATAAAATCTCAGAAGGAAGCTGTTTTATTTATTAAAACCTTAAAAAAAAAAAATGAAATTGAAGGATTTATAAAAGAAATTCACAAGTATGATACTCCAATAATTGTTGAGATCAAGACAGGTGAGCCAAATCAGGATTATTTAAATTGGTTTCTTAATGAATAGGAAATTTAGGTATTGACAGTTTGTAATTATGCGTTAGTTTCTTAAAATATATGAAAACATACAGCTTAAAACAAAAAGATATTAAAAAAAAATGGTATCTTATTAATGCAGAAGGACTTGTTTTAGGTAGGTTAGCTTCAAAAATTTCTATGTTACTTAGGGGTAAGCATAAAACAACTTTTACACCCCATCTTGATTGTGGTGATAATGTTGTTGTTATAAATGCTCAGAAAGTTAGATTAACAGGCTCAAAGGAAAGAAAGAAAGTTTATTTTAAACACACTGGATATCCAGGAGGACTCAAAGAACAAAAATTCTCTGATTTAATCAAAGGTAAAAACTCTACAAGTGTTGTTAGAAAAGCAGTTGAGAGGATGATGTCATCCAATGCATTATCAAAAAAACAGTTATCAAATTTAAAGATATTTAATAGTGATAAACATAATTTAGAGGCACAAAAGCCAGAAAATATTGATTTCGCATCTTATAATAGAAAGAATAGCGTGACGCGATGATTGAGAATCAAGAAAATATTGATAAAAACTCAGAGCCAGTTGATATATCTTCTGTAAAAAAACCTGTCTTGGATAAACTGGGAAGAGCCTATGCCACTGGTCGAAGAAAAACTTCCGTATCAAGAGTTTGGATTAAATATGGTAACGGTAAGATAGTAGTAAATGGCAAGCCACTAGACAAATACTTTCTTAGAAAGATTTATTCAACTATACTTCAAGATCCTCTAAATAGGACGGAAAATACAGATAAAGTTGATGTTTTTTCAACCGTATCTGGCGGAGGACTTTCTGGACAAGCTGGGGCGCTGAGACATGGAATTAGCAGAGCCTTAGTAAACCTTGACCCTTCATTAAGAAAGAAACTCAAACAACTAGGTTTCCTTACAAGAGATGCAAGAAAAGTTGAAAGAAAAAAATTTGGAAAACACAAAGCTAGAAGAAGTCCACAATTCTCTAAAAGATAAATAATGTCTATAAATGTCTGTATTTTTGGTGTGTCCGGTTATACAGGCTCCACTTTATTAAAACTATTAAATAAGCATAAAAATGTAAATTTAGTTGGAGTGTTTGGATACACTTCAGTTGGAAAAAAAATTCAAGATCTCTTTCCTAATTTGCTAAATCTACCAGACATTAAAATTGGAAATTATAAAAATTTTGATTTTGGAAAAACAGATCTTATTTTTTCTTGCTTACCACACGGACAGTTTCAAAAAGAAGTTTTTGCAAACTTAAACTATAAAGAATCTATAATTGATTTATCTGGAGATTTTAGGCTTGATATAAAATCAGAATATGAGAAATTTTATAAATGTAAACATACCAACTTTCTTCAAAAGAAAAAGTTTGTTTACGGATTAACTGAAATAAACAGAAAAGAAATAAGCTCTTCAAAATTTATTGCTAACCCTGGATGTTATCCAACTTCAGTATTGATTCCACTAGTGCCTTTATTAAAAGCAAAAATTAAGTCACAGGCGCATATTGTAGTAGATTCAAAATCTGGAGTAAGTGGTGCAGGGAAAATATTAAATGAGCAAAATCTTTTTTCTGAATTAAGTAATAATTTTTTTTCATACGGCATCGATAATCATAAACATTATCCAGAGATTCTTCAGGAAATAAGAAAAGAGAATTCAAATATATCTCTTACATTTATTCCGCATCTCTTGCCTATTTTTAGTGGTATTCAGAGTAATATTTATTTTGATTCTCAACTCATCAATGCTGAAGAAGCTTTTAATACTCTTAAAAATTTTTATCAAAATGAAATATTTGTAAAAATATTTAAAAATAAAATACCAAAACTCTCTGAAGTTCAAAATACTAACTATGTGAGAATTGGTGTTTTTGCTGATATATCAAAAAGAAAAACTATAATAATCAGTACGATAGACAATTTAGTCAAAGGAGCTGCCGGTCAGGCTATCCAAAATATGAATTTAATGTTTGGTTTTAATGAGTCTGAATCTTTGGTGTAGTATTATGGATAGAAAAATTTTTACATATAAAAAAAAGACACCCTTGATTAAAAAAGATGTTTTTATAGCAGAGGGTTCAAAAATAATCGGTAATGTAGAAATAGATGCTGGTTCAAGTGTCTGGTATAATTGTGTAATAAGAGGTGACGTTGAATATATTAAAATTGGAAAAAATACTAATGTTCAAGATGGAACAGTTATTCATGTTTCGTCATATGGATTTTCAGCTACAGGGAGAGATGGCTCACCAACAGAAATCGGAGATAACGTTACAATTGGACACAATGCTACTATTCATGCATGTAAGATTAAAGATAACGCACTTATAGGAATGGGATCGATAATTTTGGATAATTCAGTTGTAAACAGTATGTCATTTGTTGCAGCTGGAGCTGTTGTGACCCCAGGAACAAATATTGAGGAAAATCAACTATGGGCAGGAAATCCTGCAAGATTTATTCGTCTAATTAATGAAAACGAAAAGAAACTTTTAATTAATACCCCAGAGGTATATGGTAAGCTAAGTAAAGAATTTTTAAAAAACAATTGAGTTTTTTTTTTTAAATTTTTATTATGAATAAATGTGATTAAATAATATAAACCATCGTGAAAAAATTTTATATAATATTCCTTTTAGTTCCTTTCTTTGTATTAAGTTCTTGTGAAACAATTACAAATTGGACAGAATCAATGATTCCGGATGGGGATGATGTAGTTAAAGCTGATGATGAAAATCAAGAATTACTTTCAGCTGAAGACCCATCACTTGCAGAAATACTAGCTGATGCAGAATCATCAGAAGACCTTGAATTGTCCGAAGAAAGATTAACAGCGGTACCTACTACTGAGTATGATAGCGTATTGATCGATGAAACTATTGCTCAAGTTGAAGATAATGTCAATAATGCAATAGAATCTTCAACTGCTGAACCAATTAAACCTGAGTTCACTGAACTAAGTACAGATCAGAATTCTGAATCAAAACCTTTCCGAGCTCCAGAAAGTTTAGTTACCTCATTAAACTTAAAAGATAAGATACAGTTTAGGGTTGCAACCATTAATTTCAGATCTGGTTCTTCTATTGTCGATGGTGAGGGACTGAAAAAAATTAAGAAGATTGCAAAAATTGCAAATGAAAGAAATGCTAGGATAAAAATCATTGGTCATGCTAGTGAGCGAACTAAGGATATGCCTATTACAGAACATAAAATTGTTAATTTTATGATCTCTGATAAAAGAGCTCACTCTGTCGCTAATATCTTCATTGATAAACACAACTTTCCAAGTGATAAACTTATCACTGAAGCTGTCTCTGATACAAAACCATTGTTCAAAGAAATAATGCCAGCTGGAACTAAAGCGAATCAGAGAACTGAAATTTTTCTAATTTATTAATAAAGTGTCCCAGCATTCAATTAAGATTGCTATTGCTGGAGTAGGCACTGTTGGTAACGGCGTTCTTGATTTGTTATTAAAAAATAAAGTTATAGAAAAATACAACATTTCTATTGTAGCAATTGCAAGTAGAAGAAAAATTCGTAGGAATAATATAAAATTAAAAAATACAAAAATCTTTAAAGATGCAAAAAGTCTTCTAAGTTTCAATGACTTTGACGTTTTGATAGAGTTGATCGGTGGAGAGGAAGGTATAGCAAAAGAAATTGTTTTTAATGCCTTGTCAAAAAGTAAAAGGGTTATAACTGCTAATAAGGCTTTAATTTCTAAACACTGGGTTGAAATAAAGAGGATATGTAATCAAAATAATTCTTCAATAAAGTTTGAAGCTGCAGTTGCAGGTGGTGTCCCGATAATAAAAATAATTCAGGAGTTTTTATCTTCAAATAAGATTTCTAAGATTTATGGCATTTTGAATGGTACATCAAACTTTATTTTAACTGATATGTTATCAAAAAGTCTCACTTTTGAGAAAATTCTAAAAAAAGCACAAGATTTAGGATTTGCTGAAGCCGACCCATCGTTTGATATTGATGGAGTTGATACAGCTCATAAGTTGTCAATATTAGCTTCTTTAGCGTTTAATATTAACTGTAATTTAAAAAAAATATCAATTGAAGGTATTAGAGGAATTGATTTAGTAGACTTAAAATATTCTTATGAGCTTGGTTATAAAATTAAATTACTTGCCGTAACTTATTTTAAATCAAATAATTTATTATGTAGCGTTTACCCATGTCTGGTTAATCAGAATGATATTATAGCTAGTGTTGATGGTGTTTATAATGGTGTAGTGATTGAATCTGATTTTTGTAAAAAGAGTTTTTTACAGGGAGAGGGAGCTGGAGCATATCCAACCGCAACCTCAGTTGTAAGTGATCTCATTTCTATTAGTAAAAAAGATACTAATGACTTTAATTTAAATCAAAAAATAATTAAACATAAAAACTTGAAGCTTAGTGAAAGATTTGGAGGCTACTATCTTAGATTTTCAACTATCGATAAATCTGGTGTAATTTCAGATATTACAAAAGAATTTAAGAAAAACAATATCTCTATGAAATCAATGCTTCAAAGAGATCGAGAGCCCGGCTCAAGAAACGCTACAATAATAATGACAACTCACAATTGTTATGAAAAGGAAATAGTTAATGCTTTAAAAAAAATTAATTCGCTCAAAAATGTAATAAGAAAAACAGTTTCCTTGAGAATAGAAAATTTTAAATAAGTGATTTCGTATCAATTAATTTTTTTCCTATTAATGGATATGCATAATTGATGAATTTTTTTGTAATATTGCTAGCCTTTAAGTCATAATACTCTTTTGTCATAACTTTTGTCTTACCTGCAACATCAGTTAAAGTATTAATTTTAAATTCAATTTTATAATTGTTATTTAAATTTACTCTTTCTTTCATTCCCGCTGAAAAAGAAAAATTTACTTTGTTAGAGCTTTTTACAGCAAAATTTCCAATATTGTAAGCTTCCCTTTGGTCGACTTCTGAAGTTGAACCCAGAAATGACCTTTGGGGGTAACCTAGAGTATCTGCTCTTACCCTAGACAATTTTAAATTAATTTTTATTTTATCTGATAGATAATCACCGAGTGAACCTGTGCCAGACAATTGAATGTTACCATGAGCATCAAATTCACTTTTTTTTTTAATTGTTTGTGAAATTAATTTTTTTTTATCATCTTGAATACCTTCTGAAACTGCGACTATAACTCTTCTATACTTTGAGTAACATTTTTTTATATCACTTAGGAGTTTGTCAAAAGAAAATGATACTTCAGGTATATAAATTAGATGTGGTCCATCACTTTTTGTTTTTCTAAGTAAAGATGATGCTGCTGTCAGAAAACCTGCATGTCTTCCCATTACTACTCCAATATAAACACCAGGAAGAGATTTTACATCATAATTAATACCTGAGAATAGTTGTGCAACATACTTAGCGGCTGAACCAAAACCAGGTGTATGATCATTGGATACTAAATCATTATCAATTGTTTTTGGAATATGAATACATTGTAAGTTGAAGTTGCTATCTTTAGCATACTCTGAAATTATTCTAAGACTATCAGACGAGTCATTTCCACCAATGTAATAAAATTTATCAATTTTTTTTTTCTTTAAAACTTCTAATATTTCAAAACAGTATTTTGCATCAGGTTTGTCCCTAGTCGAGCCAAGTGCAGCACCAGGTGTTTGTGCGATCAATTTAAGATCGGAACTTGAAACTTTGTTGAGGTTTGTAAAACGATTGTTAATGATTCCATTTACGCCATTAAGTGAACCAATAACATTTGAGCCTAATTTTTTCTCCTGCTCTAAAATTGAAACCAACGACATATTAATTACGTTTGTAGGGCCGCCTCCTTGAGCAATTAAAATATTCTTATTTTTAAACATTGATAATCATGGTAGATTTTTTTTATGCAGATTAAAACTAAATTTGATCAAGAACAATTAAAAAATAAATTTAAAAAAACTATATCTGTTAAAAACCAAATTTGGGTAGAAAAAAAATATGACGTTTCAAATGAAATGGTTCTATTAAATAAAAAACTTAATCCAGTTTTATCCAAACTTCTAGCATCGAGAGATGTTGATCCAACAAACCTTGAAAACTATCTTAATCCGAGGATAAAAAATGTAATTCCTGACCCTTTTGTTTTGAGTGATATGGAACGTGCTACCGAAAAAATTATCGATTTTATTACGCAAAAAAAGAAAATTGGTATTTTTGGTGACTATGATGTGGATGGTTCTACTTCAACTGCACTTTTAAGTAAATATTTTAAACAAATTGGAGTTGATTATGAGTTTTATATTCCAGATAGACAAAGTGAAGGATACGGTCCAAGTATTGGTGCGTTTGAAAAAATGTTTGAAAGTGGTTGTAAACTTATAATTACGTTGGACTGCGGAACAACTGCTTTTGAGGAAATAAGATTTATAAGAAATAAAGGAGTTGAAATAATTGTAATTGACCATCATAAAGAAGGTGAAATACTTCCTGATGCTTACGCAGTTGTAAATCCAAATAAAAAAAAAGATTCATCTAATTTAAAAAATCTGTGTGCTGCTGGTGTGACTTTTTTTCTTTTGATATCATTAAATAGAAGTTTGCGTGAGAAAAAATTTTTTAAATCTGACCCTCCAAATTTAATTAATTATCTTGACCTAGTAGCTCTTGGAACGATTTGCGATGTTGTTAAACTAGATAAAATAAATAGAACTTTTGTAAAACAAGGTCTGAAAATTATTAGCTCTTCTTCCAATTTAGGTATATCATCAATAGTTACTGAGGCTGGAATTGAAAATGAGATTACTGATTATCATTTAGGTTTTATTATAGGTCCTAGAATTAATGCGGGTGGTCGAGTTGGGAAATCATCACTCGGTACTGAGCTATTATTGTGCAATGAAAAAAATCTTGCTAATGTAATGGCCCTTAAGCTTGGTGAATATAACAATATGAGAAAAAATATTGAAAAGAAAGTTCAATTCCAGGCACTTCAAAAAGTAAACGATGATAACAAAATAATTTGTGTAAGTTCACTTAATTGGCATCCCGGAGTAATTGGAATAGTTGCTAGTAAATTAACTGAAAAATTTAATAGACCTTCAATTGTTATTTCTGAAGAAGAGGAAGTTTGTAAAGCATCCTGTAGATCAGTTTATAATTTTGATATAGGAGAGTTAATTGTTAAAGCTGTAGGTCAAGGTATCCTGATTTCAGGGGGTGGACATAAGATGGCTGGTGGATTTTCCATATATAAAAAAAACATAAAAAAATTCAGAGATTTTTTAGTTGATAAATTTGACAAAGGAAATTTTCATATTGAAAAGTTTTATGATTGTGCATTAAATATTTCAGGGATTGATATAAAATTATTTGATGAAATTGCTAAGCTTTCGCCTTTCGGTCCGGGTAACACTAAACCACGATTTCTTATTAAAGATTGCAATCTAAGTTTTGTGAAAATAGTTGGAGATAATCATCACTCTACAGTTATTACGGATGCTTTTGGAAACAAGATTAAAGGAATAGCATTTAATACGGTGAACGAAGATATGGGAAATTTCTTTCAGGATTTTTCTGGTGAAATTGTAGATATCGTTGTTACCCTAAAGGATAACTTCTGGGGAGGAGAAAGAACAATACAAGTTCAAATTGAAGATATTATCAAAAGTTAATCTACAATTCTCATTTGTGTATAATAAATCTTACAATCTTTCCCATCCGTAGATATTAAACACTCTAAATATTC
>NTKR01000006.1 GCA_002457065.1 alpha proteobacterium MED-G10 | reverse complement strand
ATTTTCAATAAAATTTATCCTGAAATAACCATTGATTATCCTAAAGATTATAAAGAATTTTTTATTTACGGGAGTATGGAGGATATCGAAGAGGTTGTAGGAAACTTAATAGAAAATGGTTGTAAGTTTGGAAAAAAAAAGATTGGAATCAAACTCTTCAATATGTCAGATAGTGAAATAAAAATTGAGATTTCAGATGATGGACCTGGTTTACCTGATCAGAAAATGAATGAAGTTTTTGCAAGGGGATTTAGACTTGATGAACAAACCTCAGGAACTGGTCTGGGTCTTAATATAGTTAAAGATATTGTTGAGGTTTATAAAGGCAAGGTTTGGTTGGAAAAATCAAAAAATCTAGGAGGTCTGCAAGTAAACATTATATTACCTATTTCTATTTTATAAGAAATTTCTCAAAAAACTTTTTCTATGAATTGGTGTTATTCCAAAATGTTTTATAGCTTTAAAATGTTTTTTTGTTCCATATCCTTTGTTTGAGCACAAATCATATTCCGGATATTCATTTCCATAATTACAAATTAATTTGTCTCTGAAAGTTTTTGCTAAGATAGAAGCCGACGCTATTGAAATAGATTTTTGGTCTCCCTTTTTTATAAAAAAAGTATTGTTATTGTGATGAAAAGTTTTTTGACCATCAATCTTTGTTTTATTTTTATGATTACAGAAGTTTTTCAACGATCTTTTCATTGATAAAATCGTAGCCTGAAGGATATTGATTTCATCAATTTCTAAATTACTTGCAATGCCAAAATAAAAGGTTGAATTTTTTTTAATAAAATTAGATAAAGTTTTTCTTTTCTTCTCAGAAATTTTTTTTGAGTCATTGATTTGATTTACCAAGTCAAATTGAAGGATCTCCTTTTTTAAAAGAACGCTGCAAGAAACAACTGGTCCACATAATGCACCTCGCCCAACTTCATCTACACCGATAATATTGTTAGTAACGTCCTCAAAAAATTTTTTTTCATTTTTTAACAAATATCTAGTCAATTGTTTGTTGATATTCTAATATAAAATGATGAAAAACATAACAAACATTAGTTACAAAGTTTTACTTTTTTTAGTTATTCTAATCCCTTTTAATTTAAATAGCAAAACTGTTGTTGATCTTATAAAAACAAATCCAGATTTAAGTTTATTTTATTCACATCTAAAAGAAACTGGCCTTGAAGAAGTGCTGGAAAAAAAATTACCCTGGAAATGGACAGTTTTTGCTCCTACTAATAAGGCATTCAAATCTATTCCACAGACAGCAAAAGATAAAATTCTATCAGATAAATCTTTTAGTAAAAGTTTGATGATGGATCATTTGCTAACTGGTCAGAAAATAAGTTCAGATTTTGGAGAAGATGCTACAACTGTTGTAACGGTTAGTAATAAACCTCTTCAACTCTTCAAAAAAGATAGTCTATTTGTCAAAGATATGGTTGTTGTTAAAGAAAATATAAATGCTAATAATGGAGTGATACATCATATAAATTGTCTAATGTTTGTTCAACCAAGTGAGGATGATTACAGGTTAACAGAATCTCAGAAAAGAAATTTTCCGATCACATCCTGTTGTATGAGGACTGATACAGAAGTAAAGGAATGGATAAAGTCAGCTAAAGAAAAGTTTTGAAAAACTCATTAATTTTCATTTAATCGAGGGATTAATTCTACAAGATTACAGGGCTTTGTCCTAGAATCGAGCTGAAATTTAAGGATTTCATTCCATGCATCCTTGCATGCACTTGGTGAGCCTGGAAGGGCAAAAATAAATTTTCCATTTGCTAAACCCGCAAGTGCCCTAGATTGAAGAGAAGATGTTCCAATCTTTTTAAAACTTACATATCTAAAGATTTCTCCAAATCCAGGTATTTTTTTTTCAATTACTTCTTCAACTGCTTCGGGTGTAGAGTCTCTTCCAGTTAAGCCAGTGCCTCCGGTTAGAATTACAACATCAATTTCTTTTTTATTTATTGAATTAGATAATTCTTTGATGATTAATTCTTTGTCATCGGTTACAAATTTTTTTTCTTTTAGTTGGTGTCCTGATTCAAGAATATTTTCTTCAAGTATTTTGCCTGACTTATCTGATCTCTGATTTCTAGAGTCCGAAACTACAAATATTGATATATTTAAAATTACAAAATCTTTATTTTCATTCATTATAATAAATTTCTGTTTAATATATAATCGTATATATTTTTTAAATCATCCCAAGTTTTTTTTTTTTCAGAGGGATTTCTTAAAAGATATGCAGGATGGAATATAGCCTTTAAAGGAATCTTTGCATTTTTTGTGTTAATATAGAAATGTTCTTGAGTTCTCAATTTCGTAATTCCATCAGTTTTGTTTAGAAGAGCTTTTGAAGCAACATTACCCAGAACAATTATTAGTTCAGGGTCTATTATATCTATGTGTTTTTGCACAAAAGGTAAACAAATCTTTACTTCTTCAGAATTTGGTGTTCTGTTCCCAGGAGGTCTCCAAAATATAATATTTGTCAAATAAACGTTTTTATTTCTGTTCAATGAAATTAACTGTAACATTTCATCTAGAAGCTTTCCTGCTTGACCGACAAATGGCTTCCCAATTCTATCTTCTTCAGCACCAGGTGCCTCCCCTATTAACATTATTTTAGAATCATAATTACCTTCTGAAAATACAAGATTTGTTGCAATATCTTTTAAATTGCAATTACTTTCAGTTATTTGTTTTTTTAGAAGCTCTAACTGGTAGCTTTTATTATTAAAATCTTTGGTGTCCTCAAAATCATCTTCAGTTTTAAATAAACATTTAACTTTCTCATTTATTTCCCTGGAATTCCTTGAATAAGGTGTGATAAAAGTTGAAACACCAAGAGATTCATAAAATTCAATAAAAGACTTTATGTTTTTAACATTCATTAATATATATATTATAAGAATTATTATATTTTAAAAGAATAACTATGACAGATTCAAATATTACTAGAGAAAAAATGGAATACGACCTAGTTGTGGTAGGTGCCGGCCCGTCAGGTTTGTCTGCCGCTATAAATTTTAAAAAGAAATGTAAAGAAAATAATAAAGATTTCTCAGTATGCGTGGTTGAAAAAGGTTCTGAAGTTGGAGCGCACATTCTGTCAGGGGCTATTTTAGAGCCAACAGCATTAAATGAGTTGATTGACAATTGGATGGATGACACAAATTGCCCAGTAAAAGTTAAAGTTAAGAAAGAAACAGTAAAATTTCTAACAGAAGATAATACATTCACACTTCCAAAAATTATTATACCTCCAGTGATGCATAATGACGGCAATTACATCATTTCCCTTGGTTCTTTCTGTAAATGGTTGTCTCAAGAGGCTGAAAAATTTGGAGTTGAAATCTACCCTGGTTTTGCGGCATCTGATGTTTTGTTAGAGGATAAAAAGCTGTGTGGTATTATCACTAGCGATTTAGGTCTTGATAAAGACGGAAATCCAGGTCCTAATTTTCAACCAGGAATAGAAATACACAGTAAATATACATTGTTTGCAGAAGGTTGCAGGGGACACCTTGGAAAAAAACTAATGGAAGAATTTAATCTAAGAAGTGATTCTCAACATCAGACATACGGACTAGGATTAAAGGAACTATGGGAAATTAAACCAGAAAATGCAAATGTTGGTGAGGTTCTTCATACTATAGGC
This sequence comes from alpha proteobacterium MED-G10, assembly GCA_002457065.1. Taxonomy (GTDB): domain Bacteria; phylum Pseudomonadota; class Alphaproteobacteria; order Methylaequorales; family Methylaequoraceae; genus MED-G10. The sequence continues at coordinate 33,145 of NTKR01000006.1, read as the reverse complement.
TGGCCATTAGATCAAAATACATATGGAGGTTCATTTCTTTATCATTTGTCTGATAATTTAGTTTCAGTTGGATTTGTAATCGGACTAGATTATAAAAATCCTTTTCTTTCACCTTACGATGAATTTCAAAAATTCAAAACCCACCCCAAAATTAAGAATATGTTTGAAGGTGGTAGACGAATTTCATACGGAGCTAGAGCTCTAAATGAGGGGGGATGGCAATCTTTGCCTAAACTGACATTTGCTGGTGGTTCTTTGATAGGTTGTGACGCAGGGACGCTTAATACACCAAAAATAAAAGGAACACATACAGCTATGAAATCTGGAATGATAGCTGCTGAGGAGGTCTTTAATGAACTTGTAATGGGGAGAAAACATACGGCCTTAGAAGACTTTCAAGAAAAGTTTAGAGCATCTTGGGCTGGAGTTGAATTAAAAAAAGCACGTAATGTAAGACCGTCATTCAAATACGGTCTGAAAATAGGGATGCTTTACTCTGGAGTTGATCAAATTTTATTCAGAGGTAATGTTCCATGGACTTTGAATCACTCTGAACCAGACCATTTGTCATTGATGAAGAAAAGTGAATGTAAACCTATTAATTATCCTAAACCTGATGGAAAACTTACATTTGATAAACTAACCAATGTTTCTTTCTCATCAACTTATCATGAAGAAAATCAACCTTGTCATTTAAAGTTAACTGATGCTAGTATACCTATATCTAATAATTTTGAACACTATGATTCTCCTGAACAGAGATACTGTCCTGCAGGAGTTTATGAGATATTAAATGAAAACAATCAACCTAAACTTCAAATTAATTCCCAAAACTGTATTCATTGTAAAACATGTGATATTAAGGATCCAAAACAAAACATCAATTGGGTTTCACCTGAGGGTGGTGGTGGGCCAAATTACACAAATATGTAAATTAGTTTTAATAGCTTATTTTTTTATAAGCTGCTTCAATAATCTGCAAGCTAGAACTTCAAATCAGACATCTTATGGCGATTACCTTCAGTGGCTCTATGCCAAAGAGGTTAATGATATCTCAAAACTAAAAAAAACTTTTAATAGAATAGATTTATCTGTAGTTAAGGAAGAGACATTAGAGGAATTATTTTTTGAATCAGTTATATTTGATGATTGGGAAAATTCAAAAAACATAGCATCAGAAATAAATAAATTAAACAAAGAAAATTTAACGGCTAATCTTTTTTTACTAGTTGACGATTTTATCTCTAAAAAAGGGTTAAACTTATCAAATCTTTCAAATTTAGAAAAACATTTAGATACAAATTTTATTAAAGCATTACAAATTTGGACCTCAAAAAAACCAAAAAAATACAGCGAAGAGGATCTTGAAGAATGTATACCTCTTATTTGTGTTCATTATGGTTTAGATTTGTTGATAAGAGCAAAGAAGAAGAGAGCATATGAATTTTTTCAAAAAATAGAAAAAAAAAATTTTTCATCTACTAGGGTTAATGAAATTCTCTTGTTTGCAAATTTAAAAATAAAAAATTCGCAAGGGGTTCAGGAACTAATTGAAGTGCTTTCATATCAAAATTTGAATTTAGAGAAATATAATAAAAAAAATATTTCAAATAATCTTGAAATTCTTAACCCAGTTTTAACAAGAAAGGATGGTTTAGCCGAAGTTTTTTATAATATATCAAGTTGGTACTATCAAAAAAACCTTTATAAATATTCGATTTTTTTTGGAAAATTGTCATTGAAACTAAGGAAAGATTTTAATGCTATGAGATTATTACTGGCGAGTTCTTTTGAAATAATTAATCTGAATCGAAATGCTGAACAAATAATATCAAATCCGAGAAGAACGAACCCTTATTTTATGAAATTTCTAAAAATGAGATTATCGTTACAAGATAGTTTAAAAAATGACAATGATATTCTTGAAGAACTGAAAAAATTATTAGAAGATTATCCTAAAAACTACGAAATAAAAATTCTTTTAGCAGATAAATACAGGTCAAAAAAATTATTTACTGAGTCCATAAAATTATATTCACAAATAATTGATAATGAACCATTTCAAAATAAATGGTCAATATTTTACTCAAGAGGCATTGCATTTGAAAGACTGAATAAATGGGAGAAAGCAGAGTCTGATTTAAAAATGGCTATGAAACTGAAGCCTGATGATCCCTATGTTATAAATTATCTTGCTTATAGTTGGTTAGACAGAAAAAAAAATATAGAAGAAGCACTGGATTTATTAGAGAAAGCCGTGGAGTTAGAACCTATGGATGGATATATTCTAGATTCTTTAGGATGGGCTTACTATCTCTCAGATTTTATAGAAAAATCAATATATTTTCTTGAAAAAGCTGTTTCTTTCTTACCAGGTGATGCAACGCTTAATGATCATTTAGGAGATGCTTATTGGAAAGCCGGAAGGTTTAGTGAAGCTCAGTCACAATGGAAAAGAGTTTTGATTATTGACCCTGAGTTTAAAAACAAGGAAATCGTGAAGAAGAAAATTAGCTCAGGACTATGATCAAAAATGATTTAAAAAGTTATATTTCACCACTGAAACTAAATTTATATTTACATTTAATAAATAAAACCTGTGATGGTTATCATAATCTAGAGAGTTTAATGACTTTTTGTGATTATGGTGATTTTATAAGTATTAAAGAAGAAAAGGATTTTAGTTTTACTATTGATGGTCCTTTTGCAAAAAATTTATCTAAAACTGAAAATATTATCTTGGATGCAGTAAAATTATTAGAAGAGTATGCAAAATTTAAAATCAATGTTCACATTAAGTTAACAAAGAATATTCCTATAGCCTCTGGAATGGGAGGAGGATCATCAAATGCTGCGACAGTAATTCATTGTTTAAAAGACCTATTTAAAATTTCAATCGAAAAAAATACTTTAGATTCATTATTATTTTCGTTAGGTGCTGATGTACCCTTTTGTTTTTTTAGAAAAACTGCAATTGTAAAAGGTAAGGGTGAGAACATTGAATTTTTATCATCAAAGATTCCAGAATTACCTGTTTTACTTATAAATCCTCTCATTGAGATTTCTACAAAAAAAATTTTTGAAGGTGTAAGGTTATCTAGTCAAAATAGAGTCGATAATGACATAGACTTTTTTAATTCAGATCTTTTCTTTGAAGGGTTAAACAATAGAAATAATGATTTAGAGTGCGTGGCTGAAAGAATTTGTCCTACTATAAAAGAAATAACCTCTTTACTAAAAACAGAAACAAATTCCAAGCTCGTAAGGATGACAGGGTCAGGAGCTACATGTTTTGGAATATTTAACAATTTATCTGATTTGAATAAAGCTGATATTTTAATTAATAGTGTGTTTAAAGAAATATGGACCAAAAAAACAAAAATAATAAATAAAATTTAAAGAATATTTGGGTTGTATAAAAAATGAAAAATGATTATGTTTTTATAAACTATTGGGGTGTGGCCAAGTGGTAAGGCACCGCTTTTTGGTAGCGGCATTCGTAGGTTCGAATCCTACCACCCCAGCCATAAGATGTAATGCAGAGAGAAGTTTTTTTTTCTTTGAATCATTGTAACTTAGCTTTTGGTAAAAAAGTTATTTTTGACGATGCTTCACTAAGTATCCATAACAACGATAATATCGCTATAGTAGGCAAAAATGGGGTAGGGAAGTCTACACTCTTTAATATTATTTCACAAAGCTTACCTATTGATTCTGGAGAATTATGGACTAACCCAAAAATTAAAATCGGTTATTTAAATCAAAGAGAAAATTTTAATCAAGAAGTTGGGATATTAGAGTATTTGGATCAATTTACTAATAATAAAGAAAATGATCAATTTATAGTAAAACGTTTATGTGAAGGTCTTAAGATAAACCCATTTGACAAATTAAACCAACTGTCTGGGGGAATGAAGAGAAAATTAAATCTTGCTTCAGTAATCATTACAAACCCAGATCTTATTCTTTTAGATGAGCCTACAAATCATCTAGATTTGGAATCAATTAATTGGCTTGAGATATTTTTAAAGGAAGAATTTAGAGGTTCTTTTCTGGTAATAAGTCATAACAGAAGTTTTTTGAAAAATATTACAAATAAGGTTTTCTGGATTGATAGAACAGGGATTAAAATATCACCGAAAGGTTTTAGTGATTTTGAAAATTGGAGTCAGAATTTAATTGGACAAGAAAAAAGGGAAATAGAAAATAAAAAAAAAATTCTTACTCAAGAAATGGAATGGTTATCAAAAGGTGTTACTGCAAGGAGAAAAAGAAATGTTAGAAGAAAGTCTGAAATTTTTACATTTAAAGAGGATTTTGAAAAACAAAGAAGTGAATTTTTAAAATCAATTTCTAAGGTAAAGATTTCATATGACGAAGAGGAGCAAAGTGGTACGAATTTATTGATAAATTTTCATAATGTTAAAAAAAAATTTTTAATGGAAAATGATGAGAAGGTTATATTGAAAAACTTTAATTTCAAACTAATGAAGGGTGATAAAATTGGAATTATTGGGAAGAACGGATCGGGCAAATCAACTTTTTTGAATTTGATAAAAGATAAAAATATTATTGATGAGGGAAATATAAAAATAAGAAAAAATTTGGGAATTAGTTATTTTGATCAGTCAGGAGAACAGTTTAATGATAATAAAACAATAAAAGAAAATATGATTCCAGGTGGTGGTGATTACTTATTTGTTGGCGATAAAAAATGTCATATATGTGGGTATCTTAAAAACTTTTTATTTGATCCAAAGAAAATTAACTTTGAAGTTGGAGTTTTATCCGGAGGTGAAAGGAACCGATTGCTTTTGGCAAAAATCTTAGCCAAGCCTAGAGAGATTTTAATTTTAGATGAACCAACAAATGATTTAGATATTGAAACTATTGATATTTTAATTGAGTTTTTAAATAAATTTAATGGAGGTGTTTTTGTTGTTTCACATGATAGGGATTTTCTAGAGAAAGTAGTAAATAAAATAATTTTTCTAGACGGATTGGGTAATCACAGAGTGTTGAATGAATGGCCCCAAAATTTATTTGGTAGTAAGGATGAACAAGATGTTAAGGAAAAAAAAGATAAAAGTTTGAATATAAAAAAAGAGAAAGAAGAGAATGCTGAAAAAAAAATCAATAGAATTCTTAAAAAAATTGAAAAAAAAGAGTTAATGTTAAATGAATTAACACTCAAGTTAAAAAATTTTAATCAAAAGTTTGATTTGAATTCTGATGACTATCAAAGTCTAATTAAAAGTATAAATACTATTCAAAATGAAATATCATCACTTGAAAATGAGTGGTTTGAAATTGAAGAAAAATCACTAGAACAAATAAAATCAGAGCACAATGAAACCTAGACTTTTTTTAGTTGGAATTTTAGTTGGATTTATTCCAGAAATTCTCAATTTAAATGGTGATCTTGATTATAATGCAGGAATTGTCCTTCAGTTAATGATAACTATGATCTTTTTTTGGGTTACGGAAGCAATACCGTTGTCAATTACTGCACTAATTCCTATTATAATCGCTCCTCTATTGAAAGACATTAATTTGGTTGATGTTTTTTCTCCATATTCTAGTCCAGTAGTTTTTCTTTTACTTGGAGGCTTTTTGTTGGCTAATGGTTTTGAAAGAAGCAATTTACATCAAAGATTTGCAGTTAAGAGCATAATAATGTTTGGAAAAAATAAAAATTCTCTCTTAATGTGTTTTATTTTTATTACAGCATTTATAAGTATGTGGTTATCAAATACAGCAACTTGCCTTTTGATGCTTCCAATTGTCAAATTTATTGTTGAAAATAATTTTAAAGGAGATGAAAATCAAAAATTTTCAAAAATGCTAATTTTGTGTGTAGCTTATGCTTCATCAATTGGTGGTATGATGACCCCTATTGGAACGATTCCTAACGCTGTAATGATTGGCTTCTTAGCTGAAAATTTTAATTTAGAAATAAGTTTTATAGAATGGGTGGTTTTTATAAGTCCTTTATCAATGGCATTACTTTTTATATTGTGGCTTTATTTGTCCTTAGGAATTTCGCATAAAACTGAAAAAATTAATCAAAAAAAGTTAAAATTAAAATATGAATCACTTGGAAAATTTTCAAATAAAGAAAAGGTTTCATTATTTATATTAATCTTAGCAGCTTTACTTTGGATATTTAAAATTAAAATTAATAACTTTTTAGATATTAATTTAAATGACTCCGGAATTGCTTTATTTAGTGCTATTTTATTTTTTATTTTACCTGTAAATAAAAAAATGGATGTAATTCTTGGTTTTGATTGGTTTAAAAATATTCCTTGGAATGTTTTAATTTTATTTGGTGGAGGATTATCTATGGCCTCTTTGATAATGGAAACGGGATTAGCAAACGAGTTGTCGAAAAATATAGTTTTTTTAAATCAATTAAGTTTACTTTTAATTATTTTCATTCTCACTTTTTTAACATCTTTATTTACAGAGTTTACGAGTAATACAGCAACTACTTTTTTACTTTTACCATTACTTGGTACCTTTGCAATAAATTCAGATATAAATGTTGTTACAGTTATTTTGCCAGTTGTCTTAGCAGCAAGTTGTGCTTTTATGATGCCAATATCAACTCCGCCAAATGCAATTGTTTTCTCAACTAATCAAATAAATATAAGTTTTATGATTAAAACTGGCCTTGTAATGAATATAATTTCAATATTAATGATATCTTTTTATGTTTATTTTTTTGGATTAAGTTTTTTGTAATTAGAAATGTTTAAAGTTGCAATTTTAGTAGATTTGGAATTATCAAGAAAATCTGGTGGCCATGTAAAGTTTTGGGAACGAATATATAAATCACTAGAAAAAGAAAATTTAGATTGTTACTTAGAATTTTTTTTTCTAGGTAAAAAAAAAGAACGAAAGCTTGTTAATAAGTTTATAAGTTTGAATATAATTAAACCAATCTTTTCGTCTTCATTTCTTAGGTTTTTTGGCATTGATGCCGATTATACTGATTTATCTCCCGTAAATCCAAGTTTATACCTAAAGTTAAAAAAATTTGATTTAATTCATACAACCGATCAATTGTTTACGATGTCAAAAACAGCAAAATTGGTTTCAAAAAAATACAACATTCCTCTTACTAGCTCTTATCACACTGACGCTCCCAATTATACCAAATTTTATGTAAGCAAATTTCTAAATCATTTACCTTTTTCAGGTTTTTTTATAAATAAATTAAAGTTACCTGAAAAAGTTTCTGCAAATCAAATATCCAATATCATTTCATATTTTAAATATTGTAAAAAAATAATGATTAGCGATTTCTCATATGACAACTTTAGGGTAGAACACCTTCAAGATAAAATTATTAAGCTTGAAAGAGGAATAGATAAAAAAATTTTTAAAAAAAAGAATGTTAATAAACTAAATTTTTTAAGAAAGTACAATATAAATTCTGACCAAAAGATTATTTTTTTTTGTGGAAGAATTCACGAGCTTAAAGGAGTTTTATTTTTATCAGAGATACATAAAATCCTTAAATCAAGAAAACATAAAGTTACTACAATTTTAGCTGGAGAAAATCTTCAGGGAGATGATTGTAAAAGGCTAGGTGGAAGAAACCTTGTAATATTGGACCATATTAATGAAAAGGAAATTTCATCTTTTTTAAATATTTGTGATTTATTTGTCTTTCCTTCATTGTATGAAACTGGTCCTCAAGTTGTTTTAGAGGCAAAATCCTGTCAAGCAGTTTGTATTGTTTCACCAAATGGAGGTGGAAGAAGAATAAGGAAAAGTGGCGAAGATGGTATAATAATAAAAAAATATGAAGCTAATCTTTGGGCAGAGAAAATAGAAGATTTGCTAATTAATAATACAAAAATACATCAAATTAAAAAGAAATTAAAAAATGACAATTCACAAAAATCGTGGAAAGATATTTTTTTTCAGTATTTTTTTAAAAATTGGAAAGAGTTGACAAATAAATGAATAATATTCTTTTTATAATTCCTCATCCGGATGATGAAATTGTGGGAGCATCTATAATAATTAATCGACTATTAAAAAAAAAAAATTTATTTTTTTTTTTCCTTACGAATGGGGTCATTTCTAAAAATCAACAATGGTATTGGGATAGAAATGGGCACGAAAAGAAAGTAAAGAGAAGAAATAAAGAAATGAAGAGCTCAATATCTCACCTTGGTTTTAAAAAGTTTTTTTTACAAAATATACCAACTAGATCATTAAAATTAAATATTGAAAAAACCTATAATAAAATTTTGAAAATAGGAAAATCCTATAAAATTGATACTATTTTTTGTCCAGCATATGAGGGAGGTCACCAAGATCACGATGTCGCTAACTTTATTTGCTCCAGGTTGAATGTATATTTCAGTATATATGAATTTGCTGAATACAATTTTTTTCAAAAGAAAATAAATAGTAACAAGTTCATCAAGCCAGCGAAGAAGGATATTATAATAGAGTTAACAAACGAGGAAAAAAAGATTAAAAGAAAAATGTTAAATATTTATTTGTCAGAATCAAATAATTTAAATTACATTTCACTAAAACAAGAATCGTATAGAAAATTAATAAATTATGATTATATGAAACCTCCACATCAAGGGACATTATTTTATAGAAGGTTTTCTTTTTTTGATTGGCATCCAAGAGTTGACTCTGACAGTCCTGAATTAATATGTAAATGTATTGCAGAATCAAAAATATTCTGATGTCGTTCAAATTTTTCAAATTTTTTTTTTTCTTACTAATTGGTTTATTCTTACTTAAGTGGGTTTATGATTTTTTTGGAAGTCCAGATTCAATAAAATTAATTAATGAAAATAAGTCAAATCTTTATTTGATTATTTTTGCCCACATTCCTACCTTGTACTTTGATGCTATAGCATGGCAAGTTTTCATAAAAAAAGAGAGATTATCAGTATTGTGGACCTTTTTGATTACTTGGATATCCCAGGCGTCAGGTAAATTCTTTCCTACCGGAACAATATCAGGAGAGTTTATTAGGGTTTACTTAGGTGTTAAAAGAGGATTGACAATTTATGAGTCATCATCAACTGTTTTTGCGGATCTCATAATTGCGACATTTTCTTTGTTTTTGATTTCTATTTTCAGCTTATTAGTTGTGACCTTTGATAGTATTTCATTGTTTAATAATCAAAAAAGTTTTTACTTATATGTATCACTTTTTTTAATGTTTTTGGGCTGTATATTTTTCTACTTTTTCATTAAATTAAGGTTGATAAAATTTCTTTTAAAAAAAGAAAATATTTTTGGATTTAGACTTAATAAAAAAAATCTAAGAATTTTATTTAAAATTGATTTTTCACTATTTCTTCTCAGTAGAAATAGACTAAATTTATTAAAGGCGCTATTAAGTAGATTATTGGGTTGGATTGCTGGAGCGTTCGAAATCTATGTTTTTCTTTTTATTATTGGCGTTGATGCATCTTTGCTCGACGTAATTTTAATTGAGGCATTTACAGGGATTGTGAGAGCGGTTGCCTTTTTCATTCCAGCTGGGCTTGGTGTTCAAGAATTAGCTTTTGTTCTTATTGGTAATTACGTCGGTCTGGGAGATACAGTAGCCTTTTCAATAGCAATTGGGAGAAGAATAAGAGAAATAATTGTAGGGATACCAGCAGTTTTAATTTGGATTTTTGTATTTTATAATAAAAAGGGAAAAAGGGCCTGAGATAGGCCCTTTTTTTATGGGGAGCTCTTTTATTTTTTTGTAAAGTCAGGAAATGATACTGTCCCTAACTCACTCATATCTAGGCCATATTCTTCATCATCTTTTGAAGCTCTAATACCAATAATGGTTTTAATAACGAACCAAACAATGAAGCTTGCAACTAATGCAAAAACCCCGTATGAAACAACACCGATAGCTTGAACTCCAAGTTTAGCGTCAGGATTAGTCCACGCAACAACAAGTGTTCCCCAGATACCCGCAAACAGGTGAGCTGGAATGGCACCAACGACATCATCTATTTTCAACATATCTAAGAGTTTCATACCATACATACAAATGATACCACCAATTGCACCGATTATAACAGCTTGTCCCATTGATGGAGTCAATGGTTCTGCAGTTATTGCCACTAAACCAGCAATAGCTCCGTTTAGGGTAGCAGCAATGTTTGTATGGCTATTTGTAGCTTTGCTTACAATCATACAAGCCAATACACCTCCGGCAGCCGCAAGGTTTGTATTAACAAATATGTCTGCTACAGCTGTAGCGTCGGCACCAGAACCAAGTGCTAATTGAGATCCGCCATTGAATCCAAACCAACCAAGCCAAAGTATAAATACACCGAGCGTAGTCATTGGAAGCGAGCATCCTCCTAATACATTTACCTTACCATCGGCAGAATATTTTCCGTCTCTAGGTCCTAGTATTATTGCTCCGGCTAACGCTGCATATCCTCCAACGGAATGAACTAGTGTCGAGCCAGCGAAATCAGAAAAGCCCATCTCGCTTAACCATCCGCCACCCCACTGCCATGAACCAGCAATAGGATAAATAAATGCTGTTAAAATAGCTGTGAAAAGGAAAAAAGGCCAAATTAGAATTCTTTCAGCCAATGCACCCGAAACAATTGATGCAGTTGTAGCTACAAAAACCATCTGAAAATACCAATCAGATGCTGCAGCATAACCTGTTTCTAAATCAACATCTGAACTCCTGTCGAATATTGAAAAAGAACCCATATAACCACCATCTACACCGTCGTACATTAAATTGTATCCAACCAAGTAATACATAAAACCTGCAATAGAAAATAGCCCTATATTCTTAAGACATATTACCGCAGTATTTTTACTTCTTACTTGTCCAGCCTCAAGCATACAGAAACCTGCAGCCATAAACATTACCAAGAAGCCACAAACCAAAAATAAGAATGTATTAAGGATGTAGGCAACTTCACTTGAAACTGCAGGAACTTCTGCAGATTCTTGAGCACCAACACTAAATGAAAATGCTAAAATTACTCCAAAAGAAACAATTTTAGAAAGATTTCCATTTAAGGGTGAAGATGTCCAATTTTTTAATATATTAATCATTATAATCTCCCTTAAATTAAATTAAAAACAATAGATGCATAAACTATGCCAATTAATTTAAATTAATTTTAAAGCATTGATAATATTGATGAATAATTATAAATAAAATTCTTAAGGGTTAATATTTAAGCTGTTTATGATACAATTTAAAAAATTGCCTATAAATTAATCAACAAATGACTATTATTAAAGTATGCAAGAGAGATATTTGGGGGATATTCATGATTTTTACAAATTTTTATTTATTAAACATTTAGCTAGTAATTTAAAGGTTCGAATTGGGTTAAATTGGTTTCTTGTAGATCCAAAAAGTATAAGCAAGTCTGAACTGAAAAAAAATGATGGAGAAAAGCGTAGTTATTTAAATAACCCAAAAGTAACAAATCTTGATGAGAAGCTATCATCTGAATTAAGTGATTTAGTTAAAAAAAAAAATAGAAATTTAAAAAATTTTACAACAAAAACTCACCTTCAAAAATTTGTTAAGTTTTACAACGAAAAAATAATGAGAAACGAAAGGAAACTATGGTTTGAAAATTCAATAAATTTTTTCTGTAGAAACGAAATCATTTTTTTAGATCCCGATAACGGAATTTTAAAAAGACCTAACGGAAGAAATTCTCAGAAGTATGTGTTATTAGATGAGCTCAAAAGCTATCAATCAAAAGGGAAGATTATAATTTTTACTCAATTTCAATCTTATAATAAAAGTTTTTTCCCTTACATATCTGAGATAACTAATTTTTTAAAAACTAATGGTCTTAAGGTTAAATATCCAGTATTAAGAAATAGAACTTCACCAAATACCTTCTACATAACCATTGGACAAGATCGAGTAATTAATAATCAAAGAATTTTAAGTATTTATAAATCTTACAAAAAAAAATTTGAAGGTATGATTGAACTAATCACAATTTAACTTTACTAAAGAAATTTTTTTAAGTTTGACAATCAATGAATAGTCGGGGTAATCGTATTTAAAGTAATTGGCTATACCTTGTTCATTTAATTGAACTGTTTGCTCAAAAATAGGGGTTGATTCACTTCCTTTGTAATATGACATTCTAATTTTCTTAAATTTGTTATTAATTTTATTGGGTAATTTAACGTTGGACTCTTTTACTGTTTCGTCCGTAAAAAATACTGAAATATTAAAGAAATTATTTGGTATTGTGCCTTCATAAACTTTATGTGTAATTATTTTTTGGTCTTTATCTAACTTGCCAGAAACTTCTTTAAGAAAACTATGCGGAAAGATTACGTCTTCGGGAAACATTAACTTCTCTTTATCTGTTCTTGGAAAATTTACAGTTACTTTTTTTGCTTTAATTGCCTCTCCTATTGTTCTATCAACAAGCTCGGCATCTTCTTTTATTTCTAGGACAAAATCCATTTTGTCTCCATCTATGCTTTCATTTACTGAATAGTTTATCTCACTTAAAGTTCCTACGCCGTGAGAATTAATGAATCTAGTCATCATTCTTTGATTAGAAACCCAAGAATTATTACAATTATTAATCCAGTCTATAAATAATTGTCCTGAGGCCTTGTCTACATATGTTTTTCCAGGAACTCTAACAACTTCTGAGTTACCCAGTTCGACTTCGTATTCACTTTGATATGACAAAAGCTGTGACAAGACTGGCGAAGAGGAAAAAGTGAAAAAAACAGTTAACAGAAACGTTTTTAGAAATTTTGTTTTTGAGTTAAAGAGCATTATAATTTTTTTAGATATTGTTTATGATAGATAACATAATATTTTTTAGATACCGATGAAAGCTTTAATTTTTATATCTTTATTAATATTTTTTCTGATTATTAATTATTATTCTTATAAGTTTGGCAAAAAGTTTGTAGTGATTAATTATTTCTTTGGATTCATAATGCTTTTAATAATTTTAATTCTTTTTTTTAAGAATGAGTCAAATCTCAATAAGATTTATAATCCACCATACTATGATGGAAAAGAAATAGTACCTGGAAGTTTTGATGAATAAAATCATAAATTTTAGACGATTTTCATCAAGATTAGGATTGAATTTTAACGATATTAAAATAATTGAATCTTCTTTAAAAAGAAAAAAAGGAAACTTATTCTTGGTTGGAGGCAGCGTAAGAGATTTAATTTTAAAAGAAAAATTAAATACTAATCCAGATTTAGTGTGTGATCTTCCTATACGATTAATTGTTCGATGTTTAAAGGATCAAAAAATAAAAGTTTTAGATGTAGGAATTAAGTTCGGATCTGTAATTGCAATTCCAAAAAACAATCCAATTGACATAACCTCAATGAGGAAAGACATTAAAAGTGATGGAAGACATCCTGAGATAGAATATACAAAAAATATTTTTGAAGATGCGGCTAGAAGAGACTTTACAGTAAACTCTATATATTGTGATTTACAGGGAAATCTATTTGACCCAAATGGTGGTATTAAAGATTTAAAAAAATCAAAGATTGTTTTTATTGGTAAGCCTTCGGAAAGAATTCAGGAAGATTTTTTAAGAATCCTTAGATTTTTAAGATTTACACTAATATATTCGAATAAATTTGACAATAATGGATTCAAAGCTTGTTTAAAGTTCCAGAAAAAATTAAAAAATTTGTCATTTGAAAGAAGGCTAAATGAATTAAGCAAAATCTTAGTCACGCCAAATTGTGAAAAACAGTCTAGTCTCAAGAAAATTAAATCAGTCCTACAATCAGCTTTAGAGTCAAATGTATGCATAAATAACTATGAAAGACTATGTAAAATTGAGCGCGATTTAAAACTTGTATCCTTTGAGAGAAGATTAAAGTTTTTGACCAGAAAATCAAAAAAAAAACTAAATTTTTTGACTAAGATTAAAAAATCCTTTCGTAAAAGGCTAGTTAGTAACCTTGATATTTACAAATATTCAAAATACAAAATTTTTAAAATGATGCAATCCTCAGAGAAGTTTTTGATATATGACAATGTTTTAATTAAATACGCAGACAAACAAATAAGTAGAAACAAATTACTACGAGAAATCAGAGATGTTGAAAAACTTGAAGGGAAATCATTTCCAGTTAGAGGATCTGATCTGATGAAGTTTGGATTTTGGGAAGGAAAGAAAATTGGTTTAACGCTAGATAAAATTGAGAAATGGTGGGTTGAAAATGATCTTGAGCCAGACAAAAAACATTGTTTGCTTTACGCAAAAGAATTACCATCCGGTAAGAGGAGGAAGTGACATAAGGATAGCATCTATATTTCCGTTTGTTTGAAGACCAAACTTTGTGCCTCTATCGTGAAGTAGATTGAACTCAGTGTACCTTGAACGTCTATGAATTTGAAGCTTTTTGTCACTTTGATTCCATTTTTTGTTAATTGTTTGATTAACAATTTTTTTGTAGGAACTTATAAATGTTTCTCCAACCTTTTTGGTAAAATCAAAGTCTGCTTTCCAATCTTCTGTATTTAGATAATCGTAAAAAATACCCCCTAATCCCCTAGGTTCCTGCCTGTGCGGCAAATAAAAATAGTCATCACACCACTTTTTATATTTTTTATAACTTCCTTTTAAGTTTTCTTCGCAAATTTCCTCTAACTTAAGGTGGAAAAACTTTGCAATATTCTTAGATTCAACTGAGTTTAAATTAGTCGGTGTTATGTCCATTCCACCCCCAAACCATGATTTTTCAGTTATAATATGTCTTGTATTCATATGTACAGCAGGAATTTTGGGAGAAAATGGATGAATAACGACTGAAATGCCTGAAGCCCAAAACTTTGATGATTTTTCAGTACCTGGAATTTTTCCTTTAAGGTTATCGGAAAAATTTCCAAAAACAGTAGAGATATTAACTCCTGCTTTTTCAAAAGTTTTTCCTCTTAAAATACTCATCTCTCCTCCACCAAGATCTTTTTTGGCATTTGAATTCCTTGACCAAGATTTTCTTTTGAATTTTTCATCACTCTTTTCTATGTGTTCAAGTTCTTGGCAGATTGAATTTCTGAGGTTTTTAAACCATTTTGAGCAAATTTTTTTTCTTTCTTCTATTTTTTTCATTGTTTTAAAATATTTTTTTTTTATATTATAATCAATGAGATTATAGGTATATGAAAAAAACAGAATCAAACACAAAAAACGAGGTTTCGCCAGTTGACGAGGAGAAGAGAGATTTTTTATTCGTAACTACAGCTGGACTCGCTATTGCAGGTGGAGCTGTGACAGCAGTATCTCTGATAAATACAATGAACCCGGCAAAGGACGTATTAGCTCTGTCAACGACTGAGGTTGATTTATCTCCGGTTGAAGAGGGTCAAAGTTTAACAGTTATGTGGAGAGGGAAACCAATCTTTATCAGACACAGAACCAAAGATGAAATTGATTCTGCAAAAAATGTTGCTGAAAACGATCTTATCCACAAAGCTTCTGATGATTCAAGAGTTGAAAACCCAAAATGGCTTGTAGTTGTTGGTGTGTGTACCCATCTAGGATGTGTACCATTAGGACAAAAAATAGGGGATAATAAAGGTGAGTTTGGAGGGTGGTTCTGCCCTTGTCATGGATCACACTATGATACTTCAGGTAGGATAAGGAAAGGTCCAGCTCCTTTAAACCTTGAAATTCCTCCATATAAATTTGTAAGTGACGATATAATAAAAATAGGTTAAATAATGAGTGAAAATAAAAAAGAAAATAGTAGTTTGTCATCTTGGATCGATAAAAGACTTCCAGTATTTACTTTTATCAATCATAATTTAAGAGATTATCCCACCCCAAAAAATTTAAATTATTTTTGGAATTTCGGGTCTTTGGCCGGTATAACCCTTGTCATAATGATTGTCACGGGTATTTTGTTAGCTATGCAGTACACAGCTAACACTGATATAGCGTTTGACAGCGTCGAAAGAATAATGAGAGATGTCAACAATGGTTGGCTCTTAAGATATATCCATATGAATGGAGCATCGATGTTTTTCATTATTGTCTACATTCACATTTTCAGAGGGCTCTATTATGGTTCGTATAAATATCCAAGGGAGATTCTCTGGATGTTAGGTGTTGTAATACTTCTCTTAATGATGGCCTCGGCATTTTTGGGTTACGTTCTCCCTTGGGGTCAGATGAGTTTTTGGGGGGCAACCGTTATTACAAATCTTTTTTCTGCCTTTCCAGTCATTGGTGATTACATTGTAACCTTTTTATGGGGTGGATTTTCAGTTGATAATCCAACCTTAAGCAGATTTTTTGTTCTTCACTATCTACTTCCATTTGGAATTGTAGGAGTTGTGGCATTACACTTAGTTGCGCTTCATCAGTTTGGTTCTAACAACCCTACAGGTATTGATGTTAAATCTGACGGAGACACTATTCCTTTTCATCCATATTACACAGTTAAAGATTATCTAGGACTAGGGGTATACTTAATTATATTTGCTGGATTGGTATTTTTTGCACCAAACTTTTTGGGACACCCAGACAACTATATTCCTGCAAACCCACTTCAAACACCAGCTCATATAGTTCCTGAATGGTATTTCCTTCCATTCTATGCGATACTTAGAGCGGTTCCAGACAAATTAATAGGAGTGCTTTTAATGTTTGCAGCTGTTGCTGTGCTTTTTTTACTTCCTTGGCTAGATAAACATAGAGTAAGAAGCGCCCAATTTAGACCTTATTATAAACAATTTTATTGGCTTTTTCTAATCGACTGTATAATTTTAGGCTGGGTTGGTGCTATGCCAGCTGAAGGAATATACGTAACTATTTCAAGAGCAGCTTCAATTTACTATTTTTCTTTCTTTTTGCTGATAATGCCAATACTCTCTCGTTTTGAAAAGGTAGGAGAACTCCCCTCTAGCATTTCTTCGGCAGTATTATCAGAGAAATTCGATAGAGTTGATAGGGATACTGAGAGTTATGCCAAATAATCTTTTAAGACTAGCATTTATACTGCACATAATTTTTATCACTCCCACTAAATTGTTTAGTGCTTCAACTGACATTGAACTTATGCAACAAAAATGGCCTTTTAACGGTATCTTTGGAAGATTTGATGAGTCCTCTTTGCAAAGAGGATTTCAGGTTTACAGAGAAGTTTGCTCTGCTTGTCATGGCATACGACATGTTTCTTACAGAGATTTAAAAGGAATTGGTTACTCGAATGATGAAATCAAAGTAATTGCTGCAGATTATGAAGTTATGGATGGCCCGGATGATAATGGTGAAATGTTTGATCGGGAAGGAAGGCCGAGTGACAAATTCATTGGTCCATATGAGAATGATAAAATTGCTAGGCTTGCTAACAATGGTGCTTACCCACCTGATCTCTCCTTAATTGTTAAAGCTAGAGCCGGTGGAGCTGACTATATTTACAGTCTTTTAAATGGTTACAAGGAATTTCCGGATAATTTTGAGGCGAGTGAAGGAATGTACTACAATGAATATTACCCTGGTAATCAAATCGCTATGCCTTCAATTTTAATGGATGATATCGTAGAATACTCTGATGGAACGGAAGCAACACAGTCTCAAATAGCTAAAGATGTTACGTCCTTTCTTGCATGGACAGCGGAGCCTGAGCTTGAAGAAAGGAAAAGCCTAGGAGTGAAAACCTTATTTTTCTTAATTTTAATTACAATTATGTTGTTGGGAGTAAAAAGAAAAGTATGGAAAGACGTAGAATAGTTTGATGAAAGAAATAGAAATCGCTTTCATTGGAGGAAGTGGTCTTTACAAAATACCTAATTTAAAAAATTCAAAATGGCTCACAGTCACCTCAGGATTTGGTGAACCTTCATCGAAAATAATGGTTGGAGTTTTAAACGGGAAAGAGATAGCATTTCTTCCTAGACACGGTCTTGATCACAACATTTCACCATCAAAAATTAATTACAGAGCAAACATAGATGTATTAAAAAAACTAAAAGTTCAAAATATAATCTCAATATCAGCTGTAGGCAGCCTTCGTGAAGACTTTAAACCTATGGATTTTGTTCTAGTCGATCAGTTTATAGATAAAACTTACTTAAGAAAAAAGAGTTTCTTTGATGACGACTGTGTTGTCCATATACCAATGTCTTCTCCAGTTTGCAGAAATTTAGTTGAAAAATGCTCAGAGATTTTAAAAAAAATCAAACTTAGTTTTCATAATGGTGGGACTTACTTATGCATTGAAGGTCCGCAATTTTCAACTCTTGCCGAATCTAATTTATATAGGTCTTGGGGATGTGATGTTATTGGTATGACAAATATGCCTGAAGCGAAATTAGCGAAGGAAGCAGGAATATGCTACGTAAGCTTATCAATGGTTACAGACTATGATTGTTGGCATCCTAAACACGATTCTGTAACTGTTGATCAAATTATTCAAAATATGAACGAAAACTCAGAGAATGCTCTCAAATTAATAAATGAAATTTGTAAAGAAAAAAAAATCATCTGCGACAATGAAACTAAAGGAATTTCAAATAAATCATTAATTACAAACAGAAAAAAAATCAAACAAAAAACAAAGAAAAAATTAAGTAATATTTTAGAAGATTTATGATTGTAAATGAGAAAAATTATTCAACTATCTGGTTAAGTGGCAAAAAAATAAAGATTATTGATCAGACAAAATTACCTTTTAAGTTTAAAATCAAAGAATTAAGTTCACTGACCTCATTTGTAAATGCAATCAAAGCTATGGAGGTTAGAGGTGCACCCTTAATTGGGGTTACAGCGGCATTTGGATTGGCCTTTGAAATTTTTAGAAATGCAGAGAATCATAACATTGAAGAAGCTGCAAAAAAACTTTTAGAAAGTAGACCAACAGCTGTAAATCTAAGATGGGCTATCGACAAAGTTAAGAGTGTTATGAAAAAACCAAAACAAGACAGGGCTTTGAAATCATTAGAGATTGCAAAAAAAATAAGAGAAGATGATATAAATTTTTGCAAAAGAATTGGGAAAAATGGTTTAGATATTATTAAACAAATTTACAAAAAGAAAAAATCAAAGATTAATATTCTCACACATTGTAATGCTGGCTGGCTAGCAACTGTTGACTGGGGAACCGCTTTAGCTCCAATTTTTTTTGCACATAGACAAGGCATTCCTTTGCATATTTGGGTAGATGAAACTAGACCAAGAAATCAAGGTGCTCTTCTAACTTCGTGGGAGCTCAAAAACGAAAAGGTGCCTCATACTGTAATCGTAGATAATGCAGGAGGACATTTAATGCAAAATCAAGAAGTAGATATGTGTCTGGTTGGTAGTGATAGAACTACCATTAGTGGAAATGTTTGTAATAAAATTGGTACTTATTTAAAAGCATTAGCAGCCAAAGAAAATAAGATTCCGTTTTATGTTGCATTACCAACGTCAACAATTGATGCCAAAATTAAGAAAATATCTCAAATACCAATAGAGACAAGGTCTGGAGAAGAGTTATCAAAAAGTAAATTTAATTTTTTTCATAGAATTGTTGAAGGTAAAATTTTTGAGGATGGGACTCCCACATTCAACCCAGCATTTGATGTTACTCCTTCTAAACTAATTACAAAATTAATTACTGAGAAAGGAATCTGTGAACCAAATCAAGAATCTATAAGCAAACTATTAAAAAATGAATAAAATTAAAAATACAAGTGGAAAAATTTTAGAAACTTATAAAAATCATCTTGATAAAGGTTTAAACATTGGAGCCGAAGGCAATATTAGCGTAAGAGTCAATGATGAAGAAATTTATATTACACCTTCTGGTATAAATATAAGTGATTTAGATCAAGCACAAATAAGTATCATTGACATCGATGGTTATGTAAAGAATAAAATTCAACCCTCAAGTGAAGTAGACTTACATTTATCACTTTATAAATCCAGGAAAGATATTAATTCTGTGGTCCACTGTCACTCGCAGTGGGCCTCAACATTATCATGCCTTCGTAAAGATATTCCTCCATTTCACTATATGATAGCCGAATTTGGTGGAAAAGATGTTAAATGCGCCAAATATGCAACTTTTGGTACTAAGGAACTTGCACAAAATGTATTGAAAGTGATGAGAGATAGGAAAGGTTGCTTGCTTTCAAACCATGGACAAATTTGTGTTGGTAACGGTCTAGAAGAAGCCTCTCATTTGTCATTAGCCTTAGAAAAACTATCTAAACAATACTTCTTTTGCCTTTTATCTAAATCAAATGTGATTTTAAAAGATGAAGAAATAAATGAGGTAATCAGATTATTCCCTGGATATAAATCTAAACGTTAAATTTGAAAGTTATAATATCAGCATCAGAAACAATATAATCTTTTCCTTCAAATCTCATTTTACCTATGTCCTTACAATTTTGTTCACCTTTATATTCTACAAAATCAGAATAGCTAATGACCTCGGCTTTTATAAAACCTTTCTTGAAATCAGTATGTATTTTTGCTCCTGCATCCGGAGCGAGTGTACCGGTTTGGCATGACCAAGATTTTGATTCTTTTGGACCAGATGTAAAAAAAGAAATTAAATTTAGTAAATCATAACCATCTTTAATGAGTTTCGATAAGGAGGTTTCTTTTAAACCAATAGATGATAAAAATTCATTTTTTTCTTGAATACTTTCTATTTGGGAAATTTCTGATTCTATACCAGCTGAAATATTTAATACCTTTATATTTTTAGTTTTAGCAAAAGCCTCTACTTGTTTGCTTAAATCATTTCCTTCAATAATAGAGTTTTCATCAACATTACAAACATATATTTGAGGTTTAATTGTCAACAAATTAAATTCTTTTAAAATTTTTATTTCTGAATTTGAAAAACTACAATTTCTTAAAAGTTTTCCATCATTTAAATTTTTAACAACTTTTTCATACAATGAAATTATATTTTCATCTGTTTTCTTACCTTTATTTTTTTTCTTAAAATTTTCATAAATATTTTCGGCTTTTGATAAGTCGGATAAGAGTAATTCTGTTTCGATAACTGAAATATCATTAAGTGGTGAAATTTCATCATCAACGTGTGTTATATTTTTATCATTAAAACATCTAACTAAATGTATTATAGCATCCACTTCCGAAAGATTTGATAGAAACTTATTTCCTAGGCCTTCACCTTTGCTCGCTCCTTTGACTAAACCAGCAATATCTACAAATTCTAATTGATTGTAAATTTTTTTTTCAGATTTAGAGATTTCTGATATTAGATCAAGCCTTTTATCTTTTATCTCTACTTTTCCTACATTTGGTTCAATTGTACAGAAAGGATAATTTTTAGATTCTGCAATCTGAGTTGAGGTTAAAGCATTAAATAGAGTCGATTTTCCAACATTTGGTAAACCAAGAATTCCACAATTAAATCCCATTTCAAATCTTACTTTTAAATGAACAGAAGTTTTTATTAACAATTAGTTCTAGATTATTTGTAATTTTTTTTTTTAAAAGTTTTATTTTATCTAATTCTTCATCAGAAAAATTAGCTAATACGAATTTATCAGCTGGAATATTATTATCATTATAAAAGCTATTCTTTATTCCAACTTTTATTCTATTAAATTTTTCACCAAAAATACCTATAATATTTCTTATTCCATTATGCCCTCCATGACCACCTATTGTTTTACAACGAATTATAGGAAACTCTAGATCTAGATCATCGTGAAAGACAACTAAATTATCTGTATTTTCGATATTGAAAAAATTAAAAACTTGCTGAGTTGGATTGCCACTTAAGTTCATAAATTTCATTGGTTTGAAAAGAATTACTTCTTGATTGAAAATATACTTTTTTGAATATACACCGTTAAACTTTCTAATAAAACTTGGAAAAAATAATTCTTTTTGTATTTCATTTATTATTTCGAAACCGATATTATGTCTAGTTTTTTTGAATTCTTTACCTGGGTTTCCTAACCCAACAATTAAAATCATTTTAAAAATTTAAACTATTAACTTTTTGTATCCTCAGCATCTTTATTATCTGGTTTTCCACCATCTTCTTTTGCCTCTTGTTTAGCTGCAGAGTCATCTGAGGCTTCAGTATCGGCTTCGACATCAGAGGCTGGTTTTCCTTCCTCTACTTTCATTACAGTCGGCGGAGCTATTGTTGCAATAGTGAAATCCCTATCTTTAATAGTAGGCATCACCCCATCTTCAATATTAACTGAACTTATGTGAATGCTATCACCAATCTCAAGGCCATCAAGATTGGCTTCAAGGAATTCAGGTATTTTCGAAACTGGAGCTTTCAACTCAACTTCATGTCTAACTATATTTATTACACCACCTTGCTTTAAACCTGGACATAAGTTTTCATTCATAAATTTTACTGGAACGAAAAGTGTTACCGAGGTGTTCTCGCCAACTCTAAGAAAATCTATATGTAAAATGCTCTCTTTAACCGGATGAAGTTGAATGTCCTTAGGAAGAACTTTCAAAGTTTCACTATCTAAGTTTAATTCACATTGTTTTGAGAAAAAACCTGAATCTTGGACTCTTAACTTCAATATTTTTTCGTCAATACTTATAAGAACTGGGTCTTTTTTTTCTCCATAAATAATACCTGGTACCTTCTTATCAGATCTTATTGCTCTCGATGAACCAGTTCCTGAAACAGTCCTTTTATTAACTTTAATCTGTACAATGTCATTCATAAAAATCTCCTACTACGCAAATAAGCTTGAAACCGATTTATTTTCAGTAATTCTTCCAATTGCTTCTCCAATTAAAGGCGCAATTGATAATTGCTTTATTTTTGTTGATTCTTTTACATCATTTCTAGCAAGAATACTATCAGTAATTATCATTTTATCAATTGGCGAATTGTTAATTCGTTCAATTGCAGGATTTGACAAGACTCCGTGAGTTATATATGCATATACAGAGTCGGCATTTTTACTTTTAAGTGCATTTGCAGCATTAGTAAGAGTTCCTGCTGTATCACAAATATCATCAATTAATATACATTTTTTTTCTTCCACCTCTCCAATTACGTTCATAACCTCGGAAACGCTTGCTTTTTCTCTTCTTTTATCAATAATAGCTAAATCACAATTAACACGCTTTGCAATTGCTCTAGCTCTAACGACTCCACCAACATCTGGTGAAACAATAACTGTATTTTTACTTTCAAAATTCTTTTTTATGTCATCAATAAAAACCGGTGCTGCAAATAAATTATCTGTTGGAATATCAAAAAAACCTTGAATTTGTCCTGCATGTAAGTCAACCATTAAGGCTCTGTCAGCTCCGGCTGTACTTATTAGATTTGCGACTAATTTTGCTGATATTGGTGATCTGGGACCTGACTTTCTATCTTGTCTGGCATAACCATAATAAGGCATTATTGCTGCTATACTTTTTGATGATCCTCTTTTCAAAGCATCAATTGTTATCAGAAGTTCCATAACATGATCATTTGTAGGAAACGAGGTGGATTGTAAAACAAATACATCTTCTCCTCTCACATTTTCTTGAATTTCAACAAATATTTCTTTGTCAGGAAACTTTTTTATAGTTGCTTTAACAAGTTCAACACCAAGATATTTTGCTATGTCTTGAGATAATGGGATATTGCTATTTCCTGAGACTAATTTCATAAATATTAAATCTAATTAGAACATACTAAACTTATCTGCCTACCACAATTAATTATTCCTTTTTTTGAGTAAAAACGATAGCTAAAGAATCTTTCATTATTTTTAAATGTATCAATCTTAGAAATACAAAAATTTCTGATGTTAAGATCTTGAATTTTTTGTTTTATTAATTTACTAAAATCAAAATAAATCTTTCCTTCCCTTTTTTCTGTAAATAATTCTGGATTGATTTTTTTTTTTTGTATTAATGAAATAAAATCACCTTTTACTTCAAAAGAATTTTTTTTTAAATGCGGTCCAACAAATAGATGCAAGTCCTTTTCAGACTCACCTTGGTCCTTAAATAAATTTACAGCATTAAGTAAAATGTCATTGACAAGTCCTCTCCAGCCAGCGTGAACTATTCCATAGTAATTTTGTCCCAAGATGATTATAGGGGCACAATCAGCGGTTAAAATACCAAGACATAAATCTTTTCTTTTTGAAACCATACCGTCAACATTTAGAATTTTTCTTTCTTCTTCATCAACTAGAATGACCTTATTAGAATGAACTTGATTCATTAATACAATTCTCTTTGATTTACTAAATTTTTTTCTTGCTAATTCTCTATTTTTTTCTACGTTTTCTTTTGTATCTTCAGAATTGAAAGCACAATTAAGTGAGCGAAAGTTCTTTTTACTAACACCTCCATTTCTTGAAAAAAAACAGAATTTAAAATTTTTATAATATCTAATTCGATTGTTATTCATTAAAAAATTTCATATTTAACTTTTCATTGCTAATGTAAATACATTTGATTAAACCACCAAGACCATTTGGGTCAATAAGTCTTTGGTATTGCAAATTTAATATTTTTTTTTTTTTAATTGATTCACAATTCATTATTAAAAAATTGTGTCTTTCGTTTATACCATTATAAAAAAGAAATTTTTTTTGATTAATAGGTCCATAGACATTTAGATTTTTTTTAATAGCTAAATCGCAGATTTCTTTAATGTCTATGTGATAAGTTATATCTGAATCATATGGATAATCTAAAAAATGACATTTTTTTTTATTATAAATTGCCTGAATTGTATCAATTTTTTTTTTTATAAATGGAGCGTAATCGAAAATTATGAGTCCACCTTGGAATTTTTTTATATGATTTAGGATTTTATTTAAATATAGTTTTAGTAAAGGAGAAGATTCAATTATTTCTCCATTTTTTAGATTGAAATTTTCTCTGAAAGAAAAATTTACTTTTTTGTTAAAGATTTTTAGTTTTTCTGCATGAAATTTTATTCTTCTTTCATAAAGATTATCATTTTGTTTCTTAAATTGATTGACAGGTAGAGCATCAAAAAATTCATTACAAATAAAATAGTAAGGCTCTCTTTTGAAATTTAGTTTTTGAAGTTTTTTGATGTTTGCTTTAGATTGCAATTTTTTTAAATTTTTTTCATTTAAGAATTTAGATTTTTCCCAAAAAAAATAATTTATTTTTTGTTTTCTTATTCTATGCATTGATCTAGTAATATCTTTAATCAGATTTCCATTACCTGGCCCAAATTCGCAAAAGTTAATTGTCGTATTAATTTTTTTTAATATTAAAGCAAAAAATACAGAAATACACTCCCCAAACATTTGACTGATCTCTGGTGATGTAAGAAAATCTTCACCAACTTTTTTTTTTTGATAATATCCATTTTCCGATTCATACAAACAAAAGTTTATGAATCTGCTAATAGAAATAGAATTATGCTTTTTTATAAAACTGTGAATTTTATTTTTTGCCATTTTTTAAAAAAGTTATACCAACCAAAAACATCGGAATTGATAGAATTTGTCCCATTGAAAGGGTGGAAATTACAAAACCAACCTGAGCATCTGGTTCTCTAAAGTATTCTAAAAAAAATCTAAACAATGAGTATAAGATTAGAAAAACTGCAAAAGCATTAATTGTCTTATTTATTTTATTTTTCGATAAAATAAATAAAACAATAAAAATCAAGAGTCCTTCTAGAACTGCTTCATAAATTTGGGAGGGATGTCTTACCGAATCAGCAAAATTATATAAAACCCCCCACTGTTCATTTGTTGGCCTGCCAATAAGTTCACCATTTATAAAATTTGCAATTCTTCCTAAAAAAATTCCTACAGGACTACAATAAGCTATCAGATTTGCTAGTTCGTTAAAACTTTGTTTTTTTCTTACACTAAATGTGACTAAAAGAATAATTAAGCCAATAATCGCGCCATGGAAAGACATTCCACCTTTCCACAATTTAATAATTTCAAACGGATTTTCTAAATAGTAACTTAGGTTATAAAAAATAACATAACCAAATCGTCCTCCCAAAATAACTGCAATGATTGCTAATGTTATCAAGTCATCAACAATTTTTATATCTAACATAATAACTTTATTTTTTACAAGATACTTGGAGTACCAAAATGAAAACAAGAATCCAAAAATATATGCTAATGAATACCAATAAATCTTCAAATTAAAAAAAGAGAAAGCTACAGGATTAAGATTATGTTCATATATCATTTTATTTTCTTAAATATTCTCTTATGTAGTCTTTGATACCTTCTTCAAGCGAAAAAAATGACTTTTTGTAACCACTGTCTCTAAGTTTTTTTATGTTAGCTTTTGTATAATATTGATATTGCTTTCTTATTTTTGGAGGTGTACTGATATATTTGAGACTTGTTGCTTTGTTTGTATTCTTAAAAATAGATTTAGCAATGTCATTAAAACTTCTTGGCTTACCTGTACCAACATTATAAAGACCATTAATTTTTGGATTATCCAAGAACCACTCTAATATTGAAATTACGTCTTTAACATAGATAAAATCTCTAAGTTGTTCCCCATCCTTAAACTTTACATTATGAGACTTGAATAATTTGACTTGCAAATTGTTAGAAACTTTTTCGTAAATTTTTAAAATCACACTTTTCATTTCACTTTTATGAAATTCATTTGGTCCATATACGTTAAAAAATTTTAAACCGACTAATTGAGACGGTTTTTTTTTTTTCTTTAGTATTAGTCTGTCAAAAATATGTTTGGACCATCCATAAAGGTTTAGCGGGACTAACTTTGAAAGGTAATCATCGCTTTCATTGTCATCAAATGAGTTTGATCCATCGCCATAGGTAGCTGCAGATGACGCATAAATAAGGCGTTTCTTATTTTTTTCGCACCAATTCCATAGGAAAATTGATAATTCAAGATTATTTTCTATTATTAACTTAACATTTCTCTCAGTTGTAGAGGTGATTGCACCTAAATGGACTACTGTCTTTATTTTTTTTTTATTTTTTTTCAGAAAACTATTAAGCTCTTCAGGCAGAATCCGAGAAAACTTTTTATTTATAAAATAGGATTGATTAATAAAATTTTTATGATCAACACTCACTATCTCTGAAAAATTCTTACTAAGTAAGCTATTAATAAGATTTGATCCTATAAATCCTGCCCCTCCAGTAATTAATATCATCTAATTATCCAATTGCTATCTAGTGTAGTCATTTATGCTAAGATTTTTAATATGATAAAACTAAAAAAATAGGTTACAATAACAAATCCGATAATATTGTATAAGTATAGATTTTTTTTTTTCTTTCCTGAGTTTTTGATACTTTTATAAAACCAGATTAACCAGATAACAAAGAAAATCAAGTAGGATAGAATTAAAAAAAATGTAATTGTATCTTTGATCATTGTAACTACATATTGTGTATAAGATTAATTTTTCATACTAATTGTTGTTAAATTGTAATTATTATATTAATATTATGAAGTGTTTTTTGATAGTCAAAATAAAATAAACTCTTTTGAAAACCCAATAGACTATATTGAGGAGCATATTTATAAATTTGGTATTGATCTATTTAGAGATTCTCCAAATCTCTTAACACTTAACTTTAGAGGGCAGTGGAGAAATTATAAAGTTATATTTTCGTGGGATGAATACAACCAAATAATTAGTGTAAGTAGTCATTTTGACATTAATAAAAAAGAGAAGATTAGTAAGAATATTTATTCATTAGTATCGATTGTTAATGAAAAAGTTAACTTGGGTTATTTTCATTTTTGTTCTAAGGTAAAAACTGTTTTTTTTAAATATCAAGTTTCAGTTAAAGGTTTTGATTTTCTTAATCAAGAGCAAGTTGAAGATTTACTTAATGTTGTTACGAAAGAATGCGATAAATATTTTCCAGCTTTTTATTTATACTTTTTTAAAAAACAAGACCCTAAGTATGTATTAAGCGCTTCATTAATCGAGACTTATGGAGAAGCGTGAAAAAAATACTTATTATTGGTTGTGGAAGTCTTGGATACTCAATAGTTCAGGTATTTAAGAGTAAAAAAAAAAAAATTCTTGTTGTTGAAAATAATAAGTCCAACTTTGATCTTCTAAAAAAGGAATCAGGAAAGTATTTTTCTGTCTTTAGAAATCTTAAAGAAATTAAATGGGATGATATAAAATATCTGATGATTTGTGTAAAACCCAAAGACATTCACCATCTTTTAAATATCCTCAAAGACTATATAAATAAGAGTACAACAATAATTTCATTTGTTGCAGGTATAAAGCTTAAAACAATTAAAACTAATCTAGGTTTAAAAAACAGAGTAATAAGATTTATGCCTAATCTGTCGATTAAATATGGCCAGAGCATAACAGCAGTTTATTCTAATAATATCGTTTCAAAAGAGAAAATTAAGATTTCAGATTACTTTGGTTTTTTTGGTACTATAGTCTGGCTAAAAAAAGAGGAGGATATTGATTTTTTTACAGCTTTTTTTGGTGGTGGACCTGCATACATAAGTTTAATTCTTGAGCACTTACAAAAC
Organism: alpha proteobacterium MED-G10; assembly: GCA_002457065.1. Taxonomy (GTDB): domain Bacteria; phylum Pseudomonadota; class Alphaproteobacteria; order Methylaequorales; family Methylaequoraceae; genus MED-G10. The sequence goes on along the minus strand of NTKR01000006.1, from coordinate 4,666 downwards.
ATATTAAAAAAAAGACAAATCAAAGAAATAGACTCCAATATTTTAGTTCTTAAACTTCTAGAAAATACTTTGAATTATATAAAAAAAGAAAAAATAAGTTTCTTAGGTCTTATTAAAAGAGTTGCTAGCAAAGGAGGAACAACCCAACAAGGATTAGACTTTTTAAAAAAAAGATCTCAATTAAACTTGTTATTAAGTACAGCAATAAAAAAAGCAGAGCTGCAATCTGTGAAAATGTCTAAAAAAAAAGATTAGTCTTCAATTAAACTAATGCTAAATATCGAGCCTTTTGTTTTTAAGGAATCTTTAAGTGTTATTTTACCTTTAAGTTTCTTTATTAATTCATTAGTTATACTGAGTCCTAGTCCTGAACCGCCTTTGTTAAGATTCCTTGAATCATCAATTTTATAGAATGGTTTAAATATTTTTTCTTTAAATTTATCTGGAATACCAGGACCATCATCTTCTATTTCAATTATTAAAGTTTTAAACTTTTTAGTTGCATAAATGGAAATATTTTTCCCAAACTTAGATGCATTTTCAAGTAAATTGAAAATAATTCTGTAAAGACAATTTTTATCGGTCTTAAAAAAAATTCTTGATGCACAAAATATTTTTGTTCTTTTTTTCAGTGTTGATGAAGACACAACTACTTCTTCTATTAACTCCTTAATATTTATATTTGATAAATTCTTTATTTTTACTTTTTCCGAAAAATCAAGGTACTCTTTTAAAAGCATTTCCATCGTTTTTATATCTTTTTTTATAGGCTTAGTTTTTTTTTCTTCATTAATAAGTTCTAGACTTAATTTTATTCTTGTCAAAATAGTACCAAGATCGTGAGAAATGCCTGTTAAAAAGTTTGTACGTTGTGAAACATAATTATTAATTCTTCTTCTCATTTTCATAAAGGTGTTCCCAGCCTGTCTAATTTCCATCGCACCTTCTGGTTTAAATTTTTTCATTCTTTTTCCAGCACCAAAATCCTCTGCAGATTTTGCTAGTCTTTGAATTGCTCGTATTTGTATTCTCAGAAAGAGGAAAGCGATTAAAGATAATACTAGAGAAACTGAAATTATCCACAAGAAAAGGATCAATGGTGTTTCGCTTAATAAGTATTTTTTTGGAAATTTTATTATCATTTTATTTTCTTTCAGATCTCGGAAAACATTAATAAAGTCTTTTTCAAAAATTAAAAAAAAGTTGTTACCTAATCGGTTTTTTATATTGTTTTCAATTTTTTTTTTAAGAAATGTATTCTCTACTTTTTCTGGCATTTGATTAATTAATGAAAATTCAATATTTAATTTTACAGCAATTTCTTTAGCTTTTTCTTCACCGTTAGTATCGAATTCAAAAATAATTAAATTTATTTGATTACTTGCAATATTCGAAAATCTTGTAATTATTTTTTCCCAATGTCTATCATAGAAAAAAAACACTAATAGGCATTGTGTAAATATAAGTGGAAGTAAAAAAATTAATAATAACCTTGGTAAAATTTTTCTTGGAAGAAATTTTTTAATGACTCTATTCATATTCGCTTACTAACATATAACCTTTACCTCTAATAGTTTTTAAAAAAGAGGTTTTGGAGTTTGACATAATTTTTTTTCTCAATCTATTTACTAATACATCTATTGATCTTAGGCTTGATTCTAATTCTAATTTTTTTATTACCAACTCTCGTGAAACTTCTTTGTTTATGTTATTTAATAGAATCTCTAACAAAAATTGTTCCTTGCTAGTTAGTTTTATATTTTCATCATTTTTCTTCAAAGATTTAGCGTTAAGGTTATATTTAAATTCACCAAAAAAATATTCATTGGATGATTTGAGTTTGTTAATTCTGGGGTTGAGTAATTTGTTTATTCTAAGAATTAATTCTAATGGTTCAAATGGTTTTACAAGATAGTCGTCACAACCATATTTATAGGATTCGGTCTTTTTTTCTAATTGATTATCTGCTGTAAGCATCAAAACAGGGATATTTTTATTTATTTTCCTGAAATAATTTAAAAATTCAATTCCATTTTTTTTAGGCATCATAATGTCTAAAATTATCAGATCAAAAACAAAAAATTTTGAAACTTTTTCTCCTTCAAAAGCATCCTTGGCTGTGGTAACTAAAAAATTTTGTTTTGCTAAGAAGATCTCCAAAAGTTCTCTAATCTTATCATCATCATCAATACATAAAATATGTGATTTTTTTTTCATTAATTTTTCTTCAATTTTTAATCAAAGTATTTATTTATTTTTAATAGTGCTATAATACTAAATCTTAACCTATGAGATAAATTATGCAAATGATACCTTTTGACAATAGAGACGGGTTTATATGGTTTAATGGTTCCCTGATTAAGTGGGAAGAAGCCAAAATTCACGTTTTAAATCATGGTTTGCATTACGGTAGTTGTGTTTTTGAGGGTGTAAGAATTTATAATGGAAAAATTTTTAAATTAGATGAGCATATTGAAAGACTATTTAAATCTGCAGAGATTTTAGATCTTAAAATCCCTTACGATTTAAACGAAATAATTATTCAAACTAAAAATATAGTAAAAAAACAAGGAGTGCGTGATGGTTATATAAGACCTGTTGTATGGAGAGGAAGTGAAATGATGGCTATTTCTGCTCAAAAAGGTTCTACTAATATCGCAATTGCTTGCTGGGAATGGCCTTCATACTTTTCTCCTGAAAAACTAATGGAGGGTATAAGGTTGTCTTTATCAAAGTGGACAAGACCATCTCCTTCATCAGCTCCGACTGATAGTAAAGCTGCTGGATTATATATGATTTGTTCATTAAGTAAGCACGAGGCAGAAAAAAAAGGGTTTGATGATGCTCTAATGCTTGATTATCGTGGTTTTATTGCAGAAGCAACGGGGGCAAACATTTTTTTTGTTAAAAAAGGAGAATTATTTACCCCAGTAGCAGATTGTTTTTTAAATGGAATAACGAGACAAACAGTTATTCAGATTGCAAAAAATAATAATTTTGTAGTAAACGAAGGGCACTATAAGCCAGAGTTTTTATTAGACTGTGAAGAATCTTTTCTAACAGGAACTGCAGTAGAAATTACACCAGTTCAATCTGTTGATGATTATATGTTTGGAGAGAGAGAAATTACAAAAAAATTAATTACAGAATTTCAAAAAAAGGTTTTTAGTTAATGACTAATTTTATTCAGCTTCTACCCAGCTTGAGTGATGTTTAAAATTTTCTTTTTTCCAGAACGTAATTTTTTTTTTAAACCAATCTAAAATTTCTTCCTTAAAAATGAATCCTTCTTTTCTATGTTTACTTGCAACTAAAACTAATACTATATTTTCACTTGGTAGAATTTTCCCATACCTATGTATAATTAAAAAATCATCTATTTTAATTTTTCTTAACAAATTTTTGAGATTTTTTTCAGTTTGGTAATATGCCATTTTTTTATAAAACTCAATCTCCATATTTGATACAGCTTTCCCATCTCTTGTTGGTCTCATTTTTCCAATAAATGATTGGATTGATCCTGATGATTTATTAATAAATGAAAATTTCTTTAGCTCAATGTAAGGGTCAATTTTTTTTTTTTGAAAAAGTACTTTCATTATCCTCCAGTAACAGGGGGAAAAAATGCAATCTCGTCGTCATTACATATTTTTTTTTTAAAATTTTTTACATATTCACAATTGACGGCACATTTAATATTTTTACTTTTTTCAAAGCAACTTTCATATTTTGAACCCTTTTTCTTTAGACTTTTAATAAGATCGTCAATACTGATTTCTGTATTGATTAGGATAGTCTCTTCGGTTTTGCCAATTAGTTCTTTTAGTTCTGCAAAATATAATATTTTCAACTTAAAATATCCTCAAAAGTTAGAAATTTCAATTTCATACCTTTTTTAATATAATCTACATTCTCTTCAACTTCAATTATACCCTCTGATTGTGAAATTGAGGAAATTATTCCAGAACCAGTAGTTTTATATTTCTCCAAAAGTTGTTTTTTTCCTTTATTTATTATTGAACCTCTGATCCATTCACGCCTATTTAATTTTTTCTTCATTGAGAAGCCTGATGAAATATATCTGCTTCTATCTGGAAACTCTCTATTTCCCGATAAAACTTTTATGTAATCAACGACAAGCATAAGAAATGTTACAATCGTTGCTACTGGATTACCTGGAAGTCCAATAAAAGGAGTTTTTTTAATTTCTCCAAATGCAAATGGTCTCCCTGGTTTTATCGCTAGCTTCCAAAAATTAATCTTACCGTGAGATATTAATACTTTTCCTATCATATCTGTATCACTATCCGACACTCCACCGGAAGAAATTAATAAATCACAATTCGGTATATTATTTAAAATTTTTTTTTTTGTGTCTTGAAAATCATCCTTTATGGTACCCAAGTCAACTGTATTACATCCTATTTTTTTTAACATTGAGATCAATGTCAATTTATTTGCATCGAAAATAAGATGATTCTGTTTTTTTTTTGTTTGATTAATTTCACTTCCCGTTGACAAAACACCAACAGTAACTTGCTTGTAAACCTTTATTTTTTTTTGACCTATTGATAATAGTTGTGCAATATCCACAGTCCTAATTTGACGACCTTTTCGAAAAACAATTTGATTTTCTTTTAAGTCCTCCCCTTTTTTTCTAATATTT
>NTKR01000005.1 GCA_002457065.1 alpha proteobacterium MED-G10 | reverse complement strand
TATGAAAAACAGTTCAGCTTTTTATTCTCCAGCGTTAAGTGCTATTGAGATGTTAGAATCATTTATAAATGATCAAAAAAAGGTTTTACCTTGTTCAGCTTTTTTAGATGGAGAATACGGTGTAAGTGATCTTTGTGTTGGAGTACCTGTAAGAATTGGTTCAAATGGTGTTGAGGAGATCATAAAATTAAATCTAACAAAGGATGAAGAAATACAATTTAAAAATTCAGTTAATGCAGTAAGAGATTTAACTGATAAATGTAAAAAACTACTAGTTTAACATCTTAAAGTCATATATATTTTCACACTAGTAAATATTTGTCATAGAATTGTAACAAATTTTTTAATTGAGGAAAATTAAATGGATATACATGAGTATCAAGCAAAACAACTATTGTCAAAATATGGAGTAAGCATCCCTCCTGGAGAAGTTGTTTATCAAACGCACGAAGCAGAAAATATTTTATCTTGGTTAAACGAAGACAAGATTATTGTTAAAGCTCAAGTTCATGCTGGCGGAAGAGGAAAAGCTGGAGGTGTTAAAGTCTGTGAAGGGGATGATCAAGTTATTAAGACAGTGGATGAAATGATAGGTATGAAAATTATCACACCTCAAACAAGCGCCGAAGGAAAAACGGTTAGAAGGGTTTATTTAGAGAAAGCATATAAGATTGAAAAAGAGCTTTACTTTTGTATCACAGTTGACAGAGAAACTGGGGGTAACACTATTATAACTTCAAAAAAAGGGGGGGTTAATATTGAGGAGGTTGCAGAAAAGAATCCAGAAGATATTCATAAACTGAACATTGCACCAGGTGGCGACTTACTTACACACCATGCTAGAACGATTGTTTATAATCTTGGTTTGAAAGGAAAAACAGCCAAAAGTGCTCAGAAAAACATTCTCTCGATTTATAAAGCATTTACGTCTCTGGACGCAGCTTTAATTGAAGTTAACCCATTTGCAGTTATTGATTCAGGAGAAACCTTAGTTCTAGACTGTAAAGCTTCATTTGACGACAATGCATTATATAGACAAAGACAAGTTGCTGAAATGAAAGATGAAAATGAGTACGATCCATTAGAATTAGAAGCAGCACGACATGATTTAAATTACGTTAAACTAGACGGAAACATTGGTCTAATGGTTAATGGAGCTGGGTTATCAATGGCAACAATGGATATAATCAAATATTATGGTGGAGAAGCAGCAAACTTTATGGATGTCGCTGGGGCCGCAACCCCAGAAAGAGTAGCTGCTGCCTTTAAGCTTATCTACAAAGATCCAGATGTAAAAGGCATTCTTATAAATATATTTGGAGGCATGATGCGTTGTAACGATATTGCTGAAGGGTTAGTTAATGCATCAAAAGAAGTTGGACTTAATAAACCATTGGTAGTTCGACTAGAAGGAACAAATGTCGAGATGGGTATGGATATCCTAAAAAACTCTGGTTTCCCAATAAAACCCGTTGATACAATGGAAGAGGCTGCAAAAAATGTCGTTGAAATGGTGAAAGGAGAATAATCTATGGCTGTACTATTAACAAAAGAATCAAAAGTCATATGTCAAGGTTTTACTGGAGCTCAAGGTACCTTTCATTCAGAAAGAGCTATTGAATACAACACAAACATTGTTGGTGGAGTTACCCCCGAAAAAGGGGGGACTGAACATTTAAAAATACCTGTTTTCAATACAGTTGCAGAAGCAAAAAAAAAAACAGGGTGTAATGCAAGTGGAGTTTTTGTTCCTCCACCATTTGCTGCCGATGCAATATTAGAGGCAGTTGAAGCTGAGTTGGATCTTGTGGTTTGTATCACTGATGGGATCCCAACAAGTGACATGCAAAGAGTAAGGCGAGAAATGAAAGGTTCAAAAACTAGACTAGTAGGACCAAATTGTCCAGGTGTATTAACTCCTGGAGTTGGAAAAATTGGAATCATACCAGGTCATATATGCAAACCTGGTAGGATTGGCGTTGTTTCAAGATCAGGTACTCTATCTTATGAATCTGCTGTACAGACTGCAGAACTAGGACAATCTACTATTATTGGAATCGGTGGTGACCCTGTCAATGGAACTAACTTTGTTGATGCTCTGGAATTATTTTTAGATGACCCAGATACAGATGGTATTGTATTAATCGGAGAAATAGGAGGAACTGCTGAAATAGATGGTGCAGACTTTATAAAATCTTGGAATAAAACAAAAAAACCTGTAGCTGCATTTGTGGCAGGAGCAGCGGCACCGAAGGGAAGAAAACTAGGTCACGCTGGAGCAATAGTTAACAGTGGGGCAGAAACAGCGGATGCAAAAAAAGAAGCGCTCCGCTCTGCAGGTGTTGAGGTCTCAGACACCATTACCAGAATTGGAGATGCAATGAGAAAGGCAATGGGTGTAAAATGATTGATAATGCTCTAATATCTTATCTTGGTGAAAATAAACCAAATTTAATATCTGAAATCACATCATATTTAACTGAGGTAGGAGGAGAATTTTCTGGAGTAACTTTCGCAACTCTTGGAAGGATTTGTGAACTCACGATGGTTTATAAAACAGGCGGGAAAAAGAATATTGAAGACCTAAAAGCTGAACTTGAAAAATTATCGTGTATTAACAACGGCCAACTTCAAATACAACCAATTCCCAACCAAACCGATACGGGTCCTACGTCAAAGATTACACATAGAATCGTCTTATCAGGTGATGATCAAAAAGGTTTACTAAATAGGATTATAAAAACACTTGACGAAAACAATGCGTTAATAGTTCGTATGAACACCGAGAAAATTTCATTCCCTACCAATACTCAATATATTTCACGTTTTGCAATATCCGTTAGGGAAGAAAATGCACCTGAATGTCTATCACAGATAGTAAAGGTTGCTGGTGAAATGAAACTTACTTTTAGATACGAAACCTCATAAGTTTTTAACCACTAGCTCTCGGGTGATTTTTCTCCAAAACTGCTTTAAGTCTATCCGAGTTTACTTTTGTATACCTTTGGGTAGTTGATAAAGATGAATGTCCCAATATTTCTTGGATAGACCTTAGATCAACCATATTCTCAAGCAACTGAGTTGCAAAACTATGTCTCAATGAATGTGGTGTTGTTTCTTCTGGAAGCATTAAATGATTTCGAAGCTTTCTTATTTCCTTCTGAATAATTTCAGCCTTTAATTTCTTTCCTCTTTTGCCAATAAAGATAAATTCATTTTTATGAAAATTGAAAGGACATCTTTGAGTCATTTTTTTTATGTAAGAAGTAATTTCTTTTGAAATTGGAATCAGTCTAATTTTTTCACCCTTACCTAAAATTCTTAGATCCTCAGATTGTAGATCAATAATCTTTAAATTTAAAACCTCACTTATTCTTAATCCATAACCCCACATTAGAAGTAAAATTGAAAGATCTCTCATACCTATCCATTCTTCTTTTTCTAAAAGAATACTTTTAAGTAATTTGTGAACTTGATTTCTTGTCAACGGTCTTGGTAGAGAATCAACAAACCTGGGTCCTTTTAGGTTCAAAAAAGTTGAATTTTTTATTTTTTTTTTTTTGAGCAAAAAATTTATAAAACTTTTAATAGATGATAATGCTCGCGCGTTACTTCTATGAGAATTTCCATCTCTTATTCGACTAAAAAACCAACTAGTAAGATCTGTTTGATGCAAACTCTCAAAATCTGACAATTCGATTTCTTTATTCTTATAAATCTGTAGATGAGAAATGAATAAATTTAAATCTGAGCAATAGGCTTTTAAGGTTTGCGCACTTAACCTTTTCTCAAAATTAATCCATTCAATCCAATTGTTCAAAATCTTTTTAAGTATTTCGTTCACATTAATTCTTTTAATTTATATTCAATTATTTTTGAAAGAAATGAAATCAAGTCATAAGCTCTGTTTGTTATAAAGCGATTGTCCTTACTGCCAAAAAAAATCAGAGCTTTATTGTCAAAGATCTTTTCATCAAGTGAAAAAATAGCATTTGAATAAATATTCTGCTCTTCAACAATTCCCAATTTTTGATCTGTGGCGTCCATAATAAGAGAGTTTTTACAATTATAAATTTTTTCTATTTTACTTTCTTCTAGAAAAAGCAAGTTAAACTCTGAACAAAATTTTTCATTAGGACAGATTAGGTTCACCATTTCTAAATCAAAACTTTTTCTAAAATCATTCTTTATGAAAGACATAAAATTTTTAAAATTTGAAAATTTTATTATGTTTAGTATAGAGCTATGAATTTTTCTTTGAGTAAAATAGTTATGCTTAGCATTTTCTATAATTTCTTTTTTTTGATTTTTTAAGCTACTTATCATCCAATCTTTAAAAGATACTATATTCTTTTCTCCACTCTCCTCTTTTACAGGAAAATTTAGCCTTGACAGTATAGACGGTGTATCGCAAAAAAAATCCGGATTCTTTAACAGGAAATCTTCAACTTGTTTCTTATCAATTTTTTTTGTAAGCATTTACTTTATTCTAATATAAAAATTCCCAATGTCTTCTTTAAAATATAAAGCTATAATTTATTATGATTTTAGAAGTGTTACTTCCAACATTATCAAAAGACAAAACTTTTTTCTATACTACGAATCCATCCATTTCATCTAAAATTGATATTGGACAACTTGTAAATTTAACATTTAGAAAAAAACCTCAAGTTGGTGTTGTTATTAAAAAACATAAAGAATTAAATTTAACTTTCAGGCTCCTTAAAATAAATAAAGTATTAGAGGGTTTGATTCTCAAGAAAGAAGTTTTGAAAAGCATAGAGTTTTTATCGGTATACACTTGTAGTCCAATATCAATTATTTTAAAAAATTTTTTGAGCAGCTTTTGTTTAAAATCAGAAAAACTCGAAAAATCATTTGAGACAATAAAACGATCCAAAATCCTCTATTCATATGATCAAATAGATGTCCAAAAGAAAATTCAAAATTTAGGTCTAAATAAATTCAACGTCATAACATTAAATGGAGTTACAGGTTCTGGAAAAACAAGAGTTTATATGAATATTGTAAAAAAAAAACTAGAAAAGGGCTTTCAATGTTTAATTTTAGTACCTGAAATTATTCTCACAAAAGATTGGGTTAAAGAGATTGAAAAAGATTTTGGTATAGTTTCTCATATTTACCATTCATCTGAAAAAAAAAAAAAAAGATTGCAAATCTGGAAATCTGTTATTTTAGGAGAAAGAATATTAGTTATTGGAACACGTTCTGCACTTTTTCTTCCATTCACTAATTTAGGTTTCGTAGTTGTGGACGAGGAACATGATCAATCTTATAAACAAGAAGATAAGTTAATTTTTAATTCAAGAGATTTTGCTATAGTTAGAGCAAAAAATTCTAATTGCCCAATTATCTTAAGCTCTGCAACACCCTCTGTAGAAACAATATACAATTCAAGGCTTGGAAAGTATATTGAAGTTAATCTAAAAAAAAGAATTAATAATTTGCCTTTACCAAATATAAAAATAGCTGATATGAGAGGAAAAACCGATATTATATGTGATAACCTTAAAAAATGTATTAAAGATAATTTAAAAAAAAAGTTACAAACAATGATCTTTATAAACAAGCGAGGATATGCATCTCTTGTAATTTGTGGTTATTGTGGCAACGTTAAGTTTTGTCCAAATTGTAGCTCATCTATGGTTATACACAATTATTCAAAAATGAATGATCCATACCTTCTATGTCACCAGTGCAATTATAAAGAAAATTTCATTAATAAGTGTGAAAATTGTAAAAAAAGTGACTATTTAAAGTTCGCAGGAACAGGAATTGAAAAAATTAATGAGGAAATCAAAAAATTATTCCCTGAAGCAAAAACCTGTATGTTATCAAGTGATCAATTTAAAAAAGTTGGAGAGTATGAGAGAGTATTAGAAAAAATATCAACAAACAAAGCTGACATAATAATTGGAACTCAACTAGTCTCAAAAGGGCATAATTTTCCTAAGATTAAAACAGTTGGAATTTTAAATGTAGACTTTCTTTTAAACGATTTTGACTTTAGATCAAATGAAAAGTCCTATCAACAAATAATGCAGGTTTCAGGTAGAGCGGGAAGGCAAGACCTTCAAGGTGAAGTTATTATTCAAACATTACAACCTCAACATCCAACTTTAAATTTTTGTAAAAAATATAGAATTAATGAATTCTATGAATGGGAAATTAATTCCAGAAAAAAAAAAAACCATCCGCCATTTTCAAATTTTATTTCAATAGTAAGCTCATCTTCACAGAAAAAAGAATCTTTAAAATTGATAAAATTAATAGACGTAAACTTGCGAAAAAAGTTTAAAAACTTAATAGTTTATGGTCCAGCACCGTCTCTTATAGAAAAAAAAAACAACCAATACAGGTATAAAATTCTTATTAAATTGATAAAAGATTTCTCTTTTCAAAACAAAATAAAATTCTACTTAAAAAACATCAATCTACCAAATAGAGCAAGGGTTTTTATAGATGTGGATCCACTCAATTTTATATAAAATAAATATAATACAAGGATTGAATAGATTGAAAGGTTATGATAATAACAATCAAATAATTTATAAAGTTTAACAGGTTTTTTTTTGTCCAATAATTCATCAAATATTAATGAAGCAGCCAGACGATATGCTAAAGCTCTTTTCTTAGCCTCTGAAAATGACAATTCAGTATTATCTAGTTTTAAAAATGATTTTGAAAAATTGAATTCAGCATATAATCAATCTGAAGATTTCAGAGCATTCATTATGAGTCCGTTGATAAAAAGAGTCCAAAAGAAAAAAACTTTAATGTTAATTTTATCAAAAATGAAGTTATCAGAAAGTTTCACTGGTTTTTTTAAGATTGTAGCAGAACATAGTAAGCTCTTTTTGCTTGAAAAAATTTATTATGAATTCAAGAAACTTCTTGATGTCTCGGATGGTGTAACTGAAGTTACTGTAACAACTACGGAACCAATTGAAAAAAATTTTGAAAAAAAAATAGTCGAAAGTTTAAGTAAAAAATTAAATAAAAAAATAAGACTTAATAAATTGATAAAACCAGAATTAATTGGAGGGATAATCATTAAGATTGATTCTATTATGATTGATAACTCAATTAAAACCAAACTTTTAGATTATACTTTGAATGAAAGGTTAAATTAGTATGTCAATAAATGCTTCAGAAATATCATCAATATTAAAATCGGAAATTAAAGATATAAGTGACCAAACAAAGGTTTCAGAAGTCGGAACGGTTCTAACTGTTGGGGACGGAATTGCTCGAGTTTATGGATTAGATAATGTTCAGGCAGGTGAAATGGTTGAATTTCCAGGAAAAATTAAAGGCATGGCCTTGAACCTTGAAGACGATAACGTTGGGGTTGTTATCTTTGGCAGCGATAAATCAATCAAAGAAGGAGACATTGTAAAAAGAACAAAATCAATTGTAGAAGTACCAACAGGGAAGTCTCTACTTGGAAGGGTTGTTGATGGTTTAGGAAACCCAATAGATGGTAAAGGTCCTCTCAAAGATGTAGAAATGAGGAGGGCTGAACTAAAAGCACCAGGAATAATCCCTAGAAAATCTGTTCACGAGCCAATGCAAACTGGCATAAAAGCTATAGATAGCTTGATCCCAATTGGAAGAGGTCAGAGAGAGTTGATAATTGGTGACAGACAGACTGGAAAAACTGCTGTGATTGTTGATACAATTTTAAATCAAAAAGCTAATAATACATCTGATGATGAATCGAAAAAGCTCTACTGCATATATGTATCAATAGGGCAAAAAAGGTCAACTGTTGCTCAGATTGTGAAAACTTTAGAAGAGAATGGAGCGATGGACTATTCAATTGTTGTAGCTGCCACAGCTTCAGATCCTGCTCCGCTTCAGTTTTTAGCACCTTACACTGGTTGTGCAATGGGAGAATATTTTAGAGACAACGGAATGCATGCAGTTATCTTTTACGATGACTTATCAAAACAAGCAGTTGCATACAGACAAATGTCTCTACTTCTGAGAAGACCTCCTGGAAGAGAAGCTTTTCCAGGCGATGTTTTCTATATTCACTCAAGATTACTGGAAAGAGCTGCAAAAATGAGTGATAAAAACGGTGCAGGCTCCTTAACTTCTTTACCTGTGATCGAAACTCAAGCAGGTGACGTTTCGGCTTATATTCCCACAAATGTAATTTCAATTACAGATGGTCAAATTTTTTTAGAAACAGAATTATTCTTTAAAGGAATTCGACCTGCGGTTAATGTTGGATTGTCAGTGAGTAGAGTGGGGTCGGCAGCACAAATTAAAGCAATGAAGCAAGTCTCAGGTTCAATAAAACTTGATCTTGCTCAATTCAGAGAGATGGAAGCGTTTTCACAATTTGCCTCTGATTTAGATCAATCAACTAGAAACCTTCTTGAAAGAGGTAGGAGACTTACAGAAATATTAAAGCAACCGCAGTACGCACCACTTAAAGTGGAAGAGCAAGTTGTTGTAATTTTTGCTGGTGTGAAAGGTTTTTTAGACAAAATAGAAATCAGTCAAATAACTAAATTTGAAAGCTACTTACTTAAAGAGTTAAGAACAAAAGAAAAGAAAATGTTAGAAACAATAAAAAAAGAACAAGCTCTTTCCGATACATTGAGTAAATCATTGAACGACTTTCTCGAATCAATTACAGAAAGCTTTGTTAAGGAAAATAATTAATGCCAAGCCTTAAAGATTTAAGAAATAGGATTTCTAGTGTAAAGTCTACAAAAAAGATAACATCTGCTATGAAAATGGTTGCGGCAGCAAAACTAAAAAGAGCTCAAGATAATGCAGAGAAGAGCAGGCCTTATGCTGAAAAAATGAAGCAAGTCGTTTCATCACTTACAAACAAAATCAATCAAAGTAATTTTAAGTTTGGTAAAAAGATTACTAGCAATTCAAATAAAACTGTTTTACTGCTTGTTTGCTCTGCAGATAGAGGTCTTTGCGGAGGCTTTAACGGGTCAATTATAAAATTTACAAAAAAGCTAATAAATAAATTAAGTAATAACGGGTATACAGTTAAATTTATTTTTATTGGTAAAAAAGCTTATCAAGCCCTTAAAAGATTACATTCCCAATCAACATTAGAAAATATTTCAGATTTTGCTAATCCTTCTATAAAGTTTGAAATTGCAAGCTCGGTAAGAGATCAAGTCCTTGAACTATTTGATAGCCGAGAAATTTCAGAATGTCATTTGATTTATACAAAGTTTAAAAGTGCGATTTCACAGACAGTTGAAGCTCAAAAACTTTTACCAGTTGAAAGCGAATCAGATATTGATAACGAAGAAAATAAAAAAATAAACACATCTTATGACTATGAACCTAGCGAAGAGGTTTTATTAGACGAGATTATTCCAAGAAATATAGCTATTCAAATACATTCAGGACTTCTTGAAAACCTTGCAAGTGAACAAGGGTCAAGAATGACAGCAATGGATAATGCTACAAGAAATGCTAATGATATGATTGATAATCTTACCCTATTTTATAATAGATCAAGACAAGCACTTATCACAAAAGAGTTAATTGAAATAATATCTGGAGCAGAAGCTGTTTAATAAAAAAGGAGAAAACTATGAGTAAAAATTCTGGTAAAGTCAAACAAATTTTAGGGGCAGTTGTAGATGTAAGCTTTGAGGACAAGCTACCTCAAATCCTTGATGCACTTGTTGTTAAGCACGAAAATAAGAATTTGGTTTTGGAGGTTGCTCAACATCTTGGAGAAAATACTGTTAGAACAATTGCAATGGATTCAACGGATGGACTTATCAGAGGACAAGACGTTGTTGATACTGGAAGTCCTATATCTGTTCCGGTTGGTCCAGAGACACTTGGAAGAATTCTTAATGTAGTTGGTGAACCGGTTGATGAGAGAGGACCTCTTAAGACAAAACTGAGGGCTCCTATCCACAAGAGTGCTCCAGAATTTATTGATCAATCCACTGATACAGAAGTCTTAGTTACGGGTATCAAAGTTGTTGATCTTCTTGCCCCTTATGCAAAAGGAGGGAAGATTGGACTGTTTGGTGGAGCAGGTGTCGGTAAAACTGTTCTAATTATGGAGTTGATAAACAACATAGCCAAAGGACATGGCGGCTATTCTGTTTTTGCAGGAGTCGGTGAGAGAACCAGAGAGGGTAACGATCTTTATCATGAAATGATGGAATCAGGAGTTATTAAGCTCGATTCTGATGAATCTAAGGCAGCACTTGTATATGGTCAAATGAATGAACCTCCCGGCGCTAGAGCTAGAGTAGCATTAACTGGACTTACATTGGCAGAATATTTTAGGGATGAAGAAGGTCAAGATGTACTTTTATTTGTGGATAACATTTTTAGATTTACACAGGCTGGGTCAGAGGTCTCTGCTCTTTTAGGAAGAATCCCTTCTGCAGTTGGTTATCAACCGACGCTTTCTACAGATATGGGAGCTCTTCAAGAAAGAATTACATCAACAAATAAAGGTTCAATTACATCCGTTCAGGCTATTTACGTGCCTGCAGATGACTTAACTGATCCGGCTCCAGCAACCTCGTTTGCTCATTTGGATGCAACCACAGTTCTATCTAGACAGATAGCAGAGCTAGGTATCTATCCTGCAGTTGACCCTCTAGATTCAACATCTAGAATTTTAGATCCAAGGATTATTGGTGAGAATCATTATAATGTTGCGCGTAAAGTTCAAGAAACACTTCAAAAATACAAATCATTACAAGATATTATTGCGATACTAGGTATGGATGAATTGTCAGAAGAAGATAAGTTGGTAGTTGATAGGGCCAGAAAAATCCAAAGATTCTTATCTCAACCTTTCCACGTTGCTGAAGTATTCACAGGCACTCCAGGCGTATTTGTAGGTTTGCAAGATACAATTAAAGGTTTTGAAGATTTAGTTAACGGTAAATATGACGACATCCCTGAAGCAGCTTTTTATATGGTTGGAACCATAGATGAAGCTCTTGAAAAAGCAAAAAAAATGAAAGATTAAATTTTTTTATGTCTTTCAAACTTGAAATCATATCGCCACAAAGCACAATATTTAACGATGATGTTGATCTTTGTATTTTACCAGGAATAGAAGGTGATTTTGGTATCCTAAAAAATCATACGCCTTTTTTGACAACACTTCGCCTTGGAATCGCCTATATTTACAAAGAAAAAAAACTTATCGAGACTTATCTTGTATCAGGTGGAGTTGTTGAAGTTTCAGACAATCAGTGCACCCTTTTAACAGAGGAAATTGTTAGATCAAATGAATTCATCCCTTCAAATCAAGAAAATGAAATTGACAAGAAAAAAGAAAAAATTGTAAATAAACTTTTTTACTCTTAAATGTAGTGATTTTTAAACAAACTTAAAACTTCTTTATACATTTTCCTTTTAAAAGGAACCACTTTATTTAAAGATTCATATGGGTCTATCCATTTCCAATCTAGAAACTCTGGTTTGTGACAGTCTAACTTAATTTCCGAATCTGAACCAAAAAATTTACAAACAAACCATTTTTGTTTTTGGCCAACATATTTACCATTCCAAACTTTCTTTTGAAGATTATCTGGAAGTTTATAATAAAGCCAATCTTCAGATTCCTCTAAAATTTGAAAATTTCTTTTTAATCCGACTTCTTCTCCAAGTTCTCTGATCATAGCTTCTAAAGGAGTTTCTTCACCATCAATACCACCTTGTGGCATTTGCCAAAAGTCTGAGATGTAATCTAATCTTTTTCCAACCCAAAGTTTCTTTTCACTATTTAAAAGGAATATACCAACGCCTCTTCTGAAATCATTAGACATTGCCAAAGACTTTTACTGTAATACTTTGTTATCAATTAAATTCAGAGCCATAATCAAATCAAAAGCTCTGCTTAATTGATAATCTTCTGACGTATCTTTTTTAGAAGTCTTGTCTTTGTTTTTATTATCTGAGTTCTTTTTATCTTTTTCTTGCTCATTTTCAATTGCACCTCTGAGGTCTGATTCTTTTCTCCTATTCTGACCTTCAACTTTTTTTAGTTCTACCTGCTCAACAAGGATATCAGGGTCTATACCAGTTTTTTGAATAGATCTTCCGAGAGGAGTATAATATTTGGCAGTTGTTAATTTAAGAGCAACATCTTCACCTGAAGGAATAATGGTCTGAACAGAACCTTTTCCAAAAGATTTTGTTCCCATAATTATAGCTCTCTTGTGATCTTGAAGTGCACCTGCAACTATTTCAGAAGCAGAGGCACTTCCCTGATTGATAAGGACAACCATTGGTAAGCCGTCTATTAAATCTTTTTTAACTGAATTGTATCGGCTACCTTCTCTTTCAAATCTACCTCGCGTTGAAACAATTTCACCTCTATTTAAAAAAATATCAGTTACGCTTACCGCTTGATCTAATAATCCACCAGGGTTATTTCTAAGATCTAAGACATAACCAATTACACTCTCCTTTGATTTTTTAAAATCTTTTATCGCTTTAATGATTTGCGTGTCTACCTTCTGATTAAAAGAAGAAACTCTGATATACCCAATGTTGTTCTCGATTCTTGCTTTAACTGCTTTCAACTGTATAACAGCTCTTGTAATTTCTATTTGTAAAGTCTGGTTCTCCTCTCTGCTTACTGTCAATTTTATCTTTGACCCAACCTTCCCTCTCATAAGGGAAACTGCCTCTGACAACGTCATTCCTAGAACTGGCTCATCATCTAAATGTGTAATCATATCTCCAGCTTGAATTCCAGCTCTCGATGCTGGAGTATCATCAATGGGGGAAATAACTTTTACAAATCCATTCTCTAAAGTAACCTCAATCCCTAAGCCTCCAAACTCACCTTTGGTTTGAACTTTTAATTCATTTAATTCTTGGTTATTCAAGAAAGTAGAATGTGGATCTAGTGAACTTAACATTCCTTCAATAGCTGACTCAATTAACTCTTTGGACGATACTTCTTCTACATAGTTATTCTTGATTTTTTCGAATGCCTCCCCAAAAAGATTTAAGTATTTGTAAACATTTTTCTCTTCTTCAGCTGATAGAGGAAAAGTCCAAAGAATTAACAAACAAGTTAAAAAAAATTTTTTCATTTAATGATTATGCAGTTTTTTTATAAAATCTCAACTTTTGATTTTGGATTAATAATTTTTCCATTAAGCCTTAATTCAAAATATAATTGATTGTTTGTATCTGCAGATAATTTTGCTATAGGCTCCCCCATAAAAACTTCATTACCTGATGAAATAATAATTTTTTTCATTCCAGACAAAATACAATAATAACCTTCATCATTTTCTATAATAACTAAATTTCCATAGCTTCTGAATTGATTAGCATAGACAACCACTCCATTTATTGGTGATGTAACAAAAGATTCCTCTAAGACTTGAAAAATCACTCCATTTTTTGACTTTCTTGAGTCTTTACCTTCTCCATAATTTGAAATAATTCTTCCTTGGACAGGAGATTTTATATCACCAATTATTTTCTTTTTTTTTAAAATCTTTTTTACTTTTTTTGTTTTTACACCTTGTACAAGCTCATTTAAATTTTTTGCTTTTTTCTTAAATCTTTTTTCTTTTACTCTTAGATTAACGTCTACCTTAATTTTCTTTTGAAGCTTGGCAACTTCTTCAATTTTTTTCTCTAATTTTATTAATTTCTTTCTTAAACTTTTTTTCTTTTTTTCATAAACGAGGAGTTTCTCATTTAACTCATTTTTTAAATCTGAAATTGATCTTAAACTTAAGAAAAAATCATTAATACCAATCCTAACTTTTTTTAAAAAAAATTCTCTCACTATCTGTTTTGTAAGAAAATCCTCTGATTGGAAAAATAGATTGTTAATTATCTTTGTAACTGGTGAAAGATAGATTTTTTCTTGTAACAAAAAAATTAATCTTTTTCCTATATATTCTCTTGACTTTATATGTTTCTCAAAAATAAATTTTTTTTGTGAATTTCTATCAATATCTATTTTTATCTTTTTTAATTCAGAATTATTTTTAATAATATCATTATGTATTGTCACTGTTTGCTTTTTTAATTTATCTAGATTTTTCTTTAAACTTTTAGTTTCTGCAAATACAGAAAAATTCAAAAGAATTAGAAAAAGGAAAAACAACCTCATTCTATCAAACAGCTTCCCTGCATTTCTTCAGGGGTTTTTATGTTCATAATTTTGAGTATTGTGGGTGCAATATCAGCCAAAGAACCTTTATTTTTTATAAACTTAAAATTTTCACAAATAATAAATGGCACAGGGTTAATTGAGTGGGTTGTACATTTAATTTCATCATCTTTATTGTACATAACATCTGCATTTCCATGATCAGAGGTAACGATTAATATGTAATTATTATCCAAACATTTTTTATAAATTCTTCCTAAACACTCATCTACGACTTCTATCGCTTTTATTGTAGCTCTAAGATTACCTGTATGCCCAACCATATCAGGATTTGCAAAATTAGTTAAAATAAAATTGTATTTGTTAGTTTCAATTTTATTCTCTAGCTCTTTGGTTAATTCATACGCTGACATTTCAGGTTTCTCATCATAAGTTTCTACTCTCGGGGATGGTATTAAAATTCTATCTTCTTCTGGAAAACAATCCTCAATACCTCCATTAAAAAAATAGGTAATATGAGCATATTTTTCTGTCTCAGTGATCCTAAGTTGATTTAACTTGTTCTGAGATAAAACTTCTCCAAGACTATTCTTAATTAACAATGGTTTAATAAGTGGAAGTATTTTTTTTTTTAGTCGTTTTGAATACTGAATCATACTTAAGGGTTTAATAAATTTAGCTATTTTTTTTCTTTCAAACTCTAAGAAATTCTCATCAAATATTGCTGTCAATAATTCTCTAACTCTGTCTGCCCTGTAATTTGTAATAAAAAATCCGTCGTTTTCCTCTACACCACTATAATCAGAAAAATTTACTGGCCTAAAAAATTCATCTGTGATTTTTTTATCATAACTTTCTTGAATTGCTTGAATACAATCTTTTTTAACTGAAGCAGACCCTTCAATTATAGCTTCATAGGCTTTCTTAATCCTTTCCCATCGATTATCACGATCCATTGAGTAAAATCTGCCAGATACACTTACAACTTTGACATTTTTTTTTTTTCTTATCTTTTCAAGAAGTAGTTTCATATTTTTTATCCCTGATAGGGGTGAACTATCTCTTCCATCAAGAAAACAATGAAGAAGAATTTGTTTATCTGATTTCTCAAAAATCTCTATCATCTTAAATAAATGCTCTTGGTGCCCATGAACCCCTCCATCCGAAAGAAGTCCACATATATGAATTCTTTTACACTTTTCTTTAATTTCAACGAGAGAATTATTCTGTTCAATTGATCCATTCTTAAAACCTTCATCAATTCTTAGAATATCTTGTAATATTATTCTTCCAGCACCAATATTCATATGCCCAACCTCAGAATTACCAAATTGTCCTTCTGGTAGACCTACTTTCTTCTCTGACGCATTAAGCTTAATAGAGCCATAAGTTTTATTAATGTTATCGAAATTGTTTTTATCTGCCTCTGATATAGCATTAAAAGGATTTTTTTCCCCAATTCCCCAGCCGTCTAATATACACAATAATACTTTTCTTTTTAACATATTTAATCTACTTATGATATGAAGTACCTTTCATAATTTGAGATGATCTATAAATTTGTTCAATAAGCATTATTCTAATTAAAAGATGCGGCCATGTCTTATTACCAAAAGAGAAAACATATTGATTATTTTTAAAATAATCATCAATACCTTCTTCACTTCCAATTAAAAAACAAATTCTTTTGATTCCGCTATTCATTTTTGCACTCAAAAATTCAAAAAACTTTTGGCTACTTAAATCTTTCCCACTTTTGTCTAATGTAACGATACAGTCATCTTTTGATAAATGTTTTACAATCTCATTTTTTTCGTAAAGAAGTTTTTTCTTTTTTTCAAAATTATATGTCCTGGCTTCTACCAATTTTAATTCAATATTAATTCTTTTTTTGTAATCTGAAAAAATCTCCTTTAGAGCATTTGAAGATTTAAATTTACCAAGGCTTATGATTTTAATTTCCATTTAACCAAAATTCATTTTTTCGTCTTCTACACCATTCTCCCATATTTTCTCAAGAGAATAATAATCTCTAGTATCTGGTCTGAACAAATTAAGTATTAAATCACCAAAATCAACAATTACCCATTCAGTAGTTTTTAGACCTTCGACTGAGATAACCTTTCTTTTATTTTTTTTTATAATTCTAGAGGCAATTGAATTAATATGTCTTGAAGAATTTCCACTTGCTATAATAATATAGTCACCAAGTGCACTTCTGTCTTTAATGTCAATCTTTACGATATTTTCAGCTTTAAGCTCATCTAATTCCATTAAAATTTGCTTAAGAAATTTATTTATATTGGTAGTTTCGTTCATATATTTTTTCTTATTCCAGTTGAAGATTGAGGATGTGTTAGCCCATTGATAAAAACCCATTTGGGTGGGGAAGAGTATTTCAATTTTTTTGATGACTTTATACTAATTTGCTTTCCTTTAAATAAACCACTTACCTTTGAAGTTGCAACCCTTAAAGAGTAAAAGGGACGATCAAAAATTGCAATCGGAATATTATAAAAAATCTTTTTCCAATCCTTCCATAAATGAAAGTACTTCATATTATCTACTCCCATAATCCAAACGAACTTTCTGCTTGGATATTTTCTGAATAAATACTCCAAAACGTCAATTGTATAAATATTCTTTTTTTCATTGTTGATTTCAACAATTTTGATATTTCTATTTAATAAAAAACTTTTGACACTTTTAAGTCTTTTTTTAAAATTACCCGACCCAAATTTTAAGGGATTTTTTTTTGTTACAATCCACCAAACTTCTCCTAAGTCCAATCGTTTCATTGCATAATTACTAATAAAAAGATGTCCTTTGTGAGGTGGATCAAAAGTTCCTCCGAGGATTCCAATAAAATTTTTTTTTGACATTCTCAAATTATGGACGAATTTGACCAGTTCCTGATACTTTGTACTTAAAGCTTGTGAGTTGTGCCACACCAACCGGTCCACGCGCATGCACCTTTGATGTTGAAATCCCAATCTCTGCTCCCATACCAAATTCACCACCATCAGCAAATTGAGTAGAGGTATTATGCATTACAATTCCGCTATCAACATTATCTAAAAAATAACTTACAACTCTGTTATTTTCTGCAAGGATAGCGTCAGTATGACCAGATCCATATTTGTTAATGTGTTCAACAGCCTCTTCAACTCCTCTGTTTATCGTTTTAATAGAAACAATCTTGTCTAAATATTCTGTAGACCAATCTTTCTCTAAGGCTTTTTTTACAGAATCACTTATTTTTAAAACATCTTTGTCTCCTTTTATCAAACATCCATATTTCTCTAATGATGAAATAATTTGTGGTAAATGTGACTGAAGAATATCTTTATCAATAAGGATGGTTTCGGTTGCACCACAAATACCGGGTCTTCTCATTTTTGCGTTAACAGTAACTTCACTTGCTATTTTTCTTTGTGCACTTTTGTGAATGTATGTATGGCATATACCATCTAGATGTCTAATTACGTGTATCTTGCTATCTTTAAGAACTCTCTCAATTAAAGATCTTCCTCCTCTGGGTATTAGAACGTCTACGTAGTCATCCATTTTAAGTAGATGGCCTACAGCAGATCTATCTTTTGTTGGAATATACTGCAATGCCCCTTCTGGTAAATTAAATCTTTTATAAGTTTGATTTATTAGTTCTGTAATCTTTAATGATGAGTTAAAACTCTCACTTCCTCCTCTTAAAATTAAAGTATTACCAGATTTAAGAGACAAGGCAGCGGCATCAGCTGAGACATTTGGCCTGGATTCATAAATTACACCCAGCACGCCAAGGGGAATTGTGACTTTTTGAATTTTCAAGCCATTGGGTCTGCTCCACTTCTTCATTATAATTCCTACTGGATCGCTTAATTTAGAGATTTCAACCAAACCCTCGCACATTGATATAATCCTTTTTTTGTCTAATATCAGTCGGTCAAGCGTGCTAGGAGTAAGTTTGCTCTTATTAGATTGAACATCTTTTTTATTTTCCTCTATAATGACATCCATATTTTTAAGTAAATTCTTTGAAGCATCTTTCAGAATTTCGTTTTTTAACTTTGAGTCCAATAATGAAACCTGCCTTGAAGCTGCTTTTGCTTTTTGGCAGATTTTTAAAATATCTTTTTTTTCGATCGTTCCCATCTTATTTTAAAAACAAATAGTCCCTATGAATTATTTCATCTCTTCCTTCATAACCTAAAGTTTCTCTTATATAAATACTTTTTTTTCCTTTAATAAGGTTGAGCTCTTTCGAATCGTAATAACTTATACCTCTACCTAATTTTTTTCCTTTTGAATTTAAGATTTCAATTATATCACCTTTTGAAAAATTACCTGATATTTTTTTTATTCCACTTGGCAATAAACTCGCCCCGTCATTTAAAGCTTTTATTGCTCCATCATCAATATGTACAGAACCAGAAATATTTATAGAACCTCCAAGCCAATTTTTAAAACTATCCTTTTTTCTTGCTACATTTGTAAATATTGTACCTTTTTTATGTTTTTCAAAAGTTGAGATAGGAGAATTTGTATTTCCCTTCATTATAATGGTCTTACAACCAAATGTAGAGGCTATTTCAGCTGCTTGAATTTTTGTAAACATCCCACCAGAGCCAAAATCATTTGTTTCACTAGATGACATTTTAAAAATTTTTGAATTAATATTTGTAACTTTTTGAATTAGTTTAGCTTCTTTATTTTTTTTGGGATTTTTATCATAAAGTCCCTCAACATCACTCAATAAAATTAGTAAATCAGAACCAATAACCTGAGCAACTCTTGCTGCCAGCCTGTCATTATCACCAAATTTAAGTTCATCAGTCGCCACACTATCATTTTCATTGATTATTGGGATGATTTTCAACTCTAGAAGAGTTTTAATTGTTTCTCTAGAATTTAAACTTTTTCTTCTGTCCTCAGTATCTGAGAAAGTTAACAAAATTTGGGCGACCTTAATTTTTCTCGCTTCAAAATGTCTCATAAAGTTTTTCATAAGAATTACTTGTCCACACGCTGCGCATGCCTGCTTAGTATTTATACTTATTTTTTCTTTTTTGATATTTAGATACTTTCTTCCAAGAGATACCGCACCTGATGCAACAATAACTAAGTTCTTTCTCTTACTTTTTAAATATAAAATGTCATCAATAAAATTTTTTAACCATGTTGAATTAAATCTATTACCATTCATTAGCAACGATGACCCAATTTTTATAACAATATTTTTTGCTTTGTAGACTTCTGATAAATTAGTCATTTAAAAAATCTTCAACGTCATTCTTTAATTCCTTCAAGCCAGTTCCCTTATGACTTGAGATAAATCTAATATTAGAACGAGTAATTTCCTTAAGCAAGTTAATCCTTCTATGTATTGTTTCAGAATCAACAAGATCACTCTTACTTAAAAGTATAATTTCATTTTTTTCTGAAACTTTTTTTCCATATAACAATACCTCTTCTCTTATCATCTCATAATTTTTTAAAAATTGACTGTCACGATCCACGGACACATCACATAAATGGAAGAGAGCTTTACACCTTTCTATATGAGCCAAAAATTTAAGCCCAAGCCCAACACCTTCTGAAGCCCCTTTTATTAACCCGGGGAGATCTGCCAAAATTAAATCTCTGGAACCTAATCTTAATAATCCAAGCTGAGGTTTAAGAGTAGTAAAAGGATAGTCAGCTACCTTTGGTTTAGCGTTGGAAAGATTTGAAAGGAGAGTTGATTTCCCTGCATTGGGAAGGCCAATAAAGCCAATATCCGCTATTAGTTTAAGCCTTAGCCAAATCCAAATTTCTTCACCTTTGATACCTTTTTGAAAACGTCTGGGTGATTGATTAGTTGAGGATTTAAATTTTGCGTTTCCTTTTCCACCTATTCCTCCCTCAGCTGCCAAATAAATCTCTTTATGTGTAAAATCCTTGAATACTCGCGCCTTATCCTCGCTTAACACCATTGTTCCTACTGGAACTTTAATATAAATGTCTTTGCCATTATGGCCAGTTTTATTTTTACCAGCTCCATTACTGCCGCTTTCAGCCTTGAAATGCTGTTTATATCTGAAGTCAATAAGTGTATTTAGGTTCTCTACAGACTCAATATATACGTCCCCACCTTTTCCTCCATCACCGCCATCAGGACCACCGAACTCAACATATTTTTCTCTTCTAAAACTTACACTTCCGGGGCCTCCATCTCCAGCCTTGAGATAGATTTTTGCCTCATCTAAAAATTTCATAATTTATTTTAGAATTTTATTTTTTCAGTTGGACATCAACGAAAGATCTACCGGAAGATTTTTTGCTAAAAGAAACAAAACCCTCCTTTACGGCAAATATTGTATGGTCTTTTCCTATGGAAACGTTTTTACCAGGATAAAACTTAGTGCCACGTTGCCTTACAATAATGTTTCCAGGTATTACTAGTTCTCCACCAAATTTTTTAATACCAAGTCTTCTTCCAGCACTATCCCTTCCATTTCTTGTACTACCACCTGCTTTTTTATGAGCCATCTTTTTCCTCTTTCACAATATCTTTTTTATTTTCTTTTATTGGATCTTTTTTTGGCTTGGTTGATGAAGAAATACCATTAATTTTTACTAAGGTTAAGTCTTGACGATGTCCATTTTTTCTTCTGTAATTATGACGTCTTTTTTTTTTAAAAACAATAATTTTTTTGTCTCTAATTTGCTCAAGAACCTTCGCCTCTACAGTACATCCTTTCAAGTTAGGAGACCCAATTTGGATGTCACCGTCATCATTTTTTAAAAACAATATATTTTCAAATTTAAGTGTATCACCTTTTTTTAACGCATTCTGCCTAGGAAGTTTTAGTGTATCTCCAACTGAAACTTTATACTGTTTGTCATTATGTTCAAAAATTGCATACATACTAGTAAAAATCCAAATTTATTTTTTGTTTTACTACTTACGTGTCTACATATCAATTCTTTTTTTTCCAAAATTTTAAGTTTTTTTTCTAATTCTATTGGTAAAAATGACCATTTGTGCTATGAAACGCTTAATTTTATTAATTAAAATACATAAATTATGACTGACATAGTTATCACATCAGCTAAGCGAACAGCGATAGGTAAATTTTTAGGAAGTTTATCTGGGCTCTCAGCAATCGATCTCGGGAAAATTGTGCTTAATGCAGTTGTTGATGATAGTATGATTGATAAGGGAATGATTGATGAAGTCATTATGGGACAAGTACTTACAGGTGGAAATGGTCAGAATCCTGCAAGACAAGCCTTATTAGCGGCAGGCATTCCTAACGAGAAAAGTGCTGTTACAGTCAACCAAGTCTGTGGCTCGGGATTACGGGCAATTTCAATGGCTGCTCAATCTATTATTTCAAATCAATCAGATGTAGTAATCGCCGGCGGACAAGAATCAATGAGTAATGCTCACCATACGATCAATATTAGAAACGGATTAAAAATGGGGGATGGAAAAATTAAGGATAGTATGATTGTCGATGGTTTATGGTGCGCAATGGAAGATTATCATATGGGGGTTACCGCAGAGAATGTTGCAGAAAAGTTCAAAATAACCAAAAATGAGCAAGACCAATTTGCTACAAATTCTCAAAACAAAGCTGAAAATGCTCAAAAAAAAGATTTCTTTGCAAATGAGATCACTCCAGTTCAAATTACATCCAAAAAAGAGAGTTTTGATTTTAAAGCCGATGAATTTCCTAGACACGGATCAACTCTCGATAAACTTAGTTCACTAAAACCAGTCTTTAAAAAAGATGGAACCGTTACTGCAGGTAATGCATCTGGTCTTAACGATGGAGCCGCTGCTGTTCTAATAATGCATGAAAAAAAAGCTAAAGAACTTGGGCAGAAACCATTAGCTAGAGTAAGATCTTGGGCAACCGTTGGGGTAGACCCTTCGATAATGGGAATTGGACCTGTAGCAGCTGTTAGGAAGGCATTAGGTATTGCCGGATGGAAATTAGATGATCTTGACCTAATCGAGGCAAATGAGGCTTTTGCTGCGCAATCTCTAGCAGTTGCAAAAGAATTAAAATTGGATCCAGAAAAAGTTAATGTCAATGGTGGTGCAATCGCCCTTGGACATCCTATAGGCGCATCTGGAGCTAGAGTCTTAGTAACACTTATTCATGAACTAATAAGATCAAAAAGAAATAAAGGAATCGCAACTCTTTGCATAGGTGGTGGGCAAGGGATCGCAATGTGTATTGAAAGGATATAATATGTCAAAAATTGCTCTTGTTACTGGAGGCACTAGAGGTATAGGGGAATCAATTTCAAAAAAACTCAAAGAGGACGGACTTACAGTAATTGCCAACTACAGTAGTAATGATGATGCTGCAAAAAAATTTTCTGATGAAAACCAAATAGATGTTTTTAAATGTGATGTGGGAAATTATGAATCATGTTCTGATATGATTAATAAAATTTATGATCAACATAAATCAATTGATGTTCTTATTAACAATGCTGGAATTACTCGCGACGCTCCCCTTCATAAAATGACACCAGAAAAATGGCAAAAGGTTATAAACGTTAACTTAGATTCTGTTTTTAATATGACATCACTAGTAATTAACAAAATGCGCGAATCTCAGTTTGGGAGAATTATTCATATTTCTTCAGTAAATGGACAAAAAGGTCAGTTCGGTCAAACTAACTATGCGGCCACAAAATCTGCGCTCATAGGGTTCTCCAAATCGCTTGCTCTTGAAAGTGCTATAAAAAATATAACTTCAAATGTAGTCTGTCCTGGGTATATTAATACAGAAATGGTAGCAGCTATCAGAGAAGATATTCTAAAGTCCATCATTGATACCATACCTGCTAAAAGGCTGGGAGAGTCAAATGAAATAGCTGAGTTAGTATCATATCTTGTTTCTGAGAAAGCTCAGTATATAAATGGAGCTACATTATCGATAAATGGGGGACTATGGATGGATTAATTAGAATTTGTCTTTCATTTCTCTGATAACACGAAAATTGTCTGTACTTGAAATATCTTCTATACCAATCCTTTTTATAAATTCCTTGTTATCAAAATTTAAAAAAGGATTTAATTTTTTCTCCTCAGAAAGGAGCGCCGGGACCGTAGGAATATTCTGAGATCTTTTTTCTTTTATTTCTAAAACTTTTCTTTTTAAAACACCATTTTTTGGATCAATGCTCAAAGCAAATTCAGCGTTGTTAAGGGTATATTCATGGGCACAATATATTTTAGTATGATCAGGAAGAGATCTTATTTTGGATAAAGATTCAACCATTTGTTTTGGACTTCCTTCAAAAAGCCTGCCACAACCTAATGAGAAAAGTGTATCACCACAGAAAATACAGTTATCTTCTTTAAAGTAAAAAGCAATGTGTCCATTTGTATGACCTGAGACTTCTAAAACTCTACAAGTCGAACGTCCGAAATTAAAAATGTCTCCTTCGCCTAACATAATATCAATTCCTGGAATTCTTTTTGAGTCTTTTTGGCTTCCCACAATCTTACAACCATATTTCTTTTTTAGATCAAGATTCGCACCAACATGATCAAAATGATGATGAGTATTTAAAATAAAATCCAATCCAAGATTTTCTTTTTCTAATTCATTAATAAGAGGTTCAGAAACAGCTGGATCAACACATCCAGATGTTCTTGTGATTTGATCATAAATCATAAAAAGATAATTATCATTCAACACAGGTATTTGTTTTATAAGAAGCATTATTAAATCTTATATTTTTTTTTCTATTTTGAAACACAAAATATTACTTGGAAAGTAAAAAGATTTGTAAAAATATTTTTTTTTATATCATTGCCATACTCATCAAGACAAAAGAATTTATCAACTATAATTTTCTTTTTTACACAAAAATCTAAAAAGTCCTTGTATGAACAAAGGTGAATATTTGGAGTATTATACCATTCAAATGGCAATATTTTATTCTTTGGCATTTTTCCAGAAAATAAAAAATCTCTTCTCACTTTCCAAAAACCAAAGTTTGGAAAGGATATAATTGCTCTACGACCTATTCTAATAAGATTTTCTATTACTCGATCAGGGTAAATCATTGCTTGAATAGTTTGACTTAGAATTACTGTTGAGAATGAATTATCTGGATAATCTTCTAAATCGAAGTTTGCATCCCCTTGAACAACCGATAAACCTTTTTCCAAACATAATCCTACACCTTTGAGTGTAATTTCGATTCCTCGACAATTCACATTTTTATTCTTTGAAAGATAATAAATTAGATTTCCATCGCCACATCCTACATCTAAAACCTTCTCATTTTTTTGAATAAGGTTAGAAATTTTTATCAAATCGTTCCTTAAAATCTTAGTCATAATCTACTTTCTTTAATTTGCCCTCGAACAAATTTTCTAAAAACAAAATGAAATTTTGGTTCATCAAGCAAAAATGAATCATGTCCTTTATCTGTCTGTATCTCTACAAAGCTAACATTCGCATTATTTGCCTTAAGTGACTGGATAATAGTTTTTGTTTCAGACGTTGGAAACAGCCAGTCAGAGGAAAAAGAGAAAAAGCAATATTTTAAATTATTTTCTGGTAGAGAAAGCCTTAAACCAGTAGTTTTTGTTGAAAGATCAAAATAATCCATTGCCTTTGTTATATACAAATAACTGTTAGCATCAAATCTCTCAACAAATGAAATACCTTGATGTTTTAAATAACTTTCTATTTGAAAGTCTGTATCAAAACCAAAAGAAAAGAATTTACTATTCTGTAAGTTTCTTCCAAATTTTCTTTGTAATGCAGATTCAGATAGATAAGTAATATGAGCTATCATTCTTGCAACTGCTAAACCTCTTGTTGGGAATTGTTTTGAGTTGTAGTAATTTCCTTTTTTCCAGAAAGGATCAGCCATAATTGCCTGTCTTCCAATCTCATGAAAAGCTATATTTTGAGCTGAGTGTCTATAAGATGTAGCTATCGGAATAACAGAATTTATTTTATGTCCATATTTTGAAGCCCATTCCAAAGCTTGCATCCCACCCATCGATCCACCAATAACAGAAAATAGTTTTTCTATACCTAGTTTCTCAATTAATTTAAATTGAACGCTTACCATGTCTCCAATAGTAATAACAGGAAAACCAAGACCGAATGGTTTTTTTGTTTTGGAATTAATTGAAGACGGACCAGTTGTCCCCATACATCCACCTAACACATTACTACAGATCACATAAAAGATATTTGTATCAATAACCTTTCCAGGTCCAACCAAAATATTCCACCATCCGGGTTTTTTTGTAACAGAGTTTTTTCCAGTACAAAATTGATCACCAGTAAGAGCGTGACAAATCAAAATTGCATTATTTTTCTTTTTGTTTAATTTTCCAAAGGTTTTAAAAGCAATACTGTAATTTTTCAAGTGATCACCACAATCAAGCTTTAAAGGCTCGTTTATATCAATTTGCTCAAACAAGTATTTATTGTTCATTTTTTTAATTCATTTATTTATTTGACTTAAAAGGCATCATAACTATGTTGGAAAACTAGTCAAAATAATTTTATTTGATAGTATGCTCTTATAATGATTAAAAAAAATATTTTTAACTCCCTAAAACCTTCAATAAATGAAATTGCGAAATATATACCTGGAGAATCTTCGATAGTAGGAAGGAAAAGTGTGATTAAATTATCTTCAAATGAATCACCTTTTAAAATTCCCAAAAAAATTTTTATTAAAGCAAATAAACTTACCGAAAATTCAAATCTTTACCCTGATGGGGATTCTGATTTACTCAAAGATTCAATTGCAAAAAAATTTAAGATTAAAAAAAAAAGAATTATTTGTGGAAATGGTTCTGATGACATCTTATCAATAATAACCCAAGCTTTTAGTAGAGAAGGCGGAGAAGTTATTTGCAGTGAATACGGTTTTATCTATTATCCTATAGTTGCAAAAGTATCAGGAGCTAAAGTCGTTACTGCCAAATCTAAAGATTACTCAATTAGTTGTAAGAATATCTTGGCTAGTATTTCAAAAAAAACAAAAATAATATTCATTGCTAACCCTAATAATCCTACTGGAACAATAATAATGAAGAATGAGTTGGTTAGTTTTCTAAAAAAAGTTCCTCAAAATATTCTTGTGGTAGTTGACGGGGCTTATGCAGAATATGTGACTGATCTTAGATTCTCTGATGGATTAAATCTTACTAATCAATTTCCAAACCTAATTATCACAAGAACTTTTTCAAAGATTTTTGCACTTGCGGGGCTAAGACTCGGATGGGCGTATAGCTCAGAAAAAATTATCGAAACTCTTGAGAAGATTAGAGGTCCGTTTAATGTAAATATAGTAGCGCAAAATATTGGCTCATTAATGTTAAAAGAGGATAATTTTTTGAAAAAATCTATAAGACATAATATGGTCTGGAAAAAAAAACTCTCTGCTTTTGTTAATTCTTTAGGTTTAGAAACATATGAAACTTATGCAAATTTTGTTTTAATTAGGATAGATAAAGCAAAATTTAAAAAAAAAACGTTAATCAAGAAATTAACGGAAAAAGATATTATCATTAGAGATCTTGATAACTATGATCTTCCTGAATTTATAAGAGTGTCTGTCGGGAATAGTTTAGAGATGAAAAAATTTATGAAAACGATAAAATCAATAATACTTAAGTAATGTTACAAAAAAAAATTAAAGAAATTACGATTATTGGGCCTGGACTTATTGGCGCCTCAATAGGACTAGCTCTTAAAAAAAAAAAAATTTCAAGTAAAATAGTTGGAATTGACAATTCAAAATCTAACCTAATAGATGCGCAAAAGGTAAAAGCAATTGATGAAAAAAGACATAAGATTGATGACAGAATTTCAAAAAGCCAAATAATTTTTATATGTACTCCAGTCAGTAAAATAGATTCATTAGTAGCAGAGATTTTACCTTTTATTACGAATAAAGAAACTATAATAACAGATGTAGGATCCGTAAAAAAATGTTTCAGTAAAAAAACTATAAATTTAGCAAAAGAGAAATGTAATTTAATTCCTGGACACCCTATTGCTGGTACAGAGTATTCTGGTGCAAAAAATTCCAAAGTTAACTTATTTGAAAAAAAATGGTGTATTCTTACACCCATTCAAAAACAAAAAAAATCATTATCTATACTAGCAAAAATTTGGAAGGAAATTGGTATGAAGGTCTCAATAATGTCAATGGATGAGCATGATAAAATAATGTCTATTACGTCTCATCTCCCTCACCTTATAGCATTTACAATCGTAGGGACAGCTTTTGGAGTTGATTTGAAAAAAAAAAGAGATCTTATTAACTTTTCAGCAGGTGGGTTCAAAGACTTTACGAGAATTGGTTCATCAGATCCAAAAATGTGGACTGATATTTTCCTTGCGAATAAAAAACATATAATCAAAACTTTAAATAGCTTCCTTAATGATATTGATTATTTAAAAGAACTTATAAAAAATCAAAAAATTGACAAGATTTTTGATCTTTTGAGAAGAAACAAACAAATTAGAAAGAGTGTAATAAAAACCACTAAAGTTAAAAATTAGTAAAATATTTTTTCAATTTTTTTCATAAATAGTTTTTTATTAGATGTATTTTTTATGACTGGATAAAATTCTACCCTAATCTTGCCAGGCTCCTTAATAAATCTTTTATTCTTCCAATATCTTCCTGAATTATGCTTAATTGGTAAAACAGGAATTTTTAAGATTTTGTGGATGGCAAATACTCCAGGATTGATTTGCCCCCTAGTATTGACGGGTATTCTTGTCCCCTCAGGAAAAATTATGAATTTTCTCACTCCTTTTTTTTCTAATTCCTTAATTGATGAAATAATATTTTTTATAGATTTAAATCCACTATTTCTATTTATAAAAATAAATCCTAGCTCTTTGAAATATAAAGACATTAAGGGTATTCTTTTTAATTCTTCTTTTAATATAAAAATTGAACCTTTAAAAAAAAAACTTAAGAAAAAAGTTTCCCATGCAGATTGATGGTTGCTAGTTATTAAAAATGAAGTGTTTTTAGGAATATTTTTAATGCCAATCAACTCATAATCAATTTTTAAAATTTTTTGTGTGATTTTTATAACTTTACTTGTCCATAAGTTGGAGAGAAAAAGAAGAAACTTCTTTGGAAATAATTTTACAGGTGAGAATATTAAAAAAAAAAATACCGTCCACGAGTAGAAAATAAAATAAAAGACTAAGTTTCTTAATAAATTCATCTTACAAAGATAAGGGAATAAATCACTTTAAAATATTCTGAAACTATTAATCTTAAATGAAATGTTGGTTCGTCAAGAACGTTAACCTCATCAACCGCTGGCTTTGCAAGGATTGAAATATTTCTTAGTTTTTTTTCAAAAATTAAAATGCTTCTGGGTAAATGATAATAAGAGGTAACTAAAATAATCTTGTCAATTTCCTTATTTTTGATCAGCCAGTTTCTAACTTCAACTGCATTTTCGATTGTATTCCTAGCCTCTTCACCAAAGAATATACAACATTCCAAAAGATCCTTTTTATTTTTTTCATAATTCAATTTTACCTGAATTTCTGAGGGCATAAAAACTCCCGATATAAACATTTTTGTTGCGTATCCTTTTTGAAGAATTTCAATACCTTTTTCAATTCTCATTTTGCCACCAGTTAAGACAATTATCCCAACATCGTCTGAGGTATCTGGAAACTTTGTTGAATAGTATTTCTTTGGCAAAGTATTAAATAAAAGAATTAACCACCAAATAAAGCCTGAAATGATGAGAGTTAAAATAACAAAAAAAATTTTTCTAAAGTTTATCAAAAAATCTATTCTCAAAAAAATGATACAAATAAGTGGTTAAAAAAATTAAAAGAAATAGCAAAAATAAAATCATAAACAAAAGTAACAAAAATAAACTTGAAAATACTAGTTCTACAAAAAAGGAAGAATCAAAAAACTGAAAATTTGCTCCAAATAAATTGATTAACAAAATACTAACAAGGAAAACAAATACTAGACTCAGCAATGCTCCAGGAAGGATCTTTTTTATGATACTTTGAGAGATATTTTTAGCTAATTCAATACTACTTGCTCCCATTATTTGAAGCATTTCTAACAATTTAAAATTTGACACTAAAGCTGCTTTGACTATGTTCATAACTAAAAAAGAGAATAAAATAAAAACAAGTAAAAACATAATAAATATAATTACTTTTATTCTATTAACTATAATACTAATTTCAAAAAGTTGGTCCTCGTGAGAGTATTTTTCAACAAATCTATTTTGAGAAATATCGATAATATTCTTATAAATTGAGTCAACTACCTCTTTTTTATTTGAAACTACTTGAAAAATCATTGGTAATTCAAGACCCGATAATTCATCTATACTTTCAAGACCTAAACTATCTTTTATTGTAACTGAATCAATTATTTTATACGAATCTATACTTGTGTTATTAATTAAGAAATCCTTTATATTTTCGCTCACAGAAATAGGTATTTCTTTTTCATCAGCATTGTTGCTAAGAATAAAAGTTGTTTTTTTAGATTCTAGATCAATCCAATTACTAGAAAATTTATAAAAATTAAAATAAAGAATTACATGAATAGCAATCAAACTAATTATAACAAATGATAAACCATAAAAAAACTTCTCCTCATCTTTTAATAATATTTTCTTTAATATTTGCTGGTAAGAAATCAAATCATTCTCCCAAAATAATTGATTTATAGTTTATACTTAAGAGTTCCGGGTTTTTTGAAGTCATTATTACTGTAGCACCAAGTTTATTCAATGACTCTAAAAGAAAAAATAACTTTTTTGTAGTTGACAAATCTAAACTATTCTCTGGATAATCAGCAATCACTATTTTAGGGTTATTAATTAATGCTCTAGCTATTACTACTCTTTGTTTCTCACCATTTGACAGATTATTTACAATTTTATTTTCTATATTATTAAGGTTAAACCATTCAATTAATTCAACAATCTTTTTTTTGAAATTTTCTTTCTTACTTTGAATTTCACTGGCTATCTCAATATTTTGATAAACTGAAAAGAATGGAATTAAATAATCATTTTGTAATATCACACCTGTTCTTTTACGATATGATAAAATATAGTCTTTATTTTCTTGATTAATCTTTTTCCCGAGAAGATAAATATTTCCAGAGGAGGGCATAACTTTTAAGAATAGTAATTTTAAAAGAAGTGATTTGCCTACTGCGTTGTCACCTTTGATCAGAAAAAAATCTCCTTTATTAATTTGAAAAGATAAGTTGAAAATTTTTTTCTTATTTATACTCAAAGACACATTATCAAGTCGGAGTATTTCATTCATAATAATTAAATTCCAATTATTTTTTTTCCCTCTATTAGTATTTCCATTGCATTTTCTCTAAGATTGTAACCTGACGACATACAAGATCCGTATGCACCGACGGAAGATATAATAATTAAATTATTTTGTTTAAGCTCTGAAGTTACAAAGTCTTTTCTAAAAACATCGCTACTTTCGCAAACTGGGCCAACTATATCAAATTTCTTTTTAATTTTTTTTTTCCTTACTGGGAAAATCTGATGCTCGGCGTTGTACAGTGATGGTCTGATAAGATTATTCATTCCTGCATCTATTATTAGAAAAGTTTTTTCTTCTCCTTTTTTTAGTCTGACTACCTTGGACAAAAGTATTCCTGACTCGCCAACTAAATACCTTCCTGGCTCAAGAATTATCTCTGCATCTAAGTCTGAAAAGTTTCTTTCAACAAGTTTTACATAACTAGATATTTTGAAAATTTTATCTTTTTTTTCATTATATGTTACCCCTATTCCTCCACCAATATCTAAAGATTTTATAAAAAAATTTTTTTTTTTTAGTTCTATAGTAAGTTTTCTTAATTTTTTAAATGCTTGACTAAAAGGTTCTAAAGTTGTTATTTGCGAGCCAATATGTATTGATAAGCTATTTACCTTAAGAAAGTTATTACCTTTAAACTTTTCAAAAATTTTTATAATTCTATTTTCTGGTATCCCAAATTTATCTTCATATCTTCCTGTTGATATCTTAGAGTGTGTCTTGGCATCAACATTAGGGTTTACTCTTAGACCAATATCTATTTTTTTGTTTTTTTTTTTACAAATTTCTTCAATATCATTGAGCTCTTCTTCACTTTCAACATTTATTTGTTTAATATTTTTAAAAATAGCAAATTCTAATTCATCAATAGTTTTACCTACACCTGAAAATACAATTTTATTTGCTCTAACACCGTTATTTATAGATTGTTTTAATTCACCTTTTGAAACAACATCAGCTCCTGCTCCAAGTTTCGATAATGTATTTATAATATTATGATTAAAATTAGCTTTAACAGCGTAACAAATTAATGGATTGATTTTTTTGAAAGATTTTCTCAGTTGCTCAAAATTATCTTTTATTTGTAAAACAGAATAACAATAGGCTGGTGTCTTTATTTTTTTAGATAACTCTTCAAGATTTATTTTATCAAAGAATAAAATATCTTTTTTGTATTCTAAGTATTTATTATATTTAGTCACATTTTTCATTTTTCTTTAGGATATTGTTTGGGATAATCACTATCTGGATATCTATCAAGACTAGTCTTTTTTCCGCATCCATAAAGTGATAAAATTACAATTATAAATAAATATTTAAGGTGTTTCATCTTATATTTTGAGTTTTTTTTTTGCCCTAGTTATAGCAGACTTGACTTGAGATGTAGCTGTACCTCCAAAAGATTTTTTTTGATCAACTGAACATTTTGGGGATAAATAATTATATACATCTTTAGTGATTTTAGGTTCAACTGATTGCATAAGTGTTAAATCTAATTTATCTAAACTTTTTTTGTTTTCCTCAGCAATTAATACAATTTTTCCCGTAATATGATGGGCCTCTCTAAATGTTCTATCTAGTTTTTTTACAATCCAATCAGCCAAATCAGTTGCAGTTGAATAACCTTGAAAAGAAGCGCTTAACATCTGAGCTTTATTAATTTTCACAGATCTTATCATTTCATCTGTTACATCTAAAATCATTTCAATAGATGAATATGAATCAAAAACTGCCTCTTTATCCTCTTGCAAATCTTTACTATATCCACTAGGCAAACCCTTTAATACAATTAGAATGTTCATTAGTGATGAATAAATTCTTCCAGTTTTTGCTCTGATTAGTTCAGCTGAATCTGGGTTTTTTTTTTGGGGCATAATTGAAGAACCTGTACTTAAAGAATCTGGAAAGTCTAAAAAATTATATGAGCTACTGCTCCATATAATAAAGTCTTCGCATAATCTTGACAGATGCATACTCAAAGTTGAAATAATAAATAAAAACTCGACAACAAAATCTCTATCTGAAACCCCATCTAGTGAATTTTCTGTTGGCTTACTAAATCCAAGGTTTTTAGCTAGAGAAACCCTGTCAATTTCATAAAAATTTGTTCCCGCCAATGCTCCACTTCCTAGGGGACATTCATTCAGATTTTTTTTAAAATAGATAGCTCTAGACTTATCTCTTTCAAGCATTTCAAAAAAAGACATTATATAGTGAGAAAACAAAATTGGTTGTGCATTCTGGAGATGTGTAAAACCAGGCATTATAACGTCTAAATTTTTTTCAGCTTTATTGATAATTGTTTTTTGTATATCTATTATTTTGGTAACTATTTTCTGTATTTTCTCCTTAACCCACAATTTCAAATCAGTAGCTACCTGATCATTTCTTGATTTACCTGTATGAATTTTTCCAGCCAAATTTCCAATTTTCTCTCTCAATGCCATTTCTATATTCATATGAATATCTTCATATTTTGGATTAAAATCAAAGTTACCTTTGTTTAAGTCTTCGCTTATCTGTTTAAGTGCTTTTGAAATCTTCTCGTATTCTTTTCTTGTAATAATTTTAGCTTGGTAGAGTGATTTTGAATAAATAGAATTAAGCCTGATATCCTGAAAAACTAATTTATAATCAAAACCTATTGAATTGTTTATTTTTTCAAGCAGATCAGAAGACTGCTGTTTAAATCTAGCTCCCCACAATGGATTTATTGACTTTTTCATTAATTAACTCTAATAAAGTATTATGATGCGTTTATTACTTTTTTTTTTAATAATTATTTTTTCAAATTTATCTTATTCAGATGATAACAATCAACTATTAATAAATAAACCGGCTAAGATTGTTGATTCATTCAACATTGAAAACCTAAATGGCGAAAAAATAGAGGTATCTGATTCAAAAAATAAAATATTAGTTTTAAATTTTTGGGCAACTTGGTGCCCTCCATGTATCAAAGAAATTCCAGATTTACAAAAGTTACAAAGTGATTTTCAAAAAGATGTAGAAATTTTTTTTATTTCAGTTGATGCAAACTTTAAAAAAACAGTACCAAAATTTTTAAAAAAAAATAAATTTTCTGGGTTAAAAGTTTTCAATGACGAGAAGCTCTTAATCTCAAAAAAGTTCAATGTAAAAATTATGCCTACGACTATAATTATTAATAAAAATTTTAAGGAATCTCATAGGGTAACAGGTTATGTCGAATGGTCCACTCAAAAATATAGAGGGTTAATTAAAAGTCTTCTATAATTTTTTTTCAAGTTCTGGCAAAATTTCAAACAAATCAGCAACTAATCCATAATCTGAAAAGTTAAAAATTGGAGCTTCTTCGTCTTTGTTTATACTTGCAATAAATTTAGAATCTTTAATTCCCGCGATATGCTGGGTTGCGCCTGAAATTCCAACAGCAACATATAGGTCAGGTGCAACTATTTTACCTGTCTGACCCACTTGCCAGTCGTTAGGGACAAAACCTGCATCTACTGCTGCCCGACTTGCACCCATTGCTGCTCCGAGTTTGTCAGCTATTCCTTCAAGAAGTTTGAAGTTGTCTCCATTTTGCATTCCTCTTCCACCGGAAATGATAACCTTTGCTGATGTTAGTTCTGGTCGATCTGATTTAGATTCATCTAAACCTACATAGGAAACTGAGCTAACCTCTGTATTATCAAACATTACAGTTTCAACTTCTACATTGGAAGATAAGCCACAGGGTTCAAAACATGTCGGCCTTACAGTTAAAACTTTGATTTTATCTAGAGATTTAACTTTAGCAATGGCATTTCCTGCATAGATTGGTCTTTCAAAAGTATCACTATCTATAATAGAGATAATATCAGAAATTTGTTGAACATCGAGTTCTGTTGCTATTTTTGGAGATAAGTTTTTTCCAAAAGTGCTTGATGGTGAAAGAATATGAGAATAATCATTATTTTTTAAAAAATCTAAAATATGATTTGAGAAATTTTCTGCAATCGGATTTTCCAATCCTTTTTTATTTATATTAAATATTTTGTTTAAGTGATCAGATTTTTTCAACTCATCAATTGCTGAGTCATTATTATATCCTATCATTAAAGCATCTATTTTATCACTTATCTTTGATGCTGCTGTTATGGTTGAATAGGTTGATGGTTTTACAGAATCATTATTATGTTCGACAATAATCAGAGTTTTCATATTACTTTTGCCTCATTTCTTAGTTTTTCTATTAGTGAATCTACATCGTTTACCATAACACCTGGTTTTCTAGATGGAGGATCATTCACCTCTATTGTTTGAACTCTCTTATCTAACTTAATAGATAAATCATTAACATCAAGTGTTTCTATTTTCTTTTGTTTAGCCTTCATAATGTTTGGAAGAGAAGCGTATCTGGGCTCATTAAGTCTTAAATCAGTTGTTATTACGCAAGGTAGAGACACTTTAATAGTTTCGAGCCCACCATCTACCTCTCTGGTTACATTGATAGATTTATCTGAATTGACCTCAACCTTTGATGCAAATGTTGCCTGATGGCAATTTAGTAAAGTTGCTAATATTTGGCCGGTTTGATTGCAGTCATCGTCGATAGCCTGCTTACCAAGAATTATCAAATCGGGATTCTCTTTTTCAGATACAACTTTAATTATTTTTCCTATGTTAAGTGGATCTAAATCTTGTCCGTCGGTTTTAATCAAAATTCCTCTATCGCCTCCCATAGCTAAGCCAGTTCTGATAGTTTCTTGAGAAGTATCTGCACCTATAGATAAAATAATTATTTCGTTAATTATTCCACTTTCTTTCATCTTTACAGCCTCCTCAACTGCAATTTCATCGAAAGGGTTCATGGACATCTTTACATTATCAGTCTCAACCCCTGACTTGTCCATCTTCACTCTAATTTTTACGTTATAATCAATAACTCTCTTGACACATACTAAAGCTTTCATCTCATTTTCCTTACAAATTAATTTTATTTGGAACCCAAAGTATATCACCATCTTTCATATTCTCAATCCTTGCAGCTACAAAAAGAAAATCTGATAGCCTATTAATATAGATAATAATCTCTGAGTTTATTTTTTCTTTCGAATCTAATTCTACTAAAGATCTTTCACATCTTCTTGTTATTGTTCTTGCTAAATGAAGAAATGATGAGCTCTTTGTCCCTCCAGGTAATATAAAAGATTTTAATGGAGATAACTTAGTATTCATTTTATCTATCTCCTTTTCTAACATATTTATACCCTCGTTCAAAGATTTTGCTTTTTTGTTTTTATCGGGGATACATAAATCAGCTCCAATATCAAAAAGATGATTTTGTATGTTTTTTAAATTTTTTTTGAGCTGGTCAGAACAATAGCAAATAACTACTCCTATGGTTGCATTAACTTCATCCACTTCTCCGTAACTTTTAACTCTCAATGAATTTTTACTAACTCTTTTACCATCACCCAGACTTGTGAGCCCCTTATCGCCTCCCTTGGTATAAATTTTATCTAGTTTTACCAAAAAAACCTCGAACAGTTTATGTTTTATAATATAGGGCTAATGTCAATATAAGAAGACTGACAAACTGTATTGCAACTCTATACTTCATAAACTGATTGATTTTGTTTTCTTTTTTGTGTCCTGATTTTGCCGAATGAAACAGACCTAACATTAAGACTAAAAAGGTGGTGATTAGACAGATTATTATAAGTACGTTTAAAAGAAGGTTCATTTACCTTCCTAGAAGACCCTTTATGACTATTTGGGCTTGGATTTCTGCAGCACCTTCAAATATGTTAAGAATTCTTGAATCACACAACACTCTGCTTACTGGGTATTCAAGGGCATACCCATTTCCTCCGTGAATCTGTAAAGCGCTATCGGCATTACTCCAAGCAACTCTGGCTGCTAGTAACTTAGCCATACCTGCTTCAATATCACATCTTATATCATTATCTTTTTCCCTCGCAGAAAAAAGAGTTATTTGTCGAGCAACAGTTGTTTCCATAGCCATCCAAGCTATCTTACTTGAAATTCTCGAAAATTTTAAGATTTGCTTACCAAACTGACTTCTGTCTTTAGCATATTGTAGCCCCAGCTCAAGTGCATTTTGAGCCACGCCTACAGCCCTTGCAGCCGTCTGTATCCTTGCAGATTCGAAGGTTTCCATTAGCTGTTTGAAACCCTTACCCTCTTCTTCTCCTAAGAGGTTTTTTTTACTAACTCTTATTGAATCCAGTGCAATCTCGTATTCCTTCATTCCTCTGTATCCAAGAACCTCTATTTCACTGCCAGACATACCATCCATAGGAAAAGGATTCTTACAATTTCCTCTTGGTTTTTCAACCAAGAACATACTTAGTCCTTTATAACCTTTTTGACTAGAATCTGTTCTTGCTAAAACTGTCATTAAGTCGGATCTGGCCCCATGAGTAATCCAAGTTTTATTTCCATTTATAACGTAATCATCACCATCAACTTGTGCTCTTGTTGACAAGCTACCAAGATCAGAGCCAGTGTTAGGTTCTGTGAAAACTGCTGTTGTTAGTATGTTGCCTGCGGCAATCTCAGGGAGATATTTATTTTTCTGTTCTTCTGTTCCACCAAGACGAATGAGCTCG
The DNA here is from genome assembly GCA_002457065.1 of alpha proteobacterium MED-G10. Classification (GTDB taxonomy): domain Bacteria; phylum Pseudomonadota; class Alphaproteobacteria; order Methylaequorales; family Methylaequoraceae; genus MED-G10. Next base: position 2,382 of record NTKR01000005.1, on the reverse strand, counting down.
CCAGCAATTTCTGCTCGAGTACCCAATGAACCGGCTGCTAGGAACCCTCTAGAAAGTTCTTCAGTAACAACACACATTGCTACCTTTCCCATTCCTAAACCACCATAATTTTCCGGTATAGCAATGCTAAAAACACCAAGTTCCGACATTTTTTTTAAGATTTCGTCGGGGATTAAGTCGTCTTTAAGATGCCATTCGTTTGCCTCTGGAATAATTTCTTCATCAGTAAATTTCTTAAACTGATCTTGAATCATTTCTAGAGTCTCATCATTTAATCCTAGGTTAGGAAAGATTCCGTTTTCTAGTGAAGAAACAATTTCGTCCTTAACTGAATCAGAGGAACCAATTTTTATCAGGTTAGCTACATCTGGAGACTCATAAAAACTAAAACTCTCATGGGAAATACCAAGTATGCTTGGGCGCACCACCTCGGTTTGACTCATCATTATACCGTTTCTCATTTGAGTTAAATATTCTGAAAATGCAAAGATTAGGATCCCAGATTCTAACTTTGAAGACTTATTAATATTTTTAAGGCTTTTATACCAATTTAAAGTTTCTCGTAAACTAATTCTATATGTTTCAAACCAAGCAAATCCATGACCTTCATATTGATATTTCTCAAGAAGCGCATTATCGATCCTTCCATCTTTTGACGTTTTTTCGACGAGGTAAGACTTAGCTTCGCCTGACACGGATTCCAGTGAATTTAGGACTTTTGAAAAAAGATCAAGATTTTCATCCACATAGGATTGAATATCATCGATTTTGATAGCATTATTTAACGAACTGTCCATAGATATAATAATTTAGTTATTTGTCATTAATTAATCAAGTTATAATTACTTTAAATCATTAAGTGTTTTCATTCCAGTTTTTTTCGCTTGTACTAATGCTGCCATATTACCAGGAAGATGTTTATTTTCCATCATCTTTGTATGAGCAGATGGAATTTCACTCCAATTAAAGCATTCAGACATTAGAGGATTGATCAATTTATGAATCATCATATCATTAGCTTGGTTAGCTTGATATAAATTAGCGAAGTGACTGCCTTGAATTCTTTTTTGTCTCATCCAGATGTATCTTGCATCCATAGTCAAGTTATATCCTGATGTACCTGCACAAATAACAACCATTCCTCCAGTTTTAACCAAATAAGTCGAAACTGGAAAGGTAGATTCTCCTGGATGCTCAAAAACTATATCAACATCTTTCTTCCCTGTAATTTCCCATATATCCTTCCCAAGCGCTCTACATTTTTTTATGAAATCTCGGTATTCCTCTTGCTTAGAGACATCAGGAAGTTGACCGAAACAATCATAATTCTTCCTATTTAAAACTCCAACAGCACCTAAATTTTTAACAAAAGGAATTTTTTCGTCATCCGAGATAATTCCTATAGCATTAGCTCCAACTGCCTTACAAATCTGAACTGCCATACTTCCAATCCCACCTGAAGCTCCCCAAATAAGAACATTCATTCCTGGTTTTAAAGCATGAGGTGGATGACCAAATAACATCCTGTATGCTGTAGCTAACGTCAAAGTGTAACAACCACTTTCCTCCCAAGACAAATGACCAGGTTTTTTTAGCAATTGTCTGGATTGAACAGTAGTAAACTGGGCAAATGAACCATCATTTGTTTCATATCCCCAAATTCTCTGAGATTTTGAATACATTGGCTCGCCCCCATTACATTCCTCGTCATCACCATCATCACGATTACAATGAATTATAACTTCATCACCAACTTTCCACCTTTTAACATTGTCTCCAACAGCCCAAACAATTCCAGATGCATCTGATCCACCAATATGATAACCCGTATCTTTACCTATAACTGAAATTGGTATTCCTTGCGACGCCCAGACATTGTTATAATTAATACCTACTGCCATAACCATAACTAAAACTTCATCTTGCCCAGGCTTCTGAACAGGCATTTTTTCAATTTGCATAGCCTTCTCGGGAACCCCTAATCTATCTTCTCTTATTACCCAAGCGAACATTTCTTCAGGTACATCACCTATTTCAGGAATCTCACCAATTTCATAAATTCTTTTTGCAGACATAAAACCTCTTGTTTAATTTTTTAACTTTATAACACTTATTTGCAGAAAATACATAAAATTTCTTGTTCATTACCCAAATAAATATTATTTTTGTTTATTAATGATTATTGAAAAACAAAAACCTTGGTTGATCAGAACTTATGCCGGCCATTCGTCAGCTGAAGCATCAAACACGCTCTATAAAAAAAATCTTAAAAAAGGTCAAACAGGACTATCTGTTGCATTTGACCTGCCAACACAAACTGGTTATGACTCTGACCACATACTTGCAAAAGGAGAGGTTGGAAAAGTTGGAGTTCCAATAAGT
>NTKR01000042.1 GCA_002457065.1 alpha proteobacterium MED-G10 | reverse complement strand
TTTAGAGCTTTCATTTAAGTTATAGGATCTTAAAAAATAATCTAATCCATTAAATATAAGAAGAAATGTTAAGGGTAATCCAAAAAAAATTGTTCCCAAAAAGTTTACTATTCTTTTTTTTCTGTTTCTAAAAGATCTGTAAAATAAGTCAATTCTCACATGACCATCATTTTTAACTGTAAAAGCAATACCCAATAAAATAAATATTGCATGAATCCAGATGTAAAGATCCTGTAGCCAAATGAAACCGATTGAAAATATGTAACGCAAGATCACTGAGACTGCCACTAATATAATTAACAACAAAATTAAAAATGAACTTATAAAGCCAACTTTTTCAGAAAAGAAAGCTATCATTTTTTCAAGCTGATTAATCATTTAGAGATATTAATATATTTTCTTTAATTGACAAATTTTTAGAATTAATTATTTTACATTCAGTTATGAAAGTTCTTAGGTCAATAAAGTCAGCTAAATCTCGCCACAGAGATTGCAGAGTGGTTAAACGTAAGGGGAGACTCTACGTTATCAATAAAACTGACTCTCGCTTCAAGGCTAGACAAGGCTAATTTATTTTGGCTATTCTTAAATTATTAGTTGATCCAGATACACCAATTGGTGCCCCAGCTGTAACAACCACATAATCTCCTTTTTTCACGATACCCTCTTTTTTTGCAAGTTCGCATGCATTTTCTATCATTCCGGAAAAACTTTTTGGTTCAAGTGCATGAATTGTATGTACTCCCCAAATTAAGGCTAATTGTCTTGCAGTTATTCTATCGGGTGATAAGCCAATTATTGGAACAGTTGGCCTTTCTCTAGCTGCTCTTTTAGCAGTAGCACCTGATCTGGTGTAAGTAAAAATAGCTTTTGCTAATACAGTTTTCACTACTTGAGAGGCTGCAGAGCTTATAGCATCAGATGTTGTTTCTTCAAGCTTAATTTTTTTACTTTCCAGAATTTGTCGGTATGAACTGTCATATTCTACTCCTCTAATGATCCTATCCATTATTTGTACTGATTCAACTGGGAATTTTCCAGATGCTGTTTCTGCTGATAGCATTAATGAATCTGCTGCATCAAAAACAGCAGTTGCTACATCAGAGGCTTCAGCTCTAGTCGGTGATGGCGAATTTATCATTGAATCAAGCATTTGAGTGGCTACTACAACTGGTTTTCCATAATCTCTGCAAGACTGGACAATCCTTTTTTGAATTATAGGTACTTCCTCAGGAGGCATTTCCACTCCGAGATCTCCTCTTGCAACCATTGCAGCATCACAATGATACAAAATCTCTTCCATTCTTTTTATAGCCAATGGTTTTTCAAACTTTGCCATAATAGCCGTTTGATTTCCAATGTGTTTTTTTAGATCTATCAAATCTTTAGCTTTTTGAACGAAAGAAAGGGCAACATAATCAAGACTTAAATCTAAACAAAACTCTAAATCTTTAATATCTTTTTTTGTAAGTGAAGACATCTTAATAAAAGATTCTGGAATGTTAACACCTTTCATATTTGAAATTTTACCTCCGTTTATGACCTCAGTAGTAATTTTATCTGAGCTAACCTTTGTAATATTTAAGATCAATTTCCCGTCATCGATTAGTACCCTAGTATTTTTTTTTACTGATTTGTAAATTTCTTGATGTGGAAGGAAAACTCTTTTTTCATCTCCAGGTGTAGGGTTTAAATCTAATTCAAACTTTTGGTTATTTTTTAAAAATGCAGATGAATTTTTAAAAGAACCGATTCTTATCTTTGGACCTTGTAAGTCACCTAGGATTGCTATGGGTCTTCCTAATCTTTTTTCATACTGTCTAATGTGAAAAACTCTTTTTCTGTGGTCAGAATGCGTTCCGTGGCTAAAATTTAAACGAAATATGTCTGCACCCGCTTGAAACAAAGAGTGGATTTTAAGTGGAGAGGATGAACTGGGTCCTAATGTTGCGATAATTTTTGTATTTCTTTTTCTTAACATAAGGCTATCTTATAATATACTAACAAATCAAACTTGTTTCTAGAACATTAAATGAAAGATATTTTCACAATAAAGGAATTTAAAAAAAAAAATAGAAAAAAAAATCATTTGATTTTTATATGTGATCATGCTTCAAATTTTATTCCATCGAATTATAAAAACTTGGGTTTAAAAGAGAATCATCTTAGATCTCACATAGCTTACGATTTAGGAGCTAAAAAATTTTGCGAGATTTTATCTGGCACGCTTGAACAAACTTCTTTTTATGCAAATTTTTCCAGGTTGTTAATTGATCCAAATCGATCAGAACTTTCCAATGATTTAATATTATCAGAATCAGCTGGAATTCAAATTCCTGGTAATCTTGATGTAGCAAACTCTGAAAAAAAAAAAAGATTGGATCTTTTTTATAGAGTATATCACTCTGGTTTAAGAGATTTAATCAAAAAAAAAAAGAAAGAATTTGATAAAATTTATTTAATTTCAATTCATTCATTTACACAAAAATTTATAAAAAAAAAAAGAGGTCTAGAGATTGGACTTCTTTGGAATAAAAATATGAATTTATTAATTCCAATACAAAAAAGTTTAATTGATTTTAAAATACATTTTGGAAGAAATTTTCCATACTCTGGATTTCATTATAACTACACTCTTGATAGACATTCCCAATTTGGACGTATTGACAATATTTGCTTAGAATTTAGAAACGATTTGATTTGTAATGAAAAAAGAATTAATAAATACATAAACGTTTTTGAAAAAATTTTAAAAGGATTTTTAAAATGATTGATGATGATAAAATGAGATCCCTTGAGGCTGCCACCTTTAGAAGACTTGTTTCACACCTTCAGAATAATACTGACCTTCAAAACATTGATCTTATGAACCTTGCAGGCTTTTGTAGAAATTGTTTGTCAAAATGGATGGTTGAGGAAGGAAAAAAAATGGATGTTTCACTAGATTATGAAAAAGTTCGATCTGAAATTTATGGAATGGACTATTCTGAATGGAAAAAAAAATATCAAAAACCGATTAAATAAATGAAAATTATTGTTACTGGTGCTGCAGGGTTTATCGGTTTTCACACAAGCTTATCCTTGTTAAAAAGACAAATTACTGTTTATGGTATTGATGATCTTAACAGTTACTATGATGTTTCATTAAAGAAGAGTAGACTTGCAATTTTGAAGAAATTTAAAGATTTTTTTTTTATAAAAAAAAAAATTGAAGATAAAAGTTTGGCTTCTTTATTTAAAAGAAAAAAAGTAGATGTAATTATTAATTTAGCTGCTCAGGCTGGAGTGAGACATTCTTTAAAAAACCCTTACGTCTACATAGATTCAAATGTCTTAGGCCAGGTTAATATGTTAGAATTAGCAAAACAACTTAAAGTACAGAAATTTATATATGCCAGTTCATCATCTGTATATGGTGGGAATAAAGAAATGCCATTTTCAGTTAAGCAGAGAGTTGATAATCCAATTTCACTTTATGCAGCAACAAAAAAATCTACAGAACTGATTGCGGAATGTTATTCTCATCTTTTTAAAATACAATGTGTTGGCCTTAGATTTTTTACTGTTTATGGTCCTTGGGGCAGACCAGATATGGCCACATTTATTTTTACAAAAAATATTCTTGAAAATAAAGCCATTCAAATTTTTAATTACGGAAAGATGAAGAGAGACTTTACTTACATTGATGATATTGTTCAGGGAGTTTTAGGCGTGTTGAAAATTAAAAAAAAGTTTTGTCACAAAATTTATAATTTAGGTAATAGTCACCCAGAGGTTCTTCTTGAATTTATTGAAGTAATTGAAAAAAACCTAAATTTAAAGGCAAAAAAAACCCTTCTTCCAATTCAGCCAGGAGATGTATCTGAGACATTTGCTGACATATCAGAGAGTAAAAAAGATTTCAATTTCTCGCCAAAAACAAAAGTTTCTACTGGAATTCCAAAATTTATAAACTGGTACAAAGATTATTATAAATTGTGATATAGTTTTTTGATTTCTTTTTCATAAAATTTAAAGACTTTATCTTTTTTTATTTTTAATGTTTGAGTCATAAAGCCATTTTCATAGGACATTTCCTTATTGATCAGTACAAACTTTCTTATTTTTTCTACGGAATTTAATTTTAGATTTAAATTTGAAATGATTCCTTTTAGGTCACAATTCTTGTATTCGTCGTTTATCTTTATCATTGCGATTAGAAAAGGTTTGTTGTCTCCATATATAACTGCCTGACTAATTTCATCAATATCAAGGAGCATATTTTCAATCTTTTGTACAGAGATATTTTCTCCGCCAGATGTAACTATTAAATCTTTTTTTCTTCCAGTGATGATTATTCTACCTTTTTCATCAATCTCTCCAAGATCTCCGGTATGAAGCCAGCCATTATTTATAGTTTTTTTTGTCAAAGATTTTTGTTTCCAGTAACCATCCATTAAATTTTTTCCTGACACAAGAATTTCACCATCACTAGAAATTCTGACTTTAACATCTTTTACCGGTAAACCAACAGTTTTCGGATCGTTGCTGTTTTTTCTATTGCAACTAATTAAAGGAGATGCTTCAGTTTGTCCATAACCCTGTAATAGGTAAATTGCTAAAGAATTAAAAAAAAACCCAACAGAGGGGTTTAAAGCTGCGCCTCCAGAAATTAACACTTTAATTTTATTCCCAAAAATATTTAAGATCTTTTTTTTTAAAATCAGCTTTATAAATAATTTCCCTAAAATGATTTGTAATATATTTAGATTTTTTTTTTTTTTATCAATCAGGTTAAATGTGATGCTTAAGAAAAAACTGACTAATTTACTTGAGGATCTTATCTGTGATTTAATTTTTTTATAAATGCTTTCATACAATCTTGGGACGGCAGATAGAATTGTTGGTTGAACTTCTTTTATTTCTAAAAGTAATTTTTCCGTTGATGTACAAAAGAAAATTTCTGCATTGATTAATAATGCAAAATAAAGCCCTGCCATTCTTTCATAAGAATGAGATAAAGGCAGGAAAGAGATAAACCTTTCTTTGTTAAGATTAAAGTCTGATATTAATTCAATTGCTCCCAACAAATTATGCATTATTGAGCGATGACTTAAGATTACACCTTTGGGATTTCCTGTGGTACCTGAGGTATAAATTATTGAAGAAATATCATTTTTGAAAACTTTTGCCTTATTTTTTTTTAAATTTTTTCTTTTTTGGATATCACGATAATTATAAAACTTCATAGACGGATCTATTAAAATTATTATTTCTTTAAACTTATTTAAAAATTTTTTGTTTTTTTCGAATATTTCCTCATTTTCTAAAATAATTAGGCTTGGGTTACAGTCATTAATAATAAATTTATTATCTGCTTGATTATTAGTTACAAAACTGGGAACGGTTATACATCCAATAGACATTATTGCCAAATCAAACTCAACCCACTCAATTCTATTACTGGATAGTAAAAAAACCCTGTCATTTTTTTTCAACTTTTTTTCAATAAAAAAATCTATAATTTTTTCTATTCTCTTTGATGACTCAGTAAAAGAGATTGAATTCCAATTTTCACTTTTTTTTTCAAAAAAAATTTTTTTTTCTGGTGTCTTTTTTTTATGATAATTAAAAATATCAACTAAATTGTTACAATTATTTAAAATACTTGAAATTTGATTTTTTTTATTCATTTTAGATTAATAACTTCAAACATAATCTTTAATAATGACACTACCAAATTGGAATTTAAAAAAGTTTTACGTCAATATAGATGATAATAAGATATCTAAAGATTTAAAAGTATTATCTAAAAAGTCAAAAAACTTTTCTAATGATTTTAGAAATAAGCTTGGATCCTTAAAGGCTTCGCAATTAATAGATTCGTTAAAAGATTTCGAAAAAATTCAAGAGATTATTCAAAAAATTCAGAGTTTTGCTTATCTGTCGTATTGTACTAACCAACTCGATGAAAAAAATAAAAAGTTTTATCAACAAGTTGAGGAAAAAATATCTGAGATAGAGAAAAATTTAATTTTTTATGGGATTGAGTTAAATAAATTATCAACTAAACAATTACTGCCATTTAAAAAGACCAAATATAAAAATTGGATAGAGAATCACAGAAAATTTAAAAGGTTTCAAAAATCTGAAGATAATGAAAAACTTTTAGTTGAAAAGTCAATTACAAGTTCATCAGCTTGGGTTAAGTTTTTTGATCAAACTATGGCTAGGCTAAAATTTTCATTTAATGGAAAAGAATTAACAGAAACTGAAATATTAAATTTTTTGAGTTCAACAGACGCGAACATACGAAAAAAAGCTGCTTTAGTGTTTGGTAAAACTCTTAAAGAAAATGCATTTAATTTCTGCTTTATAATGAATACTATCTCAAAAGATTTAGATATTGATAAAAACATAAGAGGTTTTGAATTTTCTGAATCTTCAAGACACCTATACAATCAAATAGAAAAATCAGACGTTGATTCCTTGGTAAAAACTACTTCGGACAATTACTCGTCAATATGTCACCGATATTATAAATACAAAAAAAAATTCTTTGGAAACGGGAAGCTGAATTATTGGGATAGAAATGCTCCATATCCTGGTCAAAAAGAGTCAAAGATTAGTTGGAATAAAGCTCGAGAGATAGTTGTTAATGCTTACACTGATTTTGACAAAAGGTTCGGTGACATTGCTAACCTCTTTTTTGAAAATTCATGGATTGATGCTCAAGTAAAAAAAGGGAAAACGTCTGGTGCATTTTCACATCCAACAGTTCCTAGCTGCCATCCCTGTATTCTTGTAAACTATCAAGGAAAAATAAGAGATGTTATGACTTTAGCACATGAGTTAGGTCACGGAATACATCAGTATTTAGCAAATAAAAACGGAGTGCTTCTAGCAGATACTCCTTTAACTTTGGCCGAGACAGCAAGTGTGTTCGGAGAGATGCTTACATTTAGATCGATGTTAAATAAATCTAAAAATAAAAATGAAAAAATTTTCTTACTTCGATCGAAGATAGAAGATATGTTGAACACAGTATTTCGACAAATAGCTTTTTTCAAATTTGAAAGGACTGTTCACGAAAAAAGAGCTAAAGGTGAACTCTCAGAGGACGAAATTTGTGAGATTTGGATGAGCACCCAAGAAGAATCTCTTGGAAATTCAATTAAATTTGATGAAAATTATAAGTATTTCTGGGCGTACATACCTCATTTTATTCATTCACCATTTTATGTGTACGCTTATGCATTTGGCGACTGTCTTGTTAACTCTCTTTATAAAAAATATGAAGATGGGTATGACAATTTCAAACATAAATATCAAAACTTACTTCAAGCTGGAGGCTCTGTTCATTACCAGAATCATCTCAATAATTTTGAACTTGATCCCAAAAAGAGTGACTTTTGGCAACTAGGAATGAATTTAATTAAAAATTTAATAGATGATTTAGAAAAATTAAGTTAGATTGTCTGCTATGAAATTAGTAGTGCCACAAGAAATTATTGAAAATGAGCATAGAGTTGGAGTAACACCAGACTGTGTGGGATCATTTGTTAAAATGGGATTTAAAGTTTTTGTTCAATCAAACGCAGGCCTTGGATCTTCCTATACTGATGAAAGTTATAAAAAAAGTGGAGCACAAATAGTTAAAAAATTGAATGATTTGTACTCGAAAGCAGATTTAGTTGTAAAAATACAAAGACCATCAAAAATTAATAAAATCAACGAGTTTAGTCATCTAAAAAACTGCAATATTTTAACTTTGATGTATGAACAAAAGTTTAAAAGTGAGTTTAATGCTTTAAAAAAGTTAAATATTAATCTTTTCGCATTAGAAAGAATGCCTAGGATATCAAGAGCACAGAGTATGGATGTTCTTTCTTCGCAGAGTAATCTGTCGGGATACAAAGCAGTAATTGATGCAGCATCAATTTTTAATAAAGCTTTTCCTTTAATGATGACTTCGGCCGGCACGGTTGCACCAGCTAAGGTATTAGTTATTGGAGCTGGAGTTGCTGGACTTCAGGCAATTGCTACAGCAAAACGTCTGGGGGCAGTAGTTTCTTCTTTTGATGTGAGAGCATCTACAAAAGAACAAGTTGAAAGTTTAGGAGCGAAATTTATTGAAGTTGAAGGCGGAGATTCAGGTGAGACAGCTGCTGGTTATGCAAAAGAGATGAGCAAGTCTTATAAAAAAAAACAAGCTTCGTTGCTTGAAGAAAATTTAAAAAAGACTGACATAGTTATAACAACTGCATTAATTCCTGGGAAACCTTCTCCAAAAATAGTTACCAAAAAAATGGTTGATAATATGAAAGTTGGGAGTGTGATCATTGATTTAGCTTCAGAATTTGGGGGAAATTGCGAACTTACAAAACATGCTCAAACTGTTGATTATAAATCTGTTAAAATTATCGGACCATCAAACTTACCGTCCTCTGTTGCTCAGGACTCTTCAAGATTGTATTCAAAAAATGTATTAAACTTTCTTGTCAATTCATGTGAATCTGGGAAGTTCAAAAGTTTTAAATGGGATGATGAAGTTGTAAAAGAAACTTGTATAATTAATAACCTCCACAAAAAGGAACAAAAAAAATAGTTATGGAAAACATTGATCCAATCATAAACCTTTTAATGATATTCATCCTAGCCTGTATCATAGGTTACTACGTAATTTGGGGTGTTACATCAGCTTTACATTCACCTTTAATGGCAGTAACCAATGCAATTTCCAGTGTTATAATTGTTGGTGCTCTTATAGCAGCAGGTCCAGAAGAATTAAATTTCTCATCTATAATGGGTTTCTTTGCAATAGTTTTAGCTTCTGTTAACATATTTGGTGGTTTTGTTGTTTCCCATAGGATGCTCTCTATGTTTAAGAAAAAAGATAAAAAGAAAGAAAATAAATGAGTGAAAATTTAACAGCTATTAGTTATTTAATCTCAGCCATCTTCTTTATTTTGGCATTAAAAGGTCTATCACATCCTGAATCTGCAAGGAATGGGAATGTAATGGGTATTATAGGAATGATAATCGCAGTCATAACCACATTATTTAATCCTAATGTTTTGTCGTATGAAATGATTATTTTGGGAATCCTTATTGGTGGAGGAATAGGAACATACATAGCTTTAAAAATCGAGATGACAGCTTTGCCTCAGCTTGTTGCTGCTTTCCATTCCCTAGTTGGATTGGCTGCCGTATTTGTTGCCACTAGTGCATTTTATTCACCAGAGAGTTATGGAATTGTTAGTGAGAGCGGAGAGATATTTAGTGCGAGTTTAGTTGAAATGTCTATTGGAGTTGCGATAGGAGCCATAACATTTACAGGTTCAATCATTGCATTTTTAAAGTTACAAGGTTTAGTTAGCGGTGCCCCAACTACTTTCTTTGGGCAACATTTTGTTAACCTTTTGATTTTCATTTCTTTGATTGTTTTAACTGTGATGTTCACTATCGAGTCTTCAACTGATATTTTCTGGTTTATAGTGGGGCTATCATTATTACTTGGAATTTTATTAATTATTCCTATTGGAGGAGCTGATATGCCCGTAGTGGTTTCAATGCTTAACTCATACTCTGGGTGGGCAGCAGCCGGCATTGGTTTTACCTTGTCTAACCATCTTTTAATAATTGTTGGGTCTTTGGTTGGAGCGTCTGGGGCCATTCTTAGTTATATAATGTGCAAAGGTATGAATAGATCTTTTGTAAGCGTTATACTAGGTGGTTTTGGAGTAGAAGAGGGTACTCAGGTAAATAAAAATGAAGGAAAAACTGTAAAAACTGGTAGTCCGGAAGATGCAGCCTTTGTTATGTCTAATGCAAGCAGTGTTATAATTGTCCCAGGTTATGGAATGGCTGTGGCCCAAGCTCAACACGCGCTAAGAGAGATGTGCGATATTTTGAAAAAAAATGGTGTTACCATAAAGTATGCAATTCATCCTGTTGCTGGAAGAATGCCAGGTCATATGAATGTCTTGTTGGCCGAGGCCAACGTTCCTTATGATGAAGTTTTTGAGTTAGATGAAATAAATAGTGAATTTTCAAATACAGATGCAGCCTTTGTAATTGGTGCAAATGACATTACAAACCCAGCAGCTAAGACTGACAAAGC
>NTKR01000041.1 GCA_002457065.1 alpha proteobacterium MED-G10 | reverse complement strand
AAACTCTAATAAGTATGGATATTGGATAAATAATAAAAAATATAACAACGCAGAGGATTGGTTTAATTCTTCTACAAATAAAAACGGGTCCTGGTGGAATGAATGGTATGAGTGGAAAAAATTATACCTTGGGGAAATGGAATTAAACAAAAAAATTAAAATTGATCTAACTGACCTAATAGAACTAGCTCCTGGTAGTTACGTAAAGAAAAAAAATAAATAATTTGCAGTTGCAGCATTTTTTTGTTGACAATTCTGCATTGCAGCATATATATAACTCATGTAATACCAACATTGGAGATTTTTATGTTTACATTTGATGAATACACAAAAAATATTGAGAAACTTACTAACCAAAACCCATTTTTTTCAACAAGTTCAATTGAGAGTGCTTTAGAATTTAACTCAAAATTATCAAAAATAGCGATTGATACATTCAAGAAAAATTCTGAAATTACTCAAGAGTGGTCTAAAGAAACATTAGGAGCTTTAGAAAAATTAACTAAAACACACAAAAATCCTAGTGATTATACAAAAGTTGTTAATGATTTTGTTGTAGATCAATCACAGTCTTCTCCAAAGCATCTAGCGGAATATGCTGAAATTGCAAAAAAAGCGCAACTAGATACAATCGATCTTTACATGACAGCTGGTAAAGAAATAAATGAAGAAATGACTAAGTCAGCAAAAAAAGCTTCTAACAAAACAGTTGTGACAACTGCAGAATAATTTATAATATTTAACTACTGAAGGTTATATTTTATCTTCAGTAGTTTTTATTTTAGAGTATAAGTGATTGTCAGACGAGTTTATTTTAATTACACGCTATAGTAGCAGAAGATTATATAACACTAATACCAGTGAATACGTTACTCTCGATGAGGTTTACGCCTTAATAAAAGAGGGTAAAAATATTAAAATAATTGATAAACAATCCCAAGAAGACCTTACCAAGCAGTATCTTCTCCAAATTATCTCAGAGATTGAAAATAAGGAAGGTAACGTTTTACCTGAAAATATGTTAACAGAGATAATTAAAAGTTACAGCAATGCAACTCAGAAAATAATGCCAGATATGGTAGCTAAAACATTTGAGTTTTATAAAAATCAACAAAATGAATTTTTAAAACACCTTAACACAAAAGATGTAAATCCTTTTTTAGATGAAACAACAAATGAAGCTGTTAAGGATTGGCAATCAAAACAATTTCAAATCATGAACAATTTTTTTAACCCATGGCAAAAAAATGGTACTGACAAAAGTTCTGAAAATAAGGAGTCATCTTTAAGTGAGAAAGATGAAATTGAAATCCTAAAAAGGCAAATGTCTGAACTAAAAGAAGAGTTAAACAAAAAAAAATAATAAATTTTGCTCTCTAAAACAATTAATTAAAATTTAGTAAAAAATCAGTTAACTTCATCATTAGCTAATTTTTGGAACGTAATCATGAGAATAATCAAAAATATTATAGGCAATTTTAGATTTTCCTTCATACCTCCATTAATGATTTATCTGGCAGCTGGTGTGTCTGGTATCACAAACATTGTTGGTGTTTTTTTTGTTAAGGAGTATTTAGACTTATCTGCTGTTTTTTTGGCTGGATTAGGTTTTTGGGCAGGTCTTCCTTGGGTTCTAAAAATGCCATTAGGTCATTTAGTTGATATATTATGGAAATTCAAATCGATTTTAGTTTTGCTCGGCGCAATTGTCATGGCCACAAGTAGTATGATTATGTTTGGCTTAATCCAATACAAAACTGAAATGCTAAACCTTTTAAATGCAGAAACATGGTTTGTTATTTCAACTCTTCTAGCGCCAATAGGCTTTGTGTTACAGGATGTTGTTGCAGATGCAATGACTGTAGAAGCCGTTCCAAAAACTGATGACAGTGGAAAAGAGATTAATTTTAATGAATTAAAATCTATGAATGTTTCCATGCAATTACTTGGACGAGTTTCAATTATATTTGGAACACTGCTCGTTTCAATGATAAATTTAATTGTTTTCGCAGACTCTTCAGAGATGACTGAATTAGAAAAAGTTAATGCCTATGGAAATATTTATTTATACTCACTAATTGTTCCTATTATATCAGTATCTGGTATTTTTTTAGCTTATTTAAATCAACAAAATAAATATAAAAAACTCGTTGCTAATGGAATTAATCCCATAAAAGCATCTAGAATGATATTTAATGTTCCTGAAGCCATTAAACCAAATATGCTAATAATAATTGGCTCAATAATGTTTGTAATTTTTACTTTAGCGGTTGGTACTTCAAATATAGTTTTTTCTCAAGAGATTGTATTTATTGGGTCTTTTGCAATTATACTAACTTTACTTTTTAAATTATCTAATGAGTTGGATTTAAAAGCAAAAAAAATGTTACTTGGCACCGCAATTATAATTTTTGTCTTCAGAGCGATGCCGGGTGTTGGTCAAGGAGGAAGTTGGTTTGAAATTGATGTTTTAGCTTTCGATCAAGAGTTTCTATCATTACTTGGTTTAATTGCCTCTTTTCTAACAATAGTTGGTATTTTTGTTCTAAGACCCTTAATGGAAAACTCTTCTATGACTAAATTAATAGTTGTACTTTCTATAGCTGGTTCATTTTTTATATTGCCTTCTATTGCAATGTATTATGGCTTCCATGAGTTTACTTCAAAAATAACAAACGGATTAATCGATGCACGCTTCATTGCGATTTTTAATACTGCTCTCGAAAGTCCTTTGGGACAAGTTTCTATGATACCAATATTAGCATGGATAGCACAATCAGCTCCATCTCATTTGAAAGCTACATTTTTTGCAATATTAGCAAGCTTTACTAACTTAGCTCTGTCGGCAAGTAATTTAGGTACAAAGTACTTAAATCAGTTATTTGTCATTACTCGAGAAGTTAAAAGTGAAAATGGAAATATAAAAATACCTGCTGATTATTCTGAACTTGGCTTTTTACTTATAGTTGTATGTTTGTTAACTTTGATAGTCCCAATTTTAATCACTTACTTTGTAAAGAAAATTAAACTTATTTCATATTAATTTTACTTAATATTATAAATTTATTAAGACATATTAAAAACCATATTCATACTAAATGACCTTCTTTCACCTTTAGTATAAAATGGATAAACACCGTGAAACAAATAACTAGGGAAAATATAAAAATCACCCACTTGTGGTTTAACTAAAAAACTTGAACTTGTGTAAAGTCCATCAGTCCCGTAAATAAAATTTATATGACCATTGGCTGGGTAATGGTCTTTGTAATCTTCTTCCCACTCATCATCTATTCCTTCAGGCAATTTTAAATAGCCTACACATGATAGAGTACAATTAGTATGAATATGCATAGGATTATATTCATTTTCAAATTGCCTAACAAACCATCCAGCAATAATATCAAGGCTAGGTGTTTTAGTTTTATCAAGACTTAGTTCACCCATAGAGTTCCTGTCTTTTGTATATTCATGATAGTCAACAATAAATTTCAGCAATTTACTAGACACATAACTTCTTATATCTTTATCAAAATGAAGTTCTTGAGTAACTTTACCAACCAAGAAGTCTGAAAAATCATCTAACTTTTTATCTATACTGTTATTTAGATAATCAACCATTTCATCAGGCATTTTAAAATAACCCATAGTAGGTCCAAAAGGAGCCATGAAACATTGGTCATTATTAGGTTTGAATATAGTCATTTGAGTGTTCTGTTTATTTGATTTACAAAATCATACTACAATTACAAAAGCATTAAAAGATAAATAACGCTAACAAAACCAACGATAACCGCTGCTGAAAAACCTATGACTAACGGCTTAATTCCTAATGACATCATTCCTTTTAAATCAGTCTGTAATCCAAGAGCTACCATTGCGCATAAAATTAAATAAACTGAAAGTTTTTTTGATGTAGCTAAAAACTCAGTCCAATAAATAAGTAAATTATCGTTAACGAAAACAAAATCACCCAAAGTTCTGACTATAGCTAAAATGATAAAAGCTAAGACAAAAAAAGGAAAAAAATCCTTAATAGATTTTTTGACATTTACATTTTCATCTTTGTTATAAAGATAAGCTGTTAAGGGAATAAGGATAACAAGAAATGAATTTCTGAGAAGTTTTGTAGTCATTGCAGAATTAAGAGCCTCTTCACTATTAAATAATTCTGAGTATGTAACACCAGCAGCACTGACCTGAGCAGTATCATGAATTGCTGTCCCAAGGAAAATTCCAGCTAAATCTGAAGATGTATGAAAAAAATAATTAGCTAAATATGGGTATAAAAAAACTGCTATTATTCCAAATAAAGTAACAATACTAACAGCGTAACTTGTTTCACTTTTGTCAGATTTTATAATTGAAGATGTTGCTATAACAGCAGTTACACCGCATATACAGGTGCCCATTGTAATTAAATAACCTAACTTATTTGGGATTTTAAATAATCTGCATAGAAAAATCACAATTAAGAATGCAATAATTATATTCATAACTACAAGCAAAATAGCCATTGATCCATAGTTTAAGAGTTCGTTAAAACTTAAACTGAACCCTAACAAAGCAATGCCAATTCTTAATAATTTTTTTAAACTAAATTCAATGAACGGCTCTATCTTATCTTTAAATGAAAATAAATTTCCTAGAATTAACCCAATAAAAATACATAAAAAAGCAGAAGAAATTAGTAAGTTAAAAGTTGATAAGATTTTGCTGATAAATATCGATAATATTACAACTAAAGTGATTACAAAAACACCAAATATATTTTCTTTAAAGAAATACAAATCGACATCATCCAAATAAATTTAGTATTTAAACTAAAATAATAACTTTACAAATTATTATTTAAGAAAATATTTTAGATGATCTAATTCTTTACGTTTGTGGTTA
The DNA here is from genome assembly GCA_002457065.1 of alpha proteobacterium MED-G10. GTDB lineage: Bacteria > Pseudomonadota > Alphaproteobacteria > Methylaequorales > Methylaequoraceae > MED-G10. Next base: position 5,611 of record NTKR01000041.1, on the reverse strand, counting down.
GCTCTATCTAGAATTGCACTAGACATAATTTTAGAAATTGCTGATTTTTTACATTTGAGAATTTTTTGAATATTCAGTGCGTCTTCTTTTTTTTTCCAGACATGTACAACACCATCATTGATATCTCTTAACAAATACCAATCTTTAACATCATTAGTTAACCAAACTTTAATACCATACATATTAAACTCCATGAAATGTCAATTATCAGACGAAGCAAAAAATATGCCATCTAATTTTAAAGAAATTCTTTCATGTGATTTAATGGAATTCTATATACTGAACTTTTGTTTAAAAGATAAATTATTGAATTTATGTCTATAAATTTTTTTAGAGGAGGCTTATTTATATTTAAACCACCTGTATATTTACCATAAGATGGTAGAATTATTGAGTTTCTAGAAACTACTAAACACTTGGTCATAATTTTTTTTGAATGAACTTTTAATGAAGCAACTGGGTGAAAATGACCTGAGATCTGATTAGTGTTTTTTTTTGATGCCTCATGTACAAAATGAATATTTTCTAATACGTACTCATCACAACAATATACTCCTTCTAAAATTAAACTGGCATCATGATTTCCACGAACAAAGATAGTTTTATATCTTTTAATTAAACTCTTAAATAGAGATTTTACATCTTCAGACATTCTTTCAAGCGCTTTTTGATCATGAAAAACATCTCCAACTAGAATTAATTCTGAAACTTTATTTTTTTCAATGCTTTTTATTAAATTATTCAGAGTATCCAGACTATCATATGGAGGTATAAACTGCCCACTAGCTGCATAACTAGACCCTTTTTCTAAATGTAAATCAGATACAATGGCAATTTTTTTTTCTAACCAAAACAATATGCCTTCTGGACTAATTTGAAATTCATGACCTTGAAATTTAAATATCATCAACTTAAGCCCACTTCCTTAGTCAATTGATCTTCAAGTTCTTGTAAAAAATATTCATTCACTTCTGACTTATCTATGGTTTGTCTATTAATTTCTAGTATGAGAGGTATTGCTAGAGGAGAAATTTGATTAAGTTTCCTATGAAAAATATTTTTTCTTATTCTCTTTAAAAATGCACTTAACCTTTCCAAATCAATCAAGCCTCTATAAGAATCTTGCCTAGCCACTTGTAATAGCAAGTGATTAGGCTCATGTTTTTTTAAAACGTCAAAAATAAGATCCGAATTAAACATAATCTGCTTGCCAGTCTTCTTTTTTCCAGGAATTATCCTTTCAATTAAACCCGAAATTATTGCAGCATCTCTAAAATTTTTCTTTAATAGCGGTGTTTCTTCCAACCATTCGTACAAGTCATCTAGCATTAAGTCATCATTCAAAAGAATATTGATATCCTCAATCATATTCATTGACCAAATGGCTAATGCATACTCAGTTGCAACAAACCCAATAGGCTTAAGACCCATCCTTTGCATTCTTTTGGATAATAAAAAACCTAGTGTTTGATTAGCGTTTCTACCTTCAAAAGTATAACATATAAGAAAATATCTTTTTTTATTCTTAATATGTCGTGGAAAAGTTTCTACCAATAATCCCTCTGGATTTGGTATACTTGAAAACTTTAGTTGTAACTTGAGCCACTCATTAATTTGAGATGGTAGAACCTTCCAATTTTCTTTATTACTAAGTAATGTACGTACTTGAAATGAAAGTTCTGTACTTAAAGGTAATCTACCTCCCGCATAAGAAGGAATTTTAGGATGATTATCTTTAGTAGCCCTAACTATAACATTATTATTTGATAAATATTGATATTCAAGGACCCTTCCTCCAAAAAGAAAAGTGTCACCTTGATTTAAACCCTCTACAAACCACTCTTCAACTTGACCTAAGGTTCTTTTGCCAAGCTTGACTTTGAGCATATATGATTCAACTATAGTGCCTACATTCAATCTATATTTGTTTCTTATATTTTTATTTTTAATCGCGTATAGGTTTTGTTTATTAACACCAATCTTTGAATATTGGTCATAATGTTTAAGAGAGTACCCACCATTTTTTACAAATTCTAAAACCTCAAAAAATTTTTCCTTTTGTAAATTTCTATATGGCCAAGAATTTTTTATTTCAGCAAATAACTCACTAACTTCAAATGGTTTGCTACAGGCAACTCCTAAAACATGTTGAGCTAAAACATCTAGGCTACCTTCTTTTTCTTTAGTTTCATCTAAAATCTTTTCTTTTATTGAATATATAGCTGAAACACATTCTAGATATTCAAACCTATTTGATGGCACTAATATAGCTCTTGATGGTTCATTAAGCCTGTGATTACTTCTTCCAATACGTTGCAAAAACCTAGCAATTCCCTTTGGAGATCCAATTTGAATGACTAAATCAACATTCCCCCAATCAATCCCTAAGTCTAAAGAACTTGTTGCAACCACACAGTCCAGTTGACCAAGTGACATCATATTTTCAACTTTTCTTCTTATTTCTTTTTCTAAACTGCCATGATGAACAGCAATTTTTAAATTTTTTTCATTCTCATGCCAAAGCTTATTAAAAATTAATTCAGCTTGAGCCCTCGTATTTACAAATACTATACTCATTTCCGAATTTTGTATTTTTTTATAAATATCCTTTATTGCATAACCAGCCATATGGCCAGACCAAGGTACCCTATTATATGTTTTCAAAATTTCGATATTAGGGAAGGATTTTTCTTCTACATTTAATATTACAGATTTCTTTTTTTGAGATAAAAAACTTAAAACCGAACTTGTATTCTTTACAGTGGCTGATAACCCTATCTTTCGATAATAAGGAACAATAGTATCTAATCTTGAAAGATTTAAAGATAATAAATCACCTCTTTTGGAATTTACTAAACTGTGAATTTCGTCGATAATTAAGAATTTGAGAAACTTAAAATAATCATTGGCATCTGGTGAAGCTAATAACAAAGCCAAAGATTCAGGAGTTGTCATTAACATATGAGGTGGCACTTGTTTTTGACGTACCTTTTTATAACTAGACGTATCTCCAGTTCTGGTTTCAATTTTTATATCTAATTTTTGGTCGCTTATAGGAGCTGAAAGGTTTCTATGAACGTCAACAGTTAAAGCTTTTAGAGGAGAAATATAAAGAGTATGCAATTGATTTTGAATATTTTTTTTATTTATCAAATCTTGTATTGAAGGAAGAAATCCAGCTAATGTCTTTCCGCCTCCAGTTGGAGCAACAAGCAGAACATCATAACCTTGTAAAGTTTTTGAGACAGTTTCAAGCTGGTGATCATAAAAATGCCAATTATTTTTTTTTAACCAGTTATCTATAGGTTGAAGCTTTAATTTATCCAGCATTATTATATAATAAGTTTATGAAATGGATTGATAAAAATTTACATATAATTCCTATAAATACACATATTGATCCCTATAAGCCAGTTGAAAATGCGATAATAACTCATGGTCATGCGGATCATGCAAAGCCTGGTCACAAAAATGTCTTAGCAACAAAAGAAACAATTGAAATCATGAAAATAAGATATGGTGAAAATTGTGCTGAAAATTTTCAAGAACTTAAATTAAATCAAAAACTTAAAATTAATGATGTTTCTATAACATTTTATCCTGCAGGCCATATTTTAGGTAGCGTTCAAGTATTAGCAGAATTCAAGGGAGAAAAAATAAATTTTACAGGTGATTATAAAATCTCAAAGGATATAACTTGCACACAATTTCAACCTGTTAAATGTCATTCATTAGTAACTGAAGCAACTTTTGGACTTCCCATCTTTCAGCATCCCAATGAAAGTTTTGAAATCAATAAACTTTTAAAATCACTTCAATTATTTCCAGAAAGACCACACATCATAGGAGTCTACGCATTAGGAAAAGCACAGAGAGTTTTAAGTTTGTTAAGGCAACAAGGTTATGACAATGAAATATTTATTCACGGATCTTTAGAAAAATTATGCAACTATTACCAAAAGAATGAAATTTTTCTAGGCAAAGTTTCAAAGGTAAATAATACCATTAAGAAAAATTATAATGGAGAAATTATCTTAGCTCCTCCATCTGCCATTAAAAATGTTTGGTCTAGAAAATTTGATGATCCTATAATTAGTCAAGCATCAGGTTGGATGTCTATAAAACAGAGAGCAAAACAAAGTCTAGTTGAGCTTCCACTTATTATTTCTGACCATGCTGATTGGAATGAATTAACTGATTACATAAAATATACAGAAGCAGAAAATGTTTATGTTACTCATGGCAGAGAAGATGCAATTGTACATTGGTGTACACAAAATAAAATCAAAGCTTTAGCCTTGTCTTTGTCTGGAAGAGATGACGAGACTGAACTATGAAAAAGTTTAGTGATCTCATTAACAAACTCCTATTAACACCATCTAGAAACAGAAAAATAGATATATTATGTAATTATTTTCATAATACTCACGATCCTGATAGAGGATATACTTTAGCAGTTTTAACCGGAAGCTTAGAATTAAGAAATATATCTATTTCAAAAATAAAGGAAGTTGTATGCAAAAAGATTGATCCTGAATTATTTGCACTATCATATGATTATGTTGGAGATCTTGCCGAAACTATATCACTTATTTGGCCACATAAAAAAAATGGAAAGCTAGGCAATATTACGGACATAATCAATAACCTACATCAGTTGAATAAAAATGATTTAGACAAAACCATTGAAAACCTTCTTTCAATTGCAAATGAAACAGAAAGATGGGGAATAATTAAATTAATTAGTGGTGGCTTAAGAATTGGTGTTTCATCAAGATTAACAAAAATCGCTCTCGCTAAATTTAGTAACAAAGATTTAAATGATATTGAAAAAATTTGGCATGGTATACAACCACCTTATACCAATTTATTCAAATGGCTTTGTAATGAAGGGCCAATTCCACAAATAGATTTAAATAGTACTTTCAACCCTATGATGCTTGCTAATCCTATTAATGAGAATGATTTTCAAAATTTAAATCCAGAGAAATTTATTGCTGAATGGAAATGGGATGGTATTAGAGTTCAAATAATAATTAATAAAAACACAGTCAAAATTTTTTCACGAACTGGTGATGATATTACAAAATCTTTTCCTGAAATACGTATTGATCAAAAACATATGCTTGTTGTCGATGGTGAATTATTGGTAGGAGAAAATTATATTCCAATGACCTTCAACTCATTACAACAAAGACTAAATAGGAAAAATGTTAGTTCTAAACATCTTAAAGATTTTCCTGCATTTATTAAATTGTATGATATTTTATTCCTTGATAATTATGACCTTAGGGGAATTTCTTGGAATGAAAGACGCTTAAAATTAGAGAATTGGTATCAAATAAATAAAAATAAGTTTTTTCATTTATCCAAAGTTATCAAATTTAAAGACTGGCAAAATTTAAAAGAAATCAAAACAAATGACATTATTGACGACCAACATGAAGGTTTAATGATTAAATGCATTGACAGCCCTTATCTTTCAGGCCGTCCCAAAGGTCACTGGTTTAAGTGGAAAAAGGACCCCAAAACTGTTGATGCTATTTTAATGTATGCAATCCGTGGGCATGGAAAAAGAAGTTCATATTATTCGGATTTCACATTCGGATTA
>NTKR01000040.1 GCA_002457065.1 alpha proteobacterium MED-G10 | reverse complement strand
TGGTGTACCCGCTCTCTCTAGAAGAGGTGACTTGCAAGTAAATGAAAATGGTGATCTTTTAGATGGTCAAGGGAATCAAATACTAGATGCTGGAATGCAACCCATAGTTGTTCCCGCTTTTAACAAGATTAATATTTCTTCTCAAGGGGAAATTCTAATTCAACCTTTCGGAGCTGAACCAGGAGCTTTGCCAGTTAACGTAGCTAATATAGCAACATATGTTCCGGACGGAGAAAATACTCTTAAAAAGTCTCTAGACGGTCATATTAGATTTGCAGAAATTGTGAATGCAAATGGAGAGGCAGAAAACATTCCAATAGAACCTAACCAACAAGGAAAAATAGCTTCAGGATTTTTAGAAAAAAGTAATGTAAACCCTATAGAAGAAATGGTTAATACAATTGACCAAATGAGAAAATTTGAGATGCATGTAAAATTAATTCAAATGACTGAAGAACTTGATACAGCTGGATCAAGCTTAATGAGATTACCTGGACTGTAATTTATCTAAATTAATTGTCTCACCATGTTTTGGTATTAAAAAATCCTTTTGATCAATCTCATATTTGATCATTTCTTTTTTTAAATCAATCACTGGATCATCCACATTCTCTTGACTTAAAATAAATGTTCCCCAGTGCATCGAAACAGCCTTATTAGCCTCTAAATCAATAAAAGTTTTTACAGCCTCCTCTGGATCTAAATGACTCAGTTTCATAATATTTCTAGGTTTATAAGCCCCAATGGGGATAGCAACTAGATCTGGTTTTCCTAATTTTTTTTTTATATCTATAAAATCTTTCGTGTACCCTGTATCTCCTAAATGTAAGAATTTATAATCATCAATATTTATCCACCAACCGCCCCACAGAGATTTATTTCTGTCGGACAGAGTTCTTTTAGACCAATGTTGAACCGGTGTAAATGTAAACTCAACATCATCAATTTTAAAGCTCTGCCACCAATCAAACTCAATTACTTTTTTAATACCATTTTTTTCTAGGAGCTTTTTATCTCCAAGAGGTACTAAATAATAAGCATTAGGAAATTTCTTGTGAAGTTTTTTTAAACTCGGAATATCTAAATGATCATAATGATTATGACTGATGGCTACAAAGTCAATTTTAGGTAGATTTTCAGAATTTAAGACTGATGGTATATACCTTTTGGGGCCAATGAAAGAAAAAGGTGATGCTCTTTCTGAAAAATGTGGATCGATAATTATATTTATATTTTTTTTTTGAAATAAAAACGTTGAATGACCTGACCAAGTTAACAAAGAGAGATTTTTTTTATATATTTTGTTATCAATATCTAAACTCACAAATTTTTTCTTTTTTGGTGGATTAAATATATTGTCAAAAAAAAATTCGAAAAATTCAATTTTATCTATGGATTTTTTTTTGTTACTAATATAATTATTTTCATATTCATCTCTTTCATCAATTTTAGCAAACTTACTAACTTTTATGTCTTGCGATGCGCATGAAAGCAACAAAATTGGAAATATTATTTTAACTATGAGTTTCATTATATGACAATTTTTATCTGTGTAGTTTCGGCCTTTTTTTGGGCAGGTTTTGATATAACAAGAAAATTATCACTAAAAAAAATTAGCTCAACAACTTTGTTGTTTTTGTTTTCATTAGGACAATTCTTAATTTTCTTGATCTGGATTTATTTTGAAAACTTTTCGATAAATATTAAACCATATCTTTTGCCGGGAATAATTCTAATTTTTATTGGAATATCTTCTGCCCTTCTATTTCTCAAAGCCATAAATCAATCTGAACTAAGTCTAACGATCCCTCTTTTATCGCTATCACCAATGTTTAGCTCTATATTTTCCTTTGTCTTTATTGATGAAGTGTTGTTGAAAACACAATACTTAGGAATTTTTGCGATTATTTTAGGTACTTTGATTTTATATTCAAAAGATTTAACTGCAAAAGATTTTCTGAATAGTTGGAAAGTCATTATAAAAAATAAAAGTGCCAGAATAATGATAGGTGTATCTCTAATGTGGAGTATTACACCAGTACTTGATAAAATCTGCCTAAAATACAGTTCAATAAATATTCATGGATTTATTCAATCTGTGGGAATCATTATTTTTTTATTGTTTTTATTAATTAAGACTACAAAAAAAGAAATAATAAAAATAAGAAATCATTGGAAAATAATTTTATTTACTGTTCTTATCGGAGTTATTGCTACAATCTTACAATTTTTTGCAATACTAAACAATTTTGTACCAATTATGGAATCAATAAAAAGGTCAGTTGGGCAACTAAGTTCAGTTCTTTTTGGAAACTTCTTTTTTAAGGAGAAAATTACTAAATCAAAAATTATAGCAGTATTAACTCTATCTGTTGGGATTTATTTGATAATTTAAATTAGAAAAGTTTCATAAGTTAGTTTGTACTAATTATCTTTAGATTTATCTTTAAAAACCTTCGGTTTAGAATAAAAACCATTAAAGTTTTTGTTCATTGTAACAGTATACGCACCCATATTTTTTAATTCAATATGGTCACCCTCTTTAATTGTATCAGGAAGAAAAAAAGGACCTTTTATAAAATCATTGGAGTCACAAGTGGGGCCATAAAAGTCAAAGGCAACCAATTTTGATTTGACATTCTTATTAAATATTTTGACCGGACACAACAAACTAAACTCTTTAGCAGTGTATAAGTGACCATGTATTCCATCATTAATAAATAAGTTTTTTTTCTTTCTCAAATCTACTCTTACAATAAGTGACATTGAGTTTGATACTAAAATCCTTCCTGGTTCAGACAACAATTTAACCTTTGAAAGAAGACAATGTTTTGATAATTCTTTATTGATGACATTAAAATAACTTTCTAATTTTGGAGGTTTCAAACCATAATATTCGGAAGGAAATCCTCCCCCTATATTAAAATAGTCCAGAGAAATTTTAGTTTTTTTAATAATCGAGACAACTTTGTTAATTGATATTTTATAAGCATCAGGATTCATACATTGAGAACCTATATGAAAGGAAACTCCAATTTTATTGGCAACCTCTTTTGTTTTAATTAAAAGTCTTTCTGCAGCTAGACCATCTACACCAAACTTTTTCGATAATTTTATCTTTGAAAAATTATTTGGAACAGAAAACCTTAAGTGCAAATTAAGATCATCTGCCTGATTAGTTGAATGTAGTATTTTTTGTAACTCTTGATTTGAGTCAAGTGAAAAGTCTCTTACACCAAAATCAAAATATGCTTTTTTAATAGAATTTACAGGTTTAACTGGATTCATAAAATATATTTTACTCTTTGTGAAAAGATTTCTAACTAATTCAACTTCATTTATAGATGCAGCGTCAAAGGACTTAACACCAAGTTTATATATCTGTTTTAAAATAAACTCAGAGGGATTTGTTTTAACAGCATAAATTGTTTCACCAGAAAAATGGTTAAGAAAATATTTTACATCTTTTGTTAGAGTCTCTGGTTTAAAAATGAAGAAAGGTTCATTAATTTCCTTAATTTTAATTTTATCTAGATTTTTTAACATTCACACAAGTATTCCAAAAATAAGAATTATTATTTTATAATTTATTTTAAAAAAATATTTAACTTTAAACTTATTTTTCCTATTATAAGTAGGTGTTAAAAATAAATGAAATAGCACCTAATTTTGAAGCAGAGACCACTTCTGGAAAAATTGATTTTCATAACTGGGCATCAGACTCCTGGGTTATCCTTTTTTCTCACCCAAAAGATTTTACTCCTGTGTGCACAACTGAGTTGGGTTATATGGCTAAAATTGAAAGAGAGTTCACTAGCCGAAATTGTAAGTTGATAGGATTAAGCATTGACTCTCTAGATGATCATAACAGATGGAAAAAAGATATTGAAGAAGTTCAGGGTGTTTCAGTAAACTACCCTCTAATTGCAGACGAAGATCTAAATATTGCCAAGCTTTACAATATGTTGCCTTTAGAAGAACAAGCAGATAATTCGAGAACAGCTATGACTAATGCTACGGTCAGGTCAGTTTTTCTTATAGATCCTGACAAAAAAATTAGGATGATGTTAACCTATCCAATGACCACAGGGAGAAATTTTGACGAAATCTTAAGAGTCTTAGATTCTGTCCAACTTACATCAAAATTTAAAGTAGCTACGCCAGCAAATTGGAAGAAAGAAGATAAAGTTATTATAGTCCCCGCTCTTTCTGATGACGAAGCAAAAGAGGAGTTTGGTGAGTTTGAAAAGATCAAACCTTATCTTAGGTTTACTAAGTTATATAAGTCCTAGAGCATTTTTTTGAACAGTATTTAACGTTTTCCCAATCCCTTTCCCATTTCTTTCTCCACTCAAAAGACCTTTTACAAGTAACACAAATCTTTTTATCTTTTTTTTTCATCAAGACAATGCCGTATTTTCTTCAATGAATCTATTGGCCAAATCAATTATTTTTTTTCTTCTTTCTAAATTCATTTTATCAAGAACTCTTACCATCATAGATAATCTTGGATTTTTCAAAAAGAAATTCTTATTTTTTTCTATAAACCGCCAGTACAAACCATCAAGAATATCACACCACTCTCCTTTTTTAAAATCCATCATCTTTCTGAAATATGCAGATCCGCAGATATAAGGTTTTGTAGAAAAAACACCTCCGTCACTAAAAAGCCCCATACCATAAACGTTAGGATACATAACCCATTCTGATGAATCGATGTAATGCTCCATAAACCAAATGTAAACTCTTTTGGGGTTAATTTCACACAAGTTCATTATGTTTGCTTGAATCATTAACCTTTCAATATGATGGGTCCAAGCGTACTTGTTTGCATTTTTAATTGAATAATCAAGTGGAAATAATCCGGTTGAACCGTCGTACCAACTTTTTTTCATCAACCTGTTATGATTAAAAAAGTTTGATGTTTCAAACTTCTCATCATAATTTTGATAAACTCCTCGAATAAATTCTCTCCAGCCTACAACTTGTCTAAAATAACCCTCTAAAGAATTGATCTTAATTTCAATTTTAATTTTTTTCAATTTTTCGAGAATCTCAGATGGTGTTATTAAACCAAGGTTCATCAAAGGACTTAATGCGGAATGAAACAGAACATTATCTCTTTGATCCACGGCGTCTTCATAATCACCAAACAAATTTATTTTCTCATCTAAAAAATGACTAAAGATACTCCAAGCATCATCCCTGGTAGTACATAACCAAAAATCATCTAGTTGACCAATATGATGTTTAAACTTGTCATCGATAATCTTTATCAAATGTTTTGTGTGAGTGGTAAGTTTAAATTTTAACTGACTGGGAAATTTAATTTCTTTTGGAATTTTTTTTCTATTTTCTTCATCAAAGCTCCACTTCCCTCCGGATGGACTACCATCCTTTTCAATTAAAAAATTGTTTTCTTTACGTTGTTTTTTATAAAAATTTGCCATAAAAGGTTTTTTAACGCTGTCATTATATTCCTTAAAATCTTGTCTTTTTGTCAAAAACATTGGAGTACTTAAATAATTAACACTAACGATATCTTTTAAGTCTGATAGAAAAGTGCTCTCAAAAGGTTTATCTTCTATTTCAAAGACAGATACAGTTTCAATTTTCTTTTCAGTAATTATAATTTTTAATTTTTCTAAATAATCTAGCTCAAAATCATTTTCCTCGATTTTTTTGTAAATCACTTCAAAATTTTTTTCTTTCAATTCATCACAAAATGATCGCATAGATGACAGAAACAATAAGATTTTTTGCTTATGGTGTTTTTCATAAGTACAAAGTCCTAAATCCTCAGCCATATAAAAAATGTGATCGTTTTTATATTGAGAGAAAAAGTTAGGGTTAAATAAATGATTTCCTAATACTACAAAAATTTTGTTTTTCATTTACTATTTTCTCTTCTGAGTATCTCATAGGTCAAAAGAGCTCTCTTTCTTGATTCTTTTAAATCAACTATAGGATTTGGATAATTAACACCAAGCTTAAAATTAATTTCATTTTGAATGTTTTCTGGGCATTCCCAAGGTGAAAATAGATACTTAATGGGCATATCATTTAATTCTGGTACAAATTTTTTTATATATTGTCCCTCAGGATCAAATTTTTGACCCTGAGTAACGGGATTAAAAATTCTAAAATACGGCGTAGAATCAGTTCCCGTCCCGGCTATCCATTGCCAACTTGCCGAATTACTTGCAGCATCAGCATCAAATAAACAGTCCCAAAACCATTCCTCACCTTTCTTCCAATGAATTAAAAGATTTTTTACTAAGAATGATCCAACAATCATACGGGATCGATTATGCATATAACCAGTTTGATATAATTCTCTCATCCCAGCGTCCACAATTGGAATTCCTGTTTCGCCTTTAGTCCATCTTTGAAAAGAAATTTCATCATTTTTCCATTTGAAATTGTCAAAATTTTTCTTCAGATTTTCTTTTTGGAGATATGGGAAATGATAATTTAAATAATAGGCGAACTCTCTCCAACCAAGCTCACTTTTAAAAACCTCAATATTTTCCTCGCCTACATCATTAACTTTTGAAAGTGCATACCATATTGTATTAGGTGAAATTTGTCCCCAATGAAGAAATGGGGATAGTCTTGAAACATTTTTTTTTTTTGGAAAATTTCTTCCGTCTGAATAATCTTTGATACCCTCCTCTAAAAAATTTTTCATAATCTTTTCAGCTTGCGCCTCACCAACTTGCCATATTTTAAGAGTTTGAGATTCCCACTCTTTATTTTGTAATAGTTGTAAATCACAAATATTTGTACTTCTAAAATTATGATTAAAAAAATTTATTTTTGATGTCTCAGGATTTCTAGGTGCTTTCTTTGACAAACACCCTCTTTTGTAGAATGGTGTAAATACTTTGTAAGGTGTATTGTCATCTTTCAGAATTTCCCAGGGTTCCCACAAAAGAGAACCATTAAATGAACTTACTTTTATTTTTTCAGAAATATTTGATTTAATTTTTTTATCTCTTTTTATTACCCAAGGCTCATAACATCTATTCCAAGAAACTTCCTCAACGTCAAAAAAATTCAAAATCTCTTCTAAGCACTCCTGGGGATCACCTTTTAATAGGATTAAGTTACCATTAAGTTGTTCATTAAGGTGCTTAAGTGATTCACATAACCATACCTTACTAGCTGAACCCAAACGAGGGTCTCTATTTACATCATCAAAAACAAATAATCCTATAATATTTTCATATTTTTTTGATAAATAATTCAATGAGGGATTATCTTTTACTCTTAGATCTTGTCTAAACCAATGAACGGCCACTTTATTTTTCATAAACCTATAATATTTGTTTGATAAGTGTATAATATCATCAGTTTTTTCTTTTTTTCCATGCTTAAAACTTATATTGAAATAACATACTTTTTTATAATTATTTACTTATCCCTTTTCTACGTAAAGTTATTCAGAAATGTTGTAGAAGAAAGAAGAAAACTAAAGACTCCCATTGGTTCAAAAAAAAATATTAAGCTAGAAAGAGTAATAAGAGCTCACTCAAATTTTTGCGAGAATGTACCAATTAATTTATTTTTAAGTCTTATCTTATATTTTAATAATCTGCTTTTTTTTGCCGTCCCTGCACTTATAACTTTATCTGTAGGAAGGACAATTCATGCAAAGGCTATTTCAGATATAAATGAAAATTTAAAGTTAAGAGTTTTAGGAATGAGGCTTACAATTTATGCAATTAAAATACAGCTTCTAGGTATTGTATTCTATATAAGTCAGCTTATTTATGTTTTATTTAAGACAAATATACCATAATTCTACCACAATTTGGCGGAGAGGAAGGGATTCGAACCCTCGATAGATGTTACCACCTATAACGGTTTAGCAAACCGTCGCCTTCAGCCACTCGGCCACCTCTCCATAACTTATCATTTCAACTTATCTTTTAAAATTTTATTCACAATTTGCGGGTTTGCTTTTCCTTTTGATTCTTTCATTATCTGACCTACAAAAAAGCCAAAAAGTTTTTCTTTACCATTTTTATAATCATCTACCATTTTTGGGTTTTTTTGTAAAACTGTATTTATTAGCTCCTGAATTTGATTTTCATCTGAAACTTGTTCAACGCCCATTTTTGAAATAAATTTTTCCGCATCGAGTTCTGATTTTAGGAAATCTTCAAAAAGTTCTTTTGCTTGTCTATTTGAAATTTTTCCAGAAATAATTAAATCTAACAAACCCCCTATTTTTGTTGGTAAAATTAAAGATTCAGATAATTCCAAATCATTTTTTTTCAGATAAGAAAACAATTCACCAGTGATCCAACTTACTACGAGTTTAGGGTCTCTTTTCATTACAACTTCCTCAAAATAATTTGCAACAAATTGATCATCAGTTAAAACTCCAGCGTCGTATTCATTAATATTATATTCTTCAATAAATCGTTTTTTCTTTTCATCAGGAAGTTCTGGCATTGATTGCTTTAATTTTTCAATTTTTTCCTGGGTAATTATTAAGGGCGGAAGATCTGGGTCAGGAAAATATCTGTAATCATGAGATTCCTCTTTGCCTCTCATAGATCTTGTCTCACCTTTATTTGGATCAAAAAGACGTGTTTCTTGAATAATTTTTTCACCATTTTCGATTAAATCAACTTGACGGGCAGCTTCATATTCAATCGCTTGTTGTATAAATTTTATAGAATTAACATTTTTAATTTCACAGCGAGTTCCTAAATCAGAATTTGGCCTTCTTACTGAAACATTCACATCAGCACGGAGATTCCCTCTTTCCATATTACCATCACAAGTCCCTATACATCTTAAGATAGATCTCAATTTTTTTACATATTGTGCCGCCTCTTCTGGGCTTCTAAGGTCAGGTTCTGAAACAATTTCCATCAATGCACAACCAGAACGATTAAGATCAATTAAAGTATTTTTTATATCGTTATCGTGAATGCTCTTACCTGCATCTTGTTCTAGATGAAGCCTCGTAATACCAATTTTTTTTTGACCATTACTTGTCTCTATAATTAGAAAACCGTTTCCTACAATTGGAAATTCGAATTGAGAAATTTGGTAGCCTTGGGGTAGATCTGGATAAAAATAATTTTTTCTATCAAAAATTGATTTCTGATTGATCTTAGCATTAATACTCAATCCGGTCAGTATAGCCTGATCAACACAATATTCATTAATAACAGGAAGAGCTCCAGGCATTCCACAATCTACAAGTTCAACTTGTGAATTAGGTTCAGCCCCCCACTCTGTTGAGGCAGTTGAAAAAAGTTTGGAATTAGATTTTATCTGCGCATGAACTTCTAAACCTAAAACCACTTCCCATTTAAATTTTTTTCCCTCTATAAAATAAGTCATCATTCAATATCACCAAACTCAATTGCATTCGCTGCAGATAAAATAGAAACTTCTTCAAAGGGTTTACCAATAATTTGCATTCCAATCGGTAGTTCGTTTTTATTTTTGCCTGCTGGAACAGAAATAGCGGGTAAACCGGCAAGACTTGCAGGAACAGTCAAAACATCGTTTAAATACATTTCTAGAGGATCACTTTGTTTTTCACCTATTGGAAAGGCTACGTTGGGAGTTGTTGGGGTGAATATCAAATCACATTTTTCGAAGGCTTTTTTAAAATCATCAGCAATTAATTGTCTTACTTTTAAAGCTTTTAGGTAATAAGCATCATAATATCCTGCTGATAAAACGTAAGTTCCAATAATTAATCTTCTTTTAACCTCATCTCCAAACCCTGATGCTCTTGTAACTTGGTACAAATCATCTAAATTTTCAGACTTTTCTCTTAACCCATATCTTACTCCATCATATCTTGCTAAGTTTGCTGAAGCTTCCGCGGGAGCAATAATATAATAAGTTGGAAGAGCATATTTAGTGTGAGGCAAAGAAATATCAACCATTTCTAAACCACTGTCTTTAAAAATTTTTATACATTCATCAGATTTATCTTTGATTTCTTGATTCAGTCCCTCTAAAAGATATTCCCTAGGTAATCCAATTTTTTTGCCTTTTAAATCAAAGTTTTTGTAAGAAGTAAAATCTGGTATATTTTTTTTAGAACTTGTAGAATCTCTTTTATCATAACTGGACATAGCTTGTAGCATAAGGGCAGCGTCACTTACAGTTTTTGTAATAGGGCCAGCTTGATCTAAAGACGATGCAAAAGCTACCATTCCAAATCTTGAACATCTACCGTAAGTTGGTTTTAGCCCAACTAAACCACAGAAAGAAGCAGGTTGTCTAATTGACCCACCTGTATCTGAACCAGTGGCAGCAAAACACTGATTTGATGCAACAGCAGCGGCAGAGCCACCGGAGGATCCACCCGGTACAAGATCTTCATTTTTATTTTTACCTACAGGGTTTATTACATTTCCAAAGTAACTTGTTGTGTTCGCGGATCCCATTGCAAACTCGTCCATATTAGTTTTTCCTAACATTATTGCACCATTATCCCAAAGGTTTTGAGAAACCGTTGATTCATAAAAAGGGATAAAGTTTTCAAGAATTTTTGAACCAGCAGTTGTTCTAACTCCATTAGTACAAAATAAATCTTTCATACCAATAGGTATGCCCTCTAAAATACCAACATTT
>NTKR01000004.1 GCA_002457065.1 alpha proteobacterium MED-G10 | reverse complement strand
TGTAGACGATAATTTTTCTAATTTAAAAAAATATTTTAATTTGATTGATGAAATGCCAATTAGAAAAAAAGAGACTCCTTTTGATAAAAAATGCCCTGATTAAACTATATATTTTCAATAAACCTGGGGATTTCTTTTTTGAATTTAAAAAAACCTGACGATGCATATGGCCAACATAACTTGTCAAATTGATCATATTTGAAATATAGTTTTAAATTATTATTTTCAGCGAGTTTTGTTAAAATATCAAGTTGTCTTCCAATACCTGGATAAAAACTATAAACATTCTTAACTTTATTCATAAAAAGAAATTTTAAAAAATCTTTTTCATTTTCAAAGGTTTCTACATGTACACTTTTTTTTTTTAGTTGCAGTAGGTAGTCTTCTACTGATTTTTTGCTGAATTTTTTAACAATTTTATTGCTCTCATTATTTGAAGAATTTTCTAATAAACAAACTTTAAAGTTTTTACAAAATTCAATTGATTCTAAAGAATAGTTTAAGTAGTTACTATTAATAAGAAGAATATCTTCTTTAGAAAATTCAAGGTTTTCAGTAAATCTTTTTTTCTCAAAAATAAAATCTTCAAAGTTTGGAATGACAGATTTTTTACTTAAGTTTTTTTTTTTAATGAATCTATTTTGCGTGTATTTGTTTATGTTTTGTTCTGAGGCAAGATAATTTTTACCTCTTGTATGAATACCAGTTACCCATCTCCAAGATAAAGTGTTAGAAGCAGGATCTGCATCTAATAAGTTATTTAAGAAAAAATCTGCTCCTAACTGCCAAGGAAGGTTTAAAGTATGAACCCAGATACTAGACATCCACATTCTAGAATGATTATGAAGATAACCATAATCAATAAGTTCTTTAACCCAAAAATCATAACAATCAATGCCCGTTGTACCCTCTATTGCTGAAAGATATATTTTTTTTTTTATTCCAAATGAATGAGATTCCTTGAGGCTTTTTATATCCTTTTTATAATTTTCCCATACTTTCGGCCTTCCTTCTAACCAACCTTTCCAGTATGTTCTCCAAAAAACTTCCTGAATAAATTTTTCTATTTTTGAATATTTAAAATAGTTTAAGCATTCTTTAATTACTTCTGTTTCATGAATAATTCTTCTTTTAATAAAAGGAGACAAGTTAGACGTGTTAGTCCTATTTTGCGGACCATAATCATAGTTTCTATCAGAGGAATAATTTGAAAGCCCGTTATTTATGAATTTTTTCAGTAGGTTAAGGGCTGAATCCCTTGTATTGAGGTCCATATTGATGATGCAGAGATATAAATCTCTGCATAATCATTAATTAGATTTAGCTTCTTTAGAATCTTCTTCTGAAGAATCTTTAGAATCTTTAATTTCCTTATGTCCACCGCCGCAATGATTTGCGTTGGCATCAAAAGATGATGCTCCGAACATAAAGAAAACTGATAGTATTGAAAGTATTTTAAGCATTTTTACTCCTATTGTTAATATTTAAATAGTAATGTGATTGTTTAAGTCAAGTTATTTTCTGGAAGCACTTTTATTTTCTCTAAACTGAAGACTTTTTAACTTACTTGTTATTTTTTCTTTATTTTTACATACAAAAAAAGCTGTTCCCAAAGTGAGCAGCCCAAAACCTAGGGTGATTCCTCCTAAGATTGTTCCTTTAATTATCTTCATAGTTTTTGTTCCAATAAAATTAATATATTAACTAAATAATATAATAATAGTATAGATCAACATCTAACATTTAAAATTAATTTTTTTTTGATGCTTAATAATTTTTTATTTCATTCGTTTAATTTTCTATTAACAAATATCTATAACAGAAATGTTAAAAGATTTGGATACACTCCTAGGGGCTTGTTTTGGAACTCAAAAGATTCACAATTTAAAAGATTTAAAATTATAACTAAGCTAATTGAGGAGAATATTGACCAAAAAGCAATAAAGATAGCTGACGTTGGTTGTGGTTATGGAGACTTATTAACTTACCTTCAAAAAGAATTAAAGGTAAAATTTCATTATGACGGTTATGATATAAATAAACAGTTTATTGAGTTATGTAAGAAAAAACATAAAAACATTAATTTTTTTGTTTCTGATTCTCCAAGTGAAGTTTGTGATTTTTCCATTATGAATGGCACTTACAATTTTGCCGTATATGAAAATTTAAAACTTTGGGAGAAATATTTAGAATATAATCTTACAAAATGTTTTCAGAAATCAGATAAAGGGATGATTTTTAGTCTTCAACAGGCTAAGTATTCTGAAATAGTAAATTCAATTTATTACGTAAATAAAGA
Source organism: alpha proteobacterium MED-G10 (assembly GCA_002457065.1). Taxonomy (GTDB): domain Bacteria; phylum Pseudomonadota; class Alphaproteobacteria; order Methylaequorales; family Methylaequoraceae; genus MED-G10. Next base: position 45,231 of record NTKR01000004.1, on the reverse strand, counting down.
TTTAATGCAAAAGAAACTTATGGATTTATTCAAAAACGTAAAGTCTTTTTATTTTGAAGATACACCAAGAGACATTTATTTTGTGATTTTAAAAAGTTGAGAAGTTGATTTGCTTCCACGCTTCATAAACGCATATTGATACAGCATTAGCTAGATTTATACTCCTATTTTTTGGATACATAGGAATAAAAATTCTTGTGGATTTATTTAATTTTTTGTAAACCTCTTCTGATAAACCATTAATTTCTGAACCAAACATAAGATAATCATTTCTTTTATAATTAACTTCATCATACCGTTTTTTTCCAAATTTTGTTATAAGATAGATATTTTTAAAATTATTTTTACTTAGGAAATCATTAAGATTATCATAGACGTACATCTTAACACTTGAGTAGTAATCTAAACCGGCTCTTCTCATTGATTTTTCATTTAGGGAGAATCCTATAGGTTTTATAATATGAAGATTTGATCCGGTATTAGCACAAATTCTAAGAACATTTCCTGTATTTGGTGGGATCTGAGGATTAAAAAGTACAACCTGGAACGTTACAGCCATACGTTCTTATAGCATTATAAAATTTAAACCAGAAAGTTTTTAAGTGTATTCTTGTAATTTTTTTCAGAGGTAAAAAGTTCTCTTATGTTACTGCCAGAGAACCCCGTCATTTTGATGTCAATATACCAAGCTTTTGCATTGACATCCCAACCGTGTAACACATCCAATTGAACGCTATTTTTGTTAATATTTTCAAAAAATGTCGACATTTTTCTTATATTGTAAATATAAAATTAACTGCAATAGTAATTTGCAAAATTCGGACCAGTTTCGATTAAAAGGTTTTATAAATGAGAGTTATTAGACTTTAGGAGATCTTTTTTAGAAAATTGTGAAATTAATTTTCTATCATCTTCCATTTCATTATTCTTTGTGGTGAGCAGTGAGTCACCATAGAAAATAGAATTCGCACCTGCAATCAGACATAGCAGTTGTGCCTCTGTTGAAAAGTTTTTTCTTCCGGCTGACAGTCTAACTCTAGCTTTGGGAATTAAAATTCTTGTTGTTGCAACCATTCTGACCATCTCTAAGGGCTGTATGGGAGTTTGGTTTTCAAGAGGAGTTCCTTTAACAGGAACAAGAGCATTTAAAGGTACACTTTCAGGCTGAGGGTCCAAATTCACTAAAACTTCTAGCATTTCAGCCCTATCTTCCCATGTTTCCCCCATTCCAAGAATCCCGCCTGAACAAACACTGATTCCGGCTTCACTTACATTTTGAATTGTTTCAAGTCTTTGACTAAAAGTTCTTGTAGTAATAATTTTTTTATAAAAATCTGGGGAAGTATCAATATTATGGTTATAAGCATCTAGGCCAGCTTCTTTTAGTTTTTTGGCTTGCTCTAAGCTTATTGAACCTAATGTTACACAAGCCTCTAGTCCAATGGACTTAACCTCTTTTACCATTTCCAAAACAGCATTTAATTGTGTTCCGTCGTTTAATTTTTTCCAAGCAGCGCCCATACAAAATCTATTTGCTCCATTTTCTTTTGCTTTATGTGCTGCTTTTTTTAATTCATCAAAATCAATTAATTTTTCTTTTTTTAGATCAACATTGAAATGAGCTGATTGAGGACAATATTTGCAGTCTTCTGGACAACTTCCAGTTTTGATAGAAACAAGTGATGCGAGCTGAACATCATTTTTTTTAAAGTGCTCTCTGTGAATTTTTTGAGATTTATAAATTAAGTCACTTAAAGGAAGATTTAAAATTTCAAGTATATTTTCTTTTGTATATTTCATTTGTTAGTTTCGTAATTAGGTAAAAACATTTCACCTGTGCAGAAAAGATACTCTAACCTGACTTTAGAATCAACTGGTCCTTTGATTTCAATTTTTTTATCATTAATTTCTAGTGTGCCTCCACCAATCAAAAGTTCTTGAAAGAAAGCTGTTGTTTGGTCCTCATCCGTTTTCTTTTCAATTGAAATATTTTGAGAATCTAAGGTTTTGAAAGATAAAAGTTTATTTAGATCTTGACTGTATGTCCTTACATTAGCTTTTTTTAAAATTTCACCTTTTGAATCAATTGAGAAAAATGTTGTTGTTCCTTCCTTTGTTTTTTTAATTAAAATTTTTGTCGCTGTTTTTGAAGTTTCGAAGCTTAAACCACATTCGCTAGGAACTTTATCATTCAAGGTAATTATTGACTTAATTTTTAAATCTTCGGCTGCAAGTGTTTGAAAAAAAAAAATATAAAATAGTAAAAAAAAATGCATAATTATCAAAATGAGTCTTAATAAAATTCTTACTTTACAACAAGTTTTAAAAGCTGAAAACAATTTTATTGTTAAAAACTCACACAAAAAATTAATATATTTCGCAGGCACTGAAATTGGTAAATTTTTATATAAAAATTTTAAACAACAAAAGATTTTATTTATATGTGGAGCAGGAAATAATGGAATGGATGGAGTTATTGCCGCTCAATATTTAAAAAAAAAAAAAATAGAGTGTGATATTTACCAACTTTCTAAGACATTCAAACAAGACGAAAGAAAATTTGTAAATTTATTATGTAGATATCAAGTTTTAGTGGATTGTATTTTTGGTACAGGTCTAAACAGACAGATAAATGGCAATTTAAAAAAAATAATTGAGAAAATAAATAACTCCAAAAAGTACATAATTGCAATTGACCTTCCAAGCGGAACAAAATGTGATACTGGACAAATTCTAGGAATATCAGTTAAAGCCAATCTTACATTGTGTATGGGGTTTTACAAACCGGCCCATTTTCTTTTACCAGGAAAAATACAGTCAGGTGAAAAAAAAATTATTAAACTTAATCTAAAGGTACCAAAAAAATTAAAACCTAATGTAAATTTAATTGACTCAAAAGTGTGTAATTTTTTACCTGACTTTAAATCTGATTGTAACAAATATGATAGAGGACATGTTTTGGTTATAGGTGGGAAGATGTCAGGAGCATCAAGGATTGTTGCACTTGTTTCTAGAAAAATAGGATGCGGTTTATCTACAATTGGTGTGAGCAAAAATTATTTAAAATATTATAATGGCGTTGAAGTTGGGACGATTGTTCAAGAAATAACTAAGGATTTGTTGAAAAAAAAAGATGTGTTGGTTCTTGGGCCAGGGCTAGGGAAGAACTTTGATAAAAAAGAAATTATTTTCTTCTTAGAAGTATTTAAAGGCCCAATAGTGATTGATGCTGATGCTATAAGTATTTTTAAAGATGAAAGAAAATTGTTTTATCAAATAATTAAAAAAAAAAAAAATATTGTTCTTACCCCACATAAGGGTGAATTTAATAGATTATTCAACGAAAGCGAAGAATCAAAATTACAAAATTGTATAAAAGCATCTAGATTGATAAATAATTCAATTGTTTACAAGGGAAATGATACCGTAGTGTGTTTCAAAGGTGAAAATCTATGGATTAATCACAATGCTACCGAAAGGCTTGCGACTGCCGGAACAGGAGATATTCTTTGTGGATTAATTTCTGGATTAATTGCGCAAAAAATGAATTTCAGAAAAGCTATTTTGGCAGGAGTCTATATTCTAGGGGAATTATCTCAAATTAAAAAAAATTTTATAGCCGAGGATTTTATAAGTTCTGTATCTAAAATTTTGCTAAAATTAAAAAAATAATAATTGATTTAATTTAGATAATGTTGTTTTTTAATATTAGTTCTGCGGGCGTGGCGGAATTGGTAGACGCGCTGGTTTTAGGTACCAGTGACTTTTGTCGTGTGGGTTCAAGTCCCTCCGCCCGTACCAAGGATAAAATATGAAGATTGAAGAAAAAAAAAATAAAAACTTAGATATAGAATGGAAGGTTGTAATTCCATCTTCCTCAATTAATGGCAAGTTAAACGAAAAATACAGTGAGATAAGTAAAAACCTTAAACTTCCAGGCTTTAGGCCAGGAAAAGTTCCAGATAATATCATAAAAAAAAGATTTTCTAAATCAGTTGTCTCAGAAGTAATTGATACAGTAATTAATGAAAATTTACAGGAGGCATTCATAAAGAAAAAAATAAGACCATCTGTACAACCTTCTGTTAAAATTGATAACTATGAAGAAGGGAATGATCTTACTCTAAATGTATCAATCCAAAAAATGCCAGACTTAAAAGAAATAGATTTGAAGAAAATTTCAATAGAGAAGTCTAATTTACAAATCAGAGATGAAGATATAAAGAATACACTTGATGATTTGGCCAAAAGACATGAAAGATTTATTCCATTGAAAACCAAAAGAACTGCAAAAAATGGAGATTTGGTCCTTTTTGATTATGAAGGCAAAATTGATGATAAAGCTTTTGATAGTGGAAAAGGAAAAGATGAAACGGTAGTCTTGGGTTCAAATAAATATATTCCAGGATATGAAGAGCAAATGGTAGGCCTTAAAGTTGGCGAAGAAAAGAATATAAAAGTAACCTTTCCAAATGATTATCGCGAAAAAAAATTAGCAAATAAGAAAGCAGTCTTTAAATTAAACATAAAAGATATTCAAGAAAGAGTTAAAAATGTTCCAATTGATGAACAGCTAGCAAAAGAGCTGGGTGAAAAGAATCTAGATGATTTAAAGAAAAAAATTGAGGAGAAAATAAAGGCAGATTTCCAGAATTTATCATCACTAAAAATGAGACGACAAGCAACAGAATTACTGCTACGAGCAACTGATTTTGAATTACCTTCAAAAATGGTCGAAGAGGAGATTAATTTCTTAAAATCAAATGCTAAGGATAAAAAAGCTAAAGAAATAGAAAATCTTGCCAAAAGAAGAGTCAAGTTAGGCATAATTATCAATTCAGTCTCTGAGGTTAATAAAATAGTTGTTGAAGATGCTGATTTAACAAAAGCAGTTGTTGACGAGGCAAAAAAGTATCCTGGTCAGGAGCAGAAAGTCGTTGAGTTTTATAAAAATAACCCGGCTATGATGAATAATCTTAGAGGTATTGCACTTGAAGAGAAAGTGATGAATTTTGTTGTTAATAGTTGTAAAAAAACAGAAAAAAAGTGTACTATTGAAGAGCTATTTAAATCAGATTTTTTAAAAGAAGAAAATTCCCAAATTTCTAAAAACAAAAAAGGAGAGATCAAATGAGTTCATTAATCCCAATGGTTGTAGAACAAACAAATAGAGGTGAAAGATCTTATGATATATTTTCACGCTTGTTAAAAGAAAGAATTATTTTTTTAACAGGAGAAGTTAATGATGCTGTTGCAAGCTTAATTTGTGCTCAACTCCTGTTTTTAGAATCTGAGGATCCAAAAAAAGACATCTTTATTTACATAAATTCTCCTGGTGGAGTTGTTTCATCAGGACTTGCTATTTATGATACAATTCAATACATACGCCCTGATATTTCAACAGTTTGTGTTGGTCAAGCGGCAAGTATGGGGTCTTTATTGCTTGCATCTGGAACTAAAGGAAAAAGATATTGTCTTCCACATTGCAGGATTATGACTCATCAACCTTCAGGTGGGGTCCAAGGCCAGGCTACAGATATAGAAATTCATGCGAAAGAAATAATTAATCTGAGAAGGAATTTAAATAAGATTTATGAGAAGCATACAGGACAGACCTTAAGTTATATTGAAAAAATGATGGACAGAGACAATTTTATGAGTGCTGATGATGCAAAAAAAATTGGAATTATTGACAAGGTTGTTTCTGAAAGACCAAATTTGAGTGAAGGAAAGGAAAAAAAATAATTTTTAATTTGGAATAAAGGTTGCAGTAGTTAGAATATAAATAAATGGAAGAGATAGTTAGACATTATGGTAGATTCAAAGAATAATTCTAAAAATACATTGTTCTGCAGTTTCTGTGGAAAAAGCCAGCATGAAGTAAGAAAACTTATTGCAGGTCCAACGGTATTTATCTGTGATGAGTGCGTTGAACTATGCATGGATATTATCAGAGAAGAAAACAAGGTAATTTCATCTCCAAAAACGGCTAATGTTGAGACACCAAAGGAATTATACAAGCTACTCAATGACTATGTAATTGGTCAAGATGATGCAAAAAAAATCCTATCAGTAGCAGTCCATAATCACTACAAAAGAATAGATAACGTAAGTTTAAATAATGATGTGGAATTATCAAAATCGAATGTTCTATTGGTTGGACCTACAGGATCTGGAAAAACTCTTGTTGCAGAGACACTTGCAAGAATCATTGATGTACCTTTCACAATGGCAGACGCAACCACCCTTACTGAGGCGGGTTACGTTGGTGAGGACGTTGAAAACATTATTCTTAAATTACTTCAAGCAGCTGATTATAATGTTGAAAGGGCTCAACGGGGTATCGTTTACATTGATGAAGTTGATAAAATAAGCAGAAAGTCAGATAACCCATCAATAACAAGAGATGTATCTGGGGAAGGTGTCCAGCAAGCTTTATTAAAAATAATGGAAGGGACTGTAGCATCAGTTCCACCTCAGGGTGGACGTAAACACCCACAACAGGATTTTCTTCAAGTAGATACAACTAATATTCTTTTTATTTGTGGAGGTGCTTTTGCTGGAATTGATAAAATTATTTCAAACAGAGGGGATAAATCCAGTATTGGTTTTGAAGCTGAGGTTAAAGATAAATCAACAAAAAATATAGGATCGATCCTTAAAAAGCTTGAAACAGAAGATTTGTTAAAATTTGGGCTAATCCCTGAATTTGTTGGAAGGCTTCCTGTGATAGCAACTTTAGATGATTTGAATAAAGAAGCTCTTGTAGAAATTTTAACCAAACCAAAAAATGCTTTAGTAAAGCAATATCAAAAATTGTTCAGCTTTGAAAACGTAAAACTAGAATTTACACACGATGCTTTGTCCTCTATTGCCAAAAAAGCTTTAGATAAAAATACTGGTGCAAGAGGTTTGAGAACAATACTTGAAAATATTTTATTGGATACTATGTTTAGTTTACCCGGTGTGGAAGGAGTAGATGAGATTGTGGTTAATGCAGATGTTGTACAAAAAAAAATAAAACCACTTTATATTTACGATAAATCTAACAAAGTAATTAATAAAAAAGCTTAAGTATGACTGATTTTAAAAATCCATTTTGCGTATTACCTCTCAGAGACATTGTTGTGTTTCCAAATATGATTGTTCCGCTTTTTGTAGGGAGAACTAAATCAATAAAAGCATTAGAATTTGCAGAAAAAAATGACAAAGAGATTTTTTTGGTTGCACAAAGAGACGCAAATGTTGATGAGCCAGGTGTCGAAGATATATATGACTTTGGAACTGTTGCGACAATTCTCCAGCTTTTAAGACTTCCTGACGGCACTGTTAAGGTTCTTGTTGAAGGGATAGAAAGAGCAAAAGTTTCTCATTTCACAGATAATCCCGACTTCTTTGAGGCTTATCTAGACAGGATTAGTTTAGCTAATTACGAAAATGATAGAGAAACAAATGCTTTATCAAGAACAGCAGTAAGCCAATTCGAGAATTACGTAAAACTAAATAGAAAAGTCCCACCCGAGATTTTAGTGACTTTAAACCAAATAACAGATTTGAACAAACTTGCTGATACTATGAGTGCGCATCTTGGAATAAAACTTTCAGAGAAACAGAATTTACTAGAAACTATATCAGTTAGGGAAAGATTTTCAAAAATAATTGATTTTATGGACGATGAGATTGGCGTACTTCAGGTAGAGAAGAAAATCAGAAGTAGAGTCAAAAGACAAATGGACAAGACCCAAAAAGAATACTACCTAAACGAACAGATGAAAGCGATTCAAAAAGAATTAGGTGAATCTAATGACGGTAAGGATGAGATTTCGGAGATCGAAGAGAAAATTAAAAAAATTAAATTCTCTAATGAAGCCCTTGAAAAGGTAAAGTCAGAAGTTAAAAAATTGAGAAATATGGGACCAATGTCGGCTGAAGCAACTGTAATCAGAAATTATATTGATTGGATGACTTCAATACCATGGAATAACAATTCCGAATCTAAAATAAACTTAGACAAAGCCACTAAAGTCCTAGATGAAGATCATTATGGTTTAGATAAGGTAAAAGACAGAATTATTGAATATTTGGCAGTCCAAACTAGGGTAAAGAAGCCAAAGGGACCAATACTTTGTTTAGTGGGTCCTCCAGGAGTTGGAAAAACCTCATTAGGAAAATCAATAGCAAGAGCATTAGACCGTCCTTTCATTAAAGTATCCTTAGGTGGAATGAGAGATGAGTCAGAAATAAGGGGGCATAGAAGAACATATATTGGGTCTATGCCTGGAAAAATAATACAAAGTCTAAAAAAATCCAAACACTCCAATCCGCTTTTTCTTTTGGATGAAGTTGATAAGATTGGTGCAGACTGGAGAGGTGATCCTGCATCAGCTTTACTAGAAGTTCTTGATCCGGAGCAAAATAAAAATTTTAATGATCATTATCTTGAGGTTGACTATGATTTATCCAATGTGATGTTTATTACCACTGCTAATACACTTAATATACCTCAACCTCTTGTTGACAGAATGGAAGTAATTAGAATATCTGGTTACACTGAATCAGAGAAACTAAAGATAGGAAGTAAATATATACTTCCAAAACAAATTAAAGAAACCGGTATTAAGCCTAAAGAAGTAAAAGTAGCTGACTCAGCTTTACAAAGTATTATTAGACATTACACTCGTGAATCCGGGGTTAGAAGTCTTGAAAGAGAAATTTCTAAATTATTAAGAAAGGCGTTGAAATCTATAATTATAAAAAAGAGAAGATCCTCGTCTATTTCTAAAAGAAATATTGAAAACTATCTTGGGGTAAAAAAGTTCAAATTTGGTGAAATAGAAAGCAAATCTTTAGTGGGTGTATGTACTGGCCTGGCTTGGACAGAAGTTGGAGGAGAATTGTTACAGATAGAATCTGTAATTATGCCAGGAAAAGGAAAAGCATATTATACAGGTAAACTAGGAGATGTTATGAAAGAATCAGTTCAAGCAGCACAGAGCTTCGTCCATTCTAATGCTGCAAAATATGGAATTCTTGACAGCTTATTTGAGAAAAATGATATTCACGTGCATGTCCCAGAAGGCGCAACTCCCAAGGATGGTCCTTCTGCAGGCATAGCTATGTTTACCTCCATTATTTCAGCCTTTACTGGTGTACCAATAAAAAATAATATAGCAATGACTGGTGAAATCACTTTGCGTGGAAGAGTGCTCCCTATTGGTGGTTTAAAGGAAAAATTATTGGCAGCCGTTAGAGGTGGAATTAGAGAAGTCATAATCCCAAGTGAAAATAAAAAAGATCTATCAGAAATCACTGAAAATGAAATACTCGATAATATAGAGATACATTTCGTAGATAATGCCAATGAGATAATTAAAAAAGCTTTTACAGCTAAGATAACTCCCTTTAAAAATGTGGGTAAGAAAAATATAGAAATTCCTGAAAAACCTCTCAACCCAAAAGAAAGTGCACTCACACATTAAAATATGTTTGACTAGACCTTTAGTTATTAATATTATGTTTTAATATAAATCCTATAATAAAAGGGGGTTAGGGTGAATAAGAATGATTTAGTAAACCAAGTGTCAGATAATACTGGCTTAAGCAAATCGGATAGTGCAAAAGCAGTTGATTCCGTGTTGGACACTATAACAGATACTTTAAAAAGTGGGGGAGACGTTAGATTAGTAGGTTTTGGCACTTTTTTAGTGTCAAAGAGAAAAGCTACAACAGGAAGAAATCCTCAAACTGGGGCTTCGATAAACATCCCTGCAGCTAATGTTCCAAAATTTAGAGCAGGTAAGGCTTTAAAAGAATCTTTAAACTAATTTCTTTTATAAAATGAATCATATCTTTAACATACGTTTAAAGGTGTGATTTATTTTAAGCTTTTAAGTAATTTAATCATCTCTGTCTGATTAATTCTTTTTGTGTTAACATTTCTTGGACTAGGATGATAACTAGCAACAATCTCAAGTTTGTTATTTAGTCGATACCTGGCTCCATGGAAAAACTTAAAATCTTTGTTCTTTAATTCAAAAACTTTTAAACAACTGTCAAATGCAATCTTACCTAGAGTAACAATAATTCTGAGATTTTTAAGAAGAATAAATTCTTCTTTAAGATATTTAAAGCATTCTTTAAGTTCATTTGATGTTGGTTTGTCAAATGGTGGCACACACTTAAGAGCTAGAGTCAAATAAATATTATTTAAAGTTAATCCATCATTCATACGTTCTGAATTTGGTTGATTAGAGAATTTTGCTAAATGCAAACATTTAAATAAAAATTCTGCTGATTTGTCTCCAGTGAAAACTCTTCCAGTTCTGTTACCTCCGTGTGCAGCCGGAGCTAATCCCAGCATTAGAATCTCGGAGTTTATATCACCGAACCCTGTAACAGGTTTTCCCCAATAATTTTCACTTTCAAATTGTTTTCTTTTCTCTATTGCAATTTTTTCTCTGAACTCAGTTAGTCTATCACACTTTCTGCAAGAGATTATTTTTTGATTAAGATTTTTGATTTTTGGATTCATAATGCAAAATATTACAATATTAATTTATAAAAAAATAAATTGTTTAAAAAAATTATAAAATATCATATAAACTTATAAATTGGTATTATAGGGCGGTTAGCTCAGCTGGGAGAGCGCCACGTTTACACCGTGGATGTCGGGAGTTCGATCCTCTCACCGCCCACCAAATCCCTAGCGGGGGTGTAGTTCAGTTGGTTAGAACGCCTGCCTGTCACGCAGGAGGCCGCGAGTTCGAGTCTCGTCACTCCCGCCATTTCTTATGGCACAATAAGTTTATAAAACCTATTTATTGATTATTAATTCTTGTTATATTGTATGTAATGATAAAAAAGTTTAGTCCTTCAACTCTTTTAATTTTATTTGCTCTAAGTTTTCCAGTTTTAGCTCAGGATTCTGAAGAGGATGTTACAGATTTTGGTTCCCCTAACCAAACTCCTCAAACTTTTGATGATTCAAGAGAATGCGCTTTATCTGAAGATTCTGAATTAATAAACCTATTAAATTTTAAGTTAAAAAAGTTTAACCCAACTTCTAAAGAATTCGAAAGTGGTCCACCCTTGACAGAAGAGGAAATTAAACACAAGTCAATAAGATTTTATTCATTACAATTGAAAGATGAAAAAGTTGTTAAAATTGATATAGATAAGTTTGCTTCATTGGGTGGAGCTACTTTAGCCTCTCTTTTAAATAGATCCTCAAAGATTTTTTTAAGACATCCTGAAAAATGTGAATTCTTTTCTTTGTTTGGAGATTCAATTATTGGTCACTATGAAATTTCTTTTGAAAGAATTTTAAGACTTTATGCAACTGCGGTTAACAAAAATAATAATATTGCTCAAGAGTTTATCAGAACACAAATTATTCCATCTCCAATGTCTCTAGACTCAGCTATCAAATCTCTCTACGACGATTATGGTTATCAACAAAATATAATCGAATCTTTACTTCCACAAGAGGTAAGAACTTTGTTTTTTGGAGAAAATTCAATGGTAAGTGTAGCAGACGTCGCTGAATCAAAATTGCTGGCTTTTTCTCTTCTTGGAGGAAGAATAGTTGATCAAGGCGAGAAGGAAATATTTATATTTGTTCCTGACTCAAAAAAGGGACTATTAGGTAGTAACGAAACGATAGTAATTTCAAGTTCATCAAAAATATATGAGGTTCCATTGTTAAATATACCTTTAGCTTTAAATGTAATGAGATCATTAGGTTTTAACGCTAAAATAATTATTCTCAAGCATGTATTTATTGATAATGAATCGTCTTGTGTAGTTGGTGAAGGTGGTTTATGGTATCATTTCAAAGGAAATGATAAAAGGGTTGGCTGTGACTTTTTGTCTAACACCATAAGATCAATAAAGTCGAATACCCTTGTTAAAAGTAATGATTATCCAATTTTTAAGGAAAGTATTGACCGGGTTAATGAAATTATAAACAATTAGATGAAAATAAATATAATTTAACTATATTATAGATATGACTGAATATTTACCAATACTTATTTTCTTGGTTTTTGCATTTTTATTGTCTTTTGGTGCCTTCTTTTTTTCAATACTCGCTGGAAAAAATTCATCATATGCTGAGAAAAACTCAACTTATGAATGCGGTTTTGAACCATTTGACGATTCGAGGGGAAAATTTGAGGTTAAATTTTATCTCGTTGCAATTTTATTTATAATCTTTGACCTTGAGATTATTTTCCTATTTCCTTGGGCTATAGCTTTCAATGAAATTGGACAGTTTGGTTTTTTGTCTATGATGTTTTTTTTATTTGTGCTCACTATTGGTTTTGTTTATGAGTGGATGAAAGGAGCGTTAGATTGGAACTAAAAAAAGTAGATGCTCAAAATTTTGATCAAGCTCAGAAACATATTTCTAGCAATGGCTTTCTAGTAACTAAAGTTAATGATTTAGTTAACTGGGCTCGTTCCGGATCCTTGTGGCCAATGAGTTTTGGATTAGCATGCTGTGCAGTGGAAATGATGCAATCAGCAGCTAGTAGATATGATTTTGACAGGTTCGGTATTGTATTCAGGCCAAGTCCAAGACAATCCGATGTAATGATCGTTGCTGGAACTTTAACTAATAAAATGGCTCCAGCACTACGAAAGGTATATGATCAGATGCCTGAACCAAGGTGGGTGATTTCAATGGGAAGTTGTGCAAATGGTGGGGGTTATTATCATTATTCATATTCAGTTGTGAGAGGTTGTGATAAGATTGTTCCCGTTGATATATATGTTCCTGGTTGTCCTCCAACTGCCGAAGCGCTTTTGTATGGTGTTCTTCAGCTTCAAAAAAAAATAATGAGAGATAACAAAATTTTCCGCCTATGAGCTATCCAGATAAAAAATTTATTGTTGAAGTTGTTGAGCTTATCAAGAGTCTACTCAATTTTTGCGACTATGAAATTTCTAATAGCAAAAATGAGATAACAATTATGGCCAAGCAGAAAGATATTTTTTCTATCTTAATGTTTCTTAAAGATAACCCCTCCATAAGTATGGAGTCTTTGATCGATCTAACTGCCATTGATTATCCAAACCAAGAAAAAAGATTTATACTTGCTTACAATTTATTAAGTGTGTCTAAGAACTTAAGAATAAAAGTAAAAACAAAGATTAGTGAAGATGTGCCAACCCAATCTATTACAGATATTTATCCGTGCGCAAATTGGTATGAAAGGGAAGTTTGGGACTTGTTTGGTATTAGATTTTCAGGTCATCCGGATTTAAGAAGAATACTTACAGATTATGACTTTGAAGGGCATCCATTAAGGAAAGATTTTCCACTTTCAGGCTTTACTCAAGTGCGCTTTGACGATGAGTTGGGTAAAGTAGTCAAAGAGCCAGTAAAACTTGATCAAGATTTCAGGCAATTTGACTCCTTGAGTCCTTGGGAAGGAATGTCAAAATACTTACCTGGTGATGAAAAATCAAAAAATTCAAATGACTAAAAAAGAAAACTACACTCTTAATTTTGGCCCTCAACATCCAGCTGCTCATGGTGTTCTTAGATTAGTTCTTGAGCTTGATGGTGAAGTTGTTGAAAGGGCTGACCCTCATATTGGTTTGCTGCATAGAGGAACTGAAAAACTTATTGAGAGCAAAACTTATGTTCAAGCTTTGCCTTACTTTGATAGATTAGACTATGTTTCACCAATGTGTCAAGAGCATGCTTATGCTTTAGCGGTAGAAAAACTTCTAAATGTAGAAGTTCCGATTAGAGGCCAATACATAAGAGTTATGTTTAGCGAAATAACCAGAATATTAAACCATATTTTGAATATAACAACATTTGCTTTAGACGTAGGTGCTATGACACCTTTTTTATGGTTATTTGAGGAACGTGAAGTTTTAATGGAATTCTATGAGAGAGTTTCAGGGTCTAGATTACATTCAGCTTATTTTCGTCCTGGTGGAGTTCATCGCGATTTGCCAGATGGTTTGATTGATGACATTAGTAGATTTTGTGAACGCTTTCCAAAGCATATTGATGATCTCGAAAGGCTAATTGAGGAAAATAGAATTTTTAAACAAAGGTCAGTTGGTATAGGTAAGATTTCTCAACAAGATGCTCTTAATTGGGGATTTACTGGTCCTTGTTTAAGAGCAACAGGCTTAAATTGGGATTTGAGAAAAAACCAACCTTATGATTGTTATGAAAAAATAAATTTTAAAATTCCAACCGGTTCTAGTGGAGATTGTTTTGAGAGATTTCTCGTAAGAGTTGAAGAGATGAGACAGTCTTTGTCAATAATTCAACAATGTGTAAAACAAATGCCTGAAGGCATTTGTATATCAGATGATCCTAGAATTGTTCCACCTAAACGAGCGGATATGAAGAATTCTATGGAATCTCTTATTAACCATTTTAAGCTTTTTACTGAAGGCTTTCATGTTCCTGTTGGTGAAACTTATTTTGCGGTTGAGGCGCCAAAAGGGGAATTTGGAGTTTATCTTATAGCTGATGGTTCTAACAAACCTTATAGATGCAAAATAAGAGCCCCTGGTTTTTCTTTACTTCAGGCAACAGAATATATATCTAAAGGACATATGTTGTCAGACTTAGTTGCTATAATTGGAAGTTTAGATATAGTTTTTGGAGAAATAGATAGGTAAAATGGGAAATAATTTTAAAAAAATTGCTAATGAGGAACTACAACCAGATAATTTCTCTTTTTCAAATGAAAATTTACTAAAAGCTAAAGATATAGTAAAAATGTATCCAAAAAATTACAGAGAAAGTTCAATAATGCCATTGTTGTCTATGGCTCAAAGCCAAAATGACGGATGGCTTCCTAAAAAAGCCATTGAATATGTTTCAAAGTTTTTGAATGTTCCTGAGATGAAGGTATTAGAAATAGCAACTTTTTACTCAATGTATAACCTTTCTCCTGTTGGAAAACATCATATTGAAATTTGTACAACTTCTCCTTGTATGCTTAGGGGATCAGATAATTTACTAGAAAAATTGAAAAATTGGATTGGGATTAATACAGGCGAGATTACTGATGACAATAAATTTTCTTTAAATAGAGTAGAATGTCTTGGTGCATGCGTAAATGCTCCCGTGGTAAAGATTAATGAAAATTATTATGAGGATCTTGACTTGCAATCTTTTGAGGAATTAATAAATAAACTAAGTAATAATAAAAACGTAAAAATGGGTCCGCAATCTTCAAGGAAAGGTTCTGAACCAAAAAAATAAATTTATGATAAAAAAAAACGACATTATATTTAGCAATTTATATGGTTTTAAAAGCCCTTTAATTGAAGAAGCTTCAAAAAGAGGAGACTGGAAAGATATTAAGAAAATATTTAAAAAGACTCCAGTTGACATTATTGATGAAATCACTAAATCAGGTCTTAGAGGACGTGGAGGTGCTGGATTTTCTACAGGGATGAAATGGAATTTTATGCCAAAAGGAGATAAAAAACAGCACTACCTGGTAATTAATGCAGATGAAGGAGAGCCGGGCACTTGCAAAGATAGAGACATTATCAGAAATGAACCTCACAAATTAATTGAAGGCTGTCTAATAGCTGGATACGCGATTAATGCAAGTAAGTGTTATATCTACATAAGAGGAGAGTTCTATAATGAATCAATTATTTTACAAAAAGCTATTGATGAAGCTTATAAAAAAGGTTACCTAGGAAAGAATTGTTGTGGAAGCAGCTTTGATTTTGACGTTTTCATTCATTATGGATCTGGAGCATATGTGTGTGGAGAGGAAACCGCTTTAATTGAAAGTTTAGAGGGAAAAAAAGGTCAACCTAGGTTAAAACCCCCTTTTCCAGCAAATGTTGGTCTATATGGTATGCCAACAACAGTTAATAATGTCGAAACAATAGCTGTTGTTCCAACTATTATGAAGAGAGGATACAACTGGTTTAGTAGTCTCGGTACAAAGAATAATTCCGGCTCAAAGATCTTTTGTATCTCTGGAAACGTAAATAACCCTTGTAATGTTGAAGAAGAGCTTGGAGTTCCATTGAAATATTTGATTCAAAAATATGCTGGCGATGTTGTTGGAGGTTGGAATAACTTGCTTGCAATTATACCTGGAGGATCTTCAGTACCCCTCCTACCAAAAAATATGTGTGAAGATGTTTTAATGGATTTTGATTCTCTTAAAAACTTAGGTACCGGACTAGGGACAGCTGGTATCATAGTTATTAACAAGCAAACAAGTATTGTGAAAGTAATAGCTAGGTTATCAGAGTTTTATAAGCATGAGTCTTGTGGACAATGTACTCCTTGCAGGGAAGGGACAGGTTGGCTTATGAGGATGATGGAGAGGGTTGTAAATAATGATGTTTCAAGAAAGGAAATAGAATTATTAGAAGAAGTCACTCGTCAAATTGAAGGGCACACAATTTGCGCGTTAGGCGATGCTGCCGCTTGGCCAATTCAAGGTCTTTTAAAACATTTTAAAGAAGATATCTTAAAAAACGTCGAAAGGAAATCTAAAGTAGCTTAGTTATGGTTCAGATTTTTATAGATGGAAAAGCTGTTGAAGTTGAGGAGGGTATCACAATAATCCAAGCTTGCGAACAAGCTGGAGTTGAAATTCCTAGATTCTGTTATCACGAAAAACTATCAATTGCTGGTAACTGTAGAATGTGTCTTGTTGAAATGGAAAATTCAGCTAAACCTGTTGCATCTTGTGCAATGCCAGTCGCCGATGGAATGAAAGTTAAAACCAACACTGAAATGGTTATTAAAGCCAGAAAAGGTGTTATGGAGTTTTTACTTATCAATCATCCACTTGATTGCCCAATTTGTGATCAAGGTGGTGAATGTGATCTTCAAGACCAAGCTATGGCTTATGGTAGTGGTATTGGAAGATATGTTGAACAAAAAAGAGCTGTTAAAGATAAACACTTAGGTCCACTTATAAAGACACACATGACAAGATGTATACACTGTACCAGATGCATAAGGTTTTCTGAGGAGATTGCAGGAAACGATCAACTTGGAACTCTTAATAGAGGTGAGGATACAGAAATTACCAGTTTTCTTGAAAAGTCAATAGATTCTGAAATGTCTGCTAACGTCATTGATTTATGTCCAGTGGGGGCTTTGACATCCAAACCCTATGAGTATCTCGCAAGGCCTTGGGAATTAAAAAAGACTCAAAGCATAGACGTTTTTGACGCGGTTGGAAGTAATGTAAGAATTGACTCAAAAGGAGACAAAATTTTAAGAGTATTGCCAAGAATTAATGAAGAGATTAATGACGAATGGATTTCTGATAAAACTAGATTCGCATACGATGGATTAAATCATCAAAGGATAGATAGATTCTACTCAAGAAATGCAGACAATAAACTTACAGAGGATTCGACAGATAATGTCTTTAATATACTCAAAGATAAAATAATAAATGTAAGCAAAAATAAAATTGCTTCAATTGTAGGGAATTCATTAGACTGTGAATCTATATTTGCTTTTAAATTATTCCTTGATAACTTAGATGCAAAAAATTACGAATGTAGACAAGACGACTCTTACTTTATTCCAAATGAGAGATCTTCATATATTTTTAACAGTAAAATAAGCGGGATTGATGAATCAGATGTTTGTATCCTTATTGGTGCTGATATAAAAAAAGAGGCGCCTGTCTTATCATCAAGAATAAGACAAAGATATGTAAATTTTGAAAAAACTTACCCTATTTTTAGAGTAGGGATAGAGTCTAAGACTATATTTAAAACAATAGAACTTGGTTCTAAGTCAAATTCATTAAGAAAACTTAATGAAAAAAAAAATAAAGACATTCTTTTGAAATCTAAAAAGCCTATATTTATTTTGGGTCAAGGTGCGATGTGTTCAAAAGATGCTGAAGGTATCTTTAACTTTTCACTTGAGCTTCATAATAAGTTTACCTCGAAGACTTCGTGGAACGGATTTAATATTTTGCAAAATTATTCAGGAAGAGTTGGTGCTCTTGATCTAGGGTTTTACAATAAGAAATATACTTCTAATAAATCCATCAAAGATGATATTTATAACGAAAAGTTTGAAATTCTTTTTCTTCTAAGTGCAGATGAAATAGATTTCGATAGAATACCAGACAAGACATTTGTGGTTTATTTTGGTCATCATGGTGACAGAGCTGTAAAAAGAGCTGATTTAGTAATACCAATTAGCTGTTTTACAGAAAAGGAAGGTATCTATGTTAACCTTGAGGGTAGACCACAAATATCCAGACAAGTAAAACTGCCATTACCTTCTGTTGACGATTTCTCAGTCGTTTTGAAAAAAATTAGTAAGTTTGTTAATATTAATTTAGGATACAGTAACCCACAAGAGTTAAGAGAGCTGATGCTTAAAAATTTTAATCATATTTCAAAAGTAAATAATATAACAGAGAGTAAATTGCCAAAAGAAAGAAAAATTAAAAATGCATTCTTAAACTCAGAAATAACATCATCAGTAAATAATTTCTATATGACAGATTCTGTTAGCAGGAATTCGCCTGTTATGTCAGAATGTTCAATGAATTTCTATAAAACGTAAGTCAAACTTTAAGTGATATGCTTTTAGAGATTACATTTATTATTCTGAAAATTTTATTAATTATTTTCCCCTTGATGATTTTTATAGCCTATCTTACATATTTTGAAAGAAAAGTTATTGGAGCTATTCAGCTAAGGAAGGGTCCTAATGTGGTTGGGCCTTTTGGATTACTTCAACCAATAGCTGATGGAATTAAGCTTCTCACAAAAGAAACAATATTCCCTCAAAATTCAAATAAATTTATCTTTGCTTTCTCTCCAATATTGACTTTTGCTTTAGCGCTTTTAAGTTGGGCGGTTATCCCGGTAGATTATAAGTTAGTACTTTCTGATATAAATGTAGGTATTATGTATATATTTGCCATTTCATCTTTAGGTATTTATGGAATAATAATGGCAGGCTGGTCAAGTAATTCACGTTATGCTTTTCTTGGTGCATTGAGATCGGCTGCACAAATGATTTCTTACGAGGTTTCTATTGGTTTAATAATTATATCGATACTTCTAACTGCTGGGAGTCTCAATTTATCTGAAATTGTTTTGAGTCAACAGAACTACTGGTATGCAATACCGCACTTTCCAATGTTTGTAATTTTTTTTATTTCTACTCTTGCTGAAACCAACAGAGCGCCATTTGATTTGCCAGAAGCTGAGTCTGAGTTAGTAGCAGGTTATAACGTTGAATATTCCTCTATGACCTTTGGTCTGTTTTTTCTTGGTGAATATGGAAATATGATTCTAATGAGCGCTATGACAACTATTTTGTTTCTTGGAGGATGGTTGCCTCCCTTTGATAATGATTTCTTTAATTTAATCCCAGGTTACATTTGGTTTTTGCTAAAAGTATCCTTCTTATTATTTGTTTTTCTATGGGTAAGAGCAACTTTACCGCGATATAGATATGATCAGTTAATGAGTTTAGGTTGGAAGTTATTTCTTCCTTTATCTTTGTTTTGGATTATAATTACTTCAGTAATATTATTTTACTTAAAATAGAGTTTGTTGATGAAAAAATTGAATAAGTTTTTATTTATATTAAAAGAGTTGTTTCTAGTTGAAATAATCTCAGGTATGGCTTTGACTCTAAAGTATTTTTTCAAACCAAAAGTTACAATTAATTATCCCTTTGAGAAAGGGTTTTTAAGTTCTAGGTTTAGGGGTGAACATGTTTTGAGAAGATATGATTCTGGTGAAGAGAGATGCATAGCGTGTAAGTTATGTGAAGCTGTATGCCCAGCTCAAGCAATAACCATTGAAGCTGAGCCAAGAGATGATGGTTCAAGAAGAACCACTAGATATGACATTGATATGACTAAATGTATATATTGTGGTTACTGTCAAGAGTCATGTCCGGTTGATGCAATAGTTGAAGGTCCAAATTTCGAATTTGCAACCGAAACTAGAGAAGAGTTAATTTATAATAAAGATAAGCTTTTAGAAAATGGTGATAGGTGGGAACTTGAGATAAGGAAAAATCTTGAGAGAGAATCAAGGTATTTATGATAACTTATTTATTCTACTTCTTTTCTTTTCTCATTGTTTGTTCAAGTTTCCTTGTTGTTTTTTCAAATAACCCGGTCCATTCTGTTCTTTTTCTGATTTTTACATTTTTTAATTCAGCCATAATCTTTTTACTTATGAATGCAGAGTTTCTAGCAATGACTTTAGTAATAGTTTATGTAGGGGCCATAGCTGTTTTATTTTTGTTTGTTGTAATGATGTTGAATATTTCAGAGTCAGTTTTAAAGGAAGGCTTTTTAAAATATTTTCCCTTTGGTTTAATTCTTATAGTTATATTTATTTCAGAACTTTTTCTGGTCTATAACTCAGATACAATTATGATACCTGATAACATTAAGATTAATATTAGTGAAATGACTAATCTCGGTTTTGATAATACTAAACTTTTAGGATTATATTTGTACACGGACTATTTCATAATTTTCCAGATTTCTGGTTTTCTTTTATTGTTAGCAATGATTGGAGCAATTGTTCTGGCTCAAACTGATCTTTCAAAGATAAAACTAAATTCTTCAATAAATCAAAAAAAAATTAGAAAAAAAGATATAATTAAATTAAATTGAGTAAATCACATAAAAGCAAATAATATGGAATCCTTAAATTTTCTAGCTTTATCATCTTTAATCTTTTCTATAGGTTTTTTGGGTATATTTATTAACAGGAAAAATCTTATAACCATTTTGATGTCTATAGAACTAATGTTGCTTTCAGCAAATATAAATTTTATAGGATTCTCTAATTATCTCAACGATTTATCTGGTCAGATATTTTCATTATTTATTCTCGTTGTAGCGGCTGCTGAAGCAGCAATAGGTTTAGCAATTCTTACAATTTTTTTTAAAAAATCCAATTCGATAAGCGTTGATACAATAAGCAGACTTAAAGGATAAAGACTTGTTTTTTCTTTCAATATTTTTGCCACTTTTAAGTTACTTTTTTTGTGTTTTTTTCAAAGATTACTTAGCAAGTAAAAAAATAGCTTATATGTCATGTGTGTTTATGTCTTTAAGCACAATTTCTTCGATTCTTTCTTTTTATTTTTTTAAACTTAATAGCGAATCTTTTATTATTTTTACTAATTGGATTAATTCTGGAAGTTTTAGTGTTGATTGGGCGATACAACTAAACCTTCTTAGTGCATCAATGATTTTAATGGTTAATTTTGTTTCGACATTAATTCATATATATTCAGTTGGCTATATGAAAAAAGATCCAAAAATCTCTGTATTTATGGGCTATTTAGGTCTTTTTACTTTTTTTATGTTACTTTTAGTGTCTTCAAATAATTTACTTCAACTGTTCTTAGGTTGGGAAGGTGTTGGTTTGACCTCGTATCTCCTTATTGGTTTTTGGAATTATAAAGATTCAGCAAATTCTGCTGCAATAAAAGCTTTTGTTGTTAACAGAGTAGGAGACTTTGGCTTGCTGATGGCATTATTTACAATTTTTGTAGTATTTGGAACCTTAAATATAAATGAAATTATGATTTTGGTAAACTCTTATTCAGATACATATTTTGATTTTATTGGTTTAAAGGTACATTCCATAACTCTAATAAGCCTTCTTCTATTCATTGGTTGTATGGGGAAATCTGCTCAGTTTGGATTTCACACGTGGTTGCCAGATGCAATGGAGGGACCAACACCAGTTTCTGCATTAATTCATGCTGCAACAATGGTTACAGCTGGAGTTTATCTGCTTATCTTAATGTCACCTCTTATAGAAGCATCAACTTTTGCAGGTGATTTTATTCTAATAGTTGGATGTTTAACTTGTATCTTTGCAGCATCAGTTGCTGTTTTTCAGAATGATATTAAAAAAATTATAGCTTATTCTACGTGCAGTCAATTAGGTTATATGTTTATGGCTGTAGGAGCGTCTGCTTACACATCTGCTTATTTTCATTTATTATCTCATGCTTTTTTTAAAGCTTTACTTTTTTTAGGAGCGGGATCTGTAATTCATTCAATGTCGGATGAGCAGAATATTAAGAATATGGGAGGTCTTTATAATAAAATTCCGCTTACTTATTTAACAATGATTATAGGATCCTTATCACTTGTTGGAATTCCATTTTTTAGTGGATATTTCTCTAAAGACTTAATATTAGAGATATTATATTTAGGTGATTCATCTTTAAGCTTTTATGCTTTTTTGGTAGGTATCACTGTTGTATTATTAACTACCTTATATTCAATGAGATTAATAATTTATGTATTTCACAGAAAAAGTATGGCTGATGAAAAAGTAATAGCTCATATACATGAATCGCCAGTTATAATGATGATACCTCTTGCCATTTTATCTGTTTTTGCCATCTTTTTTGGAATGTTTTGCCATTCAATGTTTATAGGTATCGATTATTTAAATTTATGGTCTGATGTTTTATACGTTAATAAAGTTACAGATCAAAACTACATTTATGAAAATGTACCAACATTTTTTAAAAAACTTCCATTAATAGTAATCTTAATTGGTGCTATAATTTCTTACATTACATATTTCTCTCTTGTAAGTTTTTTGCCAAAAATTAAAAGTAGGTTAAATATGATATATAAATTCTTTAAAAATAAATGGTACATTGATGAAATTTATCAAAAAACATTTGTTTTTTTAGCTTTTTATCTTGGAAATGGATTTTGGAAATCAGTCGATAAAGATTTGATTGATAACTTAGGTCCTAATGGGTTGAGCAGGTTTGTTTCTTCTTTTAGTGGAGTTGTTGCAAAAGTTCAATCTGGTTTTTTATATCATTATGTTTTATCAATTATAATTGGTTTAACCTTATTAATTAGTCTATATACCTATATTTTTTAATGCTAAATCTTCCAATATTACCAATTTTAATTTGTATCCCACTAATTGGTTTGATTTTTATTCTTTTATCATCTGAGAATGATGATTTTTCGATTCAATCAAAAAGATCTGCACTATGGACATCTGGAAGTAACTTTTTACTTTCATTGTATCTTCCTTATAACTTCGATAAAGATATACCCCATTTTCAATTTGTAAATTCATTTGGCTGGTTTAATAGTGACAATTTAAAGTTTTCTCTTGGTGTTGATGGTATTTCAATGCCATTTATTGTTTTATCAACTTTTTTAATCTTACTCTGTATAATCTTTATTTATCCTCAATCAAAAAAAAATATGAGGATGTATTTGGCCTCCTTTATATTACTTGAATCATTTTTAATTGGTACATTCAGCTCAATTGATTTATTTTCTTTCTATATTTTCTTTGAATCAATTCTTATTCCAATGTACTTAATTATTGGTTTTTGGGGAGGTGAGAGACGAATATATTCAGCCTACAAATTTTTTCTTTATACTCTATTAGGATCTGTTTTGATGCTAATAGCAATCATTTTTTTATACCAAGAATATGGGACAACAAGTATACCAAGATTATTTGATTTCTCGTTACCATTTTACATTCAGATTTGGTTGTGGCTAGCTTTTTTTGCTTCATTTGCAGTAAAAATTCCAATGTGGCCTTTTCATACCTGGCTGCCAGATGCGCATGTTGAAGCCCCAACAGAGGGTTCGGTAATTCTTGCAGGTATTCTTTTGAAACTTGGTGGATATGGTTTTATAAGGTTTAATTTATCAATTCTTCCAGATGCGTCTATTTTTTTTACACCGTTTATTTATTTCTTATCAGTAATTGCAATTATTTATACTTCATTAATAGCTCTTGTTCAGGATGATATGAAAAAATTAATTGCTTATTCATCAGTAGCTCATATGGGTTTTGTAACATTAGGTATTTTTTCATCTAATATGCAAGGGTTACATGGAGCTATTATTCAAATGGTTTCTCATGGAATAATCTCTGGAGCTTTGTTTTTTGCAATAGGATCAATTTATAATAGATATAAAACAAAAGAGATAAATTTTTTCGGTGGCTTAGGTAATAGAATGTCAAGATTTTCAGTCTTTTTTTTGATTTTTACTTTAGGGGCAATTGGTTTTCCAGGAACATCTGGTTTTGTAGGTGAGTATTTAACGTTGATGTCAGTTTTCAGTAAAAGTACGACTGTTGCTTTTTTGTCAGCAACTGGTGTTATTTTAGCGGCTTCATATATGCTAATTTTATATAAAAGAGTTTTTCTTGGTGTGACTAATCCTAATATAGAAAAGAAAAGTGAAAAGTTAAATATTTATGAACTTGTTACTTACTCGATTTTGACTATTGTGATTTTCATAATTGGGTTGAAACCTAATTTATTACTTGATTATACTTCATCATCACTTAATAGAATTATACAATTATATCCAATTTCAATTTTTTAAGGATTTGTTTTGATTTTTATTCCTGAAATATTTATGTCCCTGGGCTTCTTAGTGATCTTGATCATATCAGTTTTTTTAAAAAAAAACTCTCATATTATAGTAGGATATCTCTCATTAATACTTATATTTTTAACACAATTTTTTGTCCTGAAAGATATTTTTCTGTTCGAAGAAATCTTTAATTCTTTTTTTGTAATAGATTCTTTTGGCTCATTTCTAAAATCAATTATTTTAATCAGTGCAGGTCTTGTAATATATTTCTATTTGATAGTAAAAAATGAAATATCTCTTCAAAGACCTGAATTTTTGTTGATTACATTAATCGCCATTATTGGAATGATGTTAATGGTTTCATCTAACGATTTGTTGTCACTTTTTGTTTCACTCGAACTTCAAAGTTTAGCTTTATATATCCTAGTGTCTTTTTCCAAAGATGACTTTAACTCATCTGAGGCAGGAGTGAAATATTTTGTTATTGGTAGTCTTTCGACTTGTATTTTTCTATTTGGTTCAAGTTTAATTTATGGAATTATTGGATCCACAAACTTTTCAGAAATTAGTCAATTTATATCAGATCAATATAATTTACCTACATTGTTGATAATAGGTTTAATCTTTATTTTAGTTTCTTTATCTTTGAAAATCTCAGCTGCACCTTTTCATATGTGGACACCAGACGTGTATCAAGGAGCCCCATCAATCGTTACTGCATTTTTATCTACAGCACCAAAAATAGCAGTTTTTGCAGTTTTGATAAGATTACTAGTTTATCCATTTGGTGAGATTATTATTGATTGGGGGAAAATAATAATCATACTTTCAATTGCTTCAATGATAATTGGCTCATTGGGCGCACTAAAGCAAGATGATTTAAAACGATTAATGGCCTATAGTACAATCAATCATATAGGTTTTATTTTAATGGCATTAGTTCCAGGATCTGAGGATGGAATTACTGCGATTTGTATTTATTTAATTTTTTATCTTACTATGAATTTAGGCGTCTTTTTATTTATTTTGAATATGAGACGAGACCAAATTAACGTTACTAAAATTAAAGATTTGTCAGGGCTGTATAAAACTGAACCAGTTATTGCAGGTTGCTTAGCTATTATTTTTTTTTCTATGGCAGGAATTCCGCCATTAGCAGGTTTTATTGGTAAGTTACTGGTTTTAAATATTGTAATTGATAATAATTTATTCTTTTTAGCAATAATTGCTGTCGTAACATCGGTAATAGCTGCTTTTTATTATATAAGATTAATTAAATCTATGTTTTTTGATTCACCAACTGATGAACTTGATTTGCTTACAAACCCTCAATCAAAACTTCTTATGACATTATTATCATTTTTTAATTTAACTGTTATTTTATATCCACAATTCTTTTTAAATTTGTGCGCATCAATTACTTTATCACTCTTTGCATTGAAATAAATTAATGAAGGAAATATTATTTGACATTTATTTTAATAAATCAAGTTTAAATACTAATGATGAAATTAGAAATTTAATTAAAACAAACGACACAAGAAATAATTTAGCCCTTTTTACCTTAGAGCAAAAAAAAGGAAGAGGAAGAATGAATAGAGAATGGATTAGTAATAAAGGTGATTTAATATGCTCTTTTTTAATTAACCAAAAGATAAGTACGAAAGAAATTGGAAAAGTCAATATTTGGTTCTCTCAAATCATATTAAACTTAATAAAAACAAAAATTCCTAATCAAAATTTTAAAATAAAATGGCCTAATGATATTTATTTTGATGAAAAAAAGTTAGCTGGAATATTAATTGAAACTAATATTATCGAGAATAAAATTCAGAACATTATTATAGGTTTAGGTTTGAACTTTATTTCAACCCCTAGATATCTAAATTACAAGACAATGTGTATTTCCAAATTCTCAAAAAACATAAAACCATTAAATTTCTTTATTTCTTTAGTATTAGAAATGAATAAATCATTAACTAATTTTAAAAAAATATTATCTAAATTTACTTGCTTAGATATTAAGGATAACTTTAAGAATTTTGGTGAGGTTATTAAAATTAAAATTAACAATAAAGTTGTTGAGGGTATATTCTCAGATTTAAATGATTCAGGAGAACTTATTTTAAAAGTTGGCAACAAATATCGAGTTATTAATTATGGAGAGATTATCTAGTGAAAGCAACAATTGACATAGGAAATACAAATATTTTATTTGCTTTTTTTATAAATAAAAAAGTTATTGGCTCTGAAAGGTTGAAAACAGAAGAAGCAAGTTTGAGTAAAATTGAAAAGATAATGGGTAAATATTCTAATTTAGAAAAAATAATTATTTCTTCTGTAGTACCTTTAACTGATAAACTGTTAATTTCGTATTTAAATAGTAAAAGTTTAAAGTTTTTATTATTAAAAGATCTTGTTGAAAATTTTAAATTCAAAACCAACATTCGTAATAGAAATGAAATTGGTGACGATAGAATCGTAAATATGATTTATGCAAAAAAATTATTTGGAAATTCTGTGATTGTTATTGACTTTGGAACAGCCACGACGTTAGATGTACTTGATCGTAATGGAGTTTATTCAGGAGGAGTAATCACTCCAGGAATAGATCTGTCTTTGAATTCATTAAAAAAAATGACTGCTAAACTTCCCCTAGTTAAATTTAAAAGAACTAAAAACATTGTTGGTAAAAATACCGTTCAAGCTATCCAATCGGGTTTTTTTTGGGGATATGTTTCAATGATTGAAGGATTGATAAATAAATTGAATAAAGAAAAAAATGATAGATTTAAAGTTGTCTTAACAGGCGGGAACGCAAATTTTTTTAAAAAAATGTTTAAGAATATCTCAATAACAGATGACCTTTTTACATCAAGAGCACTTAACTATATCGTAAGTGAGGTTAACAAATGAAATTTTCCAAAAATGATCTTATATTCATTCCCTTAGGTGGTTCTGGTGAGATTGGAATGAATTGTAATTTATATCACTACAATGGTAGTTGGATTATGATTGACTTAGGAGTTATGTTTGGTAATTCGTCAATGTCTCCAAACGAGCTAATAATGCCAGATCTGAGTTTTCTATATGAAAATAAAATAAAATTAAGTGCGTTGATATTGACACACGCACACGAAGATCATATTGGAGCAGTTCCATATCTATATTATCAGCTCAATAATGTTCCAATTTTTACTACATCTTTTACTGCTTCAGTTTTGAAAAGAAAATTTATGTCAAATGATGTGAAAGATTATGATATTAGATTATTGGACTATAACAAACAAATATCAATAGGAGAGTTTGTAATAGAAATATTTGCACTCACACATTCAATTCCTGAACCAAATGCTATAATACTTAAGACGCAAAAAGGCAATATTTTTCATACGGGTGATTGGAAAATTGATCCCGAACCGCTCATTGGGCAACCCATAGATTTAGAGAAGTTAAAAAAAATAAAAAGTGATGGTATTGACGCTATGATTTGTGATTCAACAAATGTATTTGATGAAAATCCATCTGGAAGTGAGAAAGAAGTAAGGAATGTATTTAGAAAAATATTTTCTGAAAAAAAGAAGGGAAAAATATTCGTTACCTGTTTTGCCTCCAATATAGCTAGACTTGAAACAGTATTAAAAGTTTCTGAAGAATTAAACAAGTCTTGTGTTTTTGCTGGTAGGTCCATTCATAGGATTTTTGAGTCAGCTGTAGAAAATAATTATTTAACTAATTTTAAAAATATTGTTTCAGAAAAAGAAGCTAGGTTGATTTCAGATGATGATTTGGTAGTAATTTGTACTGGAAGTCAAGGTGAGGAAAATGCTGCTCTTTCTAAATTGGTTGGAGGTAAAAATAACAATATTGAAATATATAAAGAGGATTTAATAATATTCTCATCAAGAGAAATTCCAGGAAATGAAAAAAAAATTAATTCCTTAAAGGAAAAGTTATTAAAAAAGAATTGTCAATACCTTGATCATAGAATGTCTAAAGTACATGTCTCAGGACATCCCTCTAAAAATGAATTAAGAAAAATGTACAATTGGATTTCACCACATACAGTGATTCCCGTTCACGGAGAATATAGACATATGGTAGAGCAAGTAAATTTTGCGAAAAAAAGTGGAATAAAAAACCAACTATTAATTCAGAATGGAGATGTAATAAAAATTAATAAATCCAATGTGAATATCTCTTCAAAAGTGTTTTCCGGGAGGAATATGTTGAAAGGCAAAGAAATCATTCCAATTAATAGTGAAATATTTAATAGGTTGAAATATGTAAATTCCGACGGTGAGTTTTTTGTAAATTTAATCTTAGATTTAGATAATAAATTACTAAATGAACCAATAATATTTTGTCCTACAGTTTCAGAGGATAAGGAATTAATTGAAGATATTAAAAAATTACTAATTGATGAAATAAATGGTTATGGTAAAAATTTCTTTGATGATAATATTATCTCTACTGAATTAAAAAAATTAATAAAGAAAACAATCAACAAATTAATTGGATTAAAACCTTTAACCTATGTTGAGATTGTAAGAATATAGAATATAATGAATTATGCTCACTAGATTTAATCATGTTGCAATCGTAGTACCTGATCTCGAAAAAGCGCGTGTGAAGTATGCTGAAGTTCTAGGCGCCGAGGTTTCTGAAAAAAACGATTATCCAGAACATGGAGTAAGTGTTGTTTTTGTAAATCTTGGAAATAGTAAAATTGAATTAATGTATCCATATGGAGATAATTCGCCAATAAAAAAATTTCTTGAAAAAAATCTTAATGGAGCCATTCATCATATTTGCATTGAAGTTAAGGATATTTATAAAACAGCAGAGAGTTTAAAAAAGAAAAATATAAGAATTCTTGGTGATGGTAAGCCAAAAAATGGTGCACATAATAAACCTGTTCTTTTTCTACATCCAAAGGATTTTTATGGAACTTTAATAGAGTTAGAGCAGGAGTAGTTATTGCTAACTTTTGTTGTAATTTTCGTGATTTTGTGGTGGCTAATTCTCTTCTTATTGCTTCCGATTGGGGTAAAAAAACAAGAAAGTGTAGACTTTGGAAATGATCCTGGTGCTCCAAAAAACCCAATGCTAAAAAAAAAATTTATATTAACGACTATTATATCATTTTTTACTACAATTATCATTATTATTGTTAAAAATGAAATATTCTAGTTTTTTTATACCAACTAAAAAAGAAGATCCCTCTGACGCAAAAATTAAGTCTCATAAATTGATGATTAAATCAGGTATGATTAGGCAAGAGGCTTCGGGGATTTACTCTTGGCTTCCACTTGGCTATAGAGTAATAAAAAGAATTCAGGAAGTTATAGAAGAATTTCATAATGAAAATGGAATTAATCAAATTTTGATGCCTACAATTCAAAGTGCTGACATATGGAAAAAGAGTGAAAGATACGATACCTATGGCAAAGAAATGTTAAAAATTCTAGATAGGCATAATAAAGACCTTTTATATGGACCCACGAATGAAGAAATGATTACAGCTTTAGGAAAAAACTTCATAAAAAGTTATAAAAATCTTCCGAGATATTTCTATCACATACAATCTAAGTTTAGGGATGAAATAAGACCGAGGTTTGGAGTTATGAGGGCTCGAGAATTCCTAATGAAAGATGCATACAGCTTTGATGTTAATGAAAAGGCAGGGAAAGAAACCTATTTAATGTTTTTCAAATTATATCTTAGGATTTTTAAAAGACTGGGTATTCCTATTGTACCCGTAAGAGCGCCTACAGGAGAAATTGGAGGAGACCTTTCTCACGAATTTCATTTAATTGTAGGAAGTGGTGAGTCAGATATATATATAGATGAAAGTTTAATTTCTTCTGATTTTGAGAAATTATCTATTGATGAAATTATTTCATTAAATTCCTTTACTGACGAAATGTATTTAAAAGAGAGAAATAAGCAAAACTTAAAAAAGTTAAAAAGCATTGAATTAGGTCATATCTTTTTGTTTGGTACAAAATACTCAAAATCTTTTGATTTTTTTATTGATGGTGAAACAGAGAAATTTTTCCCCTTTATGGGGTCATACGGAATTGGCATTTCAAGAATTCCTGCAGCAATTATAGAATACCAAAGTGAGGATAACACAAGAATAGTTTGGCCAAAAAATATAGCACCTTTTACCTTGCTTATAATTAACTTAAAGGTTGATGATGAGAACATAAGCAAATTCTGTAAACTTATTTACCATAGTTTAAAAAAAATAGGTGTAAGTATTCTTTACGATGATAGGAATGAAAGACCCGGAATTAAGTTTTCTGATGCTGAACTTATAGGAATTCCCTACAATTTAATTGTAGGTAAAAATTTTATAGATAAAGAAACTGTAACTTTAAAAGATAAATACTCAGATGAAGAGTTTGATTTTAAGGTTAAAGAAGCTGAAAAAAAAATTTTAGAACATATGAAACATTAAAAAATGATAAGTTTTTTTGAATTATGGGTTTCTTATAAATTTCTTTTTCCTCAAACTAAAGAAAAATTCTTTTCTATAATCACGTTTATTTCATTTGCAGGAATAGCACTAGGAGTTGCTACTTTGATAATTGTGATGTCCGTTATGAACGGATTTCGTGAAGAATTAACTTCTAAAATACTAGGAGTAAATGGACATTTAAAAATTCAACCTTTGAATGGTTTAGAAATTAAAAATGTAGTTGCACTTGAATCTAGAATAGAAGAAAAAATAAATACTATTAAAACTCATAAAGTTTTAATGGGACAAGGTCTTCTAAATTATTCAACTTTTTCCACTGGTGTTATAATGAAAGGAGTTGAAAGCCAATATTTTCAGGATAGAAAAATATTTAATCAGTCACTTGACTCTGAAACATTAGAGTTATTTTCTAATAATGAAGGCATTTTAGTTGGTGAAAAGTTAAGAAAAAAATTAAACATTAAAGTTGGCGATAGACTAAATATTTTGTCACCAGATAATGTTGAAACTATTTTAGGAAACTTTCCAAGGTCAGCAAGCTTTAAGATTATAGGTTTTTTTAGCATTGGGATGTACGAATATGACTCATCCTTAATTTATTTTCCTATTGAATTAATAAAAAAATTTTTAAATTCTAAAAATGAAATTGATTTTCTTGAGTTATATGTGGATGATTTTGATCGAATTAGTTTTTATAAAAAGGAAATTAAAAGTATAATTCCTAGTTTCCTCAGAGTAATTGATTGGAGAGAGCTTAACCCATCCTTATTTAATGCTTTAGAAGTAGAAAGAAATGTGATGTTTTTAATTTTATTTTTAATAATTTTAGTTGCAGCATTTAATTTGGTATCATCAATGATTATTCTTGTATCAACCAAGTCAAGGGATATTGGCGTTTTAAGAACACTTGGAGTTGGTAAAAATCAATTATTAAAAATTTTCATAATAAATGGTTTTTTCATAGGATTATGTGGAACAATTTTAGGATTTATACTTGGAATAATATTCTGTTTAAATATTAATGATGTAAAACAGATGTTAGAATATCTTCTAGATTTTGAACTTTTTTCTGAGGAAATTTATTTTTTTACTAAATTACCAGTTATTATAGACTTTTTCCAAATTTCTAAAATTTTAATAATCTCTTTATTTCTTTCGTTTGTGGCAACAATTTATCCATCAATAAAAGCTAGTAGAGTTGAGCCAATAAATCTAATAAAGTGGGATTGATTTGATTGAATTATTAAAAATAGAACAGAAATATTATCAGGGTAACTTGCCAATAAATGTTTTCTCAAACCTAAAGCTTCAAATTAATGAGCCTAAAATTATTGGAATCATAGGTCCTTCTGGTTCTGGAAAAACTTCTTTACTAAATATTATTGGTTTAATTGAAAATCCAAAGTCTGGTTCTTACTTTTTTAGGGATCAGGATTGTCTAAAAATGAATAATTTAAGAAAAACTGAATTTAGAAAAAAAAATATTGGATATATTTTTCAAAATAATCAACTGCTTGAAGATTTTAATGTATTAGAAAATGTTGCACTTCCTCTGATTTTGAATGGTGAGAACTATAAAAATTCCTGTGAAATTGCAAAAGATTTTTTAGATATTTTTGGGTTAGCTGAGCGTATTTATTTTAAACCAGGCTTATTATCAGGTGGGGAACAGCAGAGAGTTGCGGTTGCTAGAGCTATGATAAAGAAACCTCAACTTTTGTTAGCTGATGAACCTACAGGAAGTTTAGACGATGAAACGGCTGATTTAGTATTTAAGTATATCACTGAGATATCAAGAAAAAACAATACTCTTTCAATTATTGCGACTCACAATTTTAAATTTATAAAGAAATTAGATATATGCTTCAAAGTTGAAAAAGGAATGTTAATTGAAATCTAGTCGAAAATTTATACACCTTCGTAACTACACACAGTACTCTTTATCAAAAGGGGCTCTTAAAATAAGTGATCTAGTAAGAAAGTGCGTTGATGAAAAAATTCCAGCTGTAGGTATATCTGACTTTAATAATTTATTTGGATGTATGGAATTCTCATTAGAATGTAAATCTAAGGGTGTTCAGCCAATAATAGGATGCAATTTATTTTTATCAGATAATAATTTTTTGGACGGATATATTTTATTAATAGCTAAAAATGAAAATGGTTTTAAGAATTTGTCAAATCTTGTCTCAATTTCTTTTTTAGAAAACTCTGAAAATATTAATCCGTATATCAATTTTGAGAATTTAGAAAGATTTTCGAATGATTTGGTATGTATTGCTGGTGGTAAATTTGGTTTTATAACCAAAAATTTTTTTTCTGGAAATAAGCTACAGGCAAATTTAGCTATAAAAATGCTTTCTGAAATTTTTAAAGACAACTTTTTTTTAGAAATACAAAAAAAAGAAAGTAAGAAAGACCAATATTTTAATTATTTAATTAAGCAATCTAATGTAATGAAAATTCCACTTGTAGCAACAAATGAAAATTTTTTTCTTGAACAAAGTTTTTTTGATTCGCATGACGCTTTATTAAGCATATCTCAACAAAAATATCTTGAATCAGAAGACAGATTAAAAAGCGATAATAATTTTTGTTTTAAAAGTGAAAAAGAAATGTTGAGTGAATTTTCAGATTTAAAGGATGCGACCGAAAATACTGTCTTATTGGCAAAAAAATGTAATTTTTTCTTAGAAGAAAAACCTCCAAAATTACCTAAAGTTGAATTAGACAATACAGATGAAAATGTTTTTTTGAAAAAAAAATCCTATGATGGATTGAAGTCTCGTATAAAAAATGAAATTTCTAGTGATGAGCTAGATATTTACAAGAAACGATTGGATTATGAACTAGATACTATTACTAAAATGGGATATTCAAGTTATTTTTTAATAGTTTCTGACTTTATAAACTGGGCGAAAGATAATAATATCCCAGTTGGTCCAGGAAGAGGTTCTGGAGCTGGTTCTCTTGTGGCTTGGTGTTTGTCCATTACTAATTTAAATCCAATCAAATTTGGACTACTCTTTGAACGGTTTCTAAATCCTGAAAGAGTATCGTTACCTGATTTCGACATAGACTTTTGTATGGATAGAAGAGATGATGTTATTAAGTATGTACAAAAAAAATATGGAACTTCTAATGTTGCTCAAATAATTACATTTGGTTCATTTCAGGCTAGAGCTGCAATAAGAGATGTAGGTCGTGTTATGCAGCTCCCACTTTACCTAGTTGACGATCTTTGTAAAATGATTCCTTTCAATCCTGCTCAGCAAGTTAGTCTTAGGGAGTTTATGCAAAGTGATGAAAAAGTAAAAAAAATTATTTCCAACGATATTAATATAAAAAAGCTTTTTGAAATTTCTAAAAATCTTGAAGGTTTGTATAGACACGCATCAACACATGCAGCAGGAATTGTAATTTCAGATCAGTCACTTAAAAACCTGGTTCCATTATATAAAGACCCAAAGTCAGATGTTCCTGTTACTCAGTTTTCTATGAAATATGTTGAAAAAATAGGTTTAATTAAATTTGATTTTCTCGGATTAAAAACACTTACAGTCATTCAAGAGGCAATTGAAAATTTAAAAAAAAGAAAAATTTTTATTGATATCGATTCTATTCCTTTAGATGACAAAAAAACTTTTGAACTATTAAGAAGTGGGAATACAACTGGGATTTTTCAGCTAGAGGGCCAGGGTATGAGGGAAACTTTGAAAAACATTATACCGGACAGGTTTGAAGATTTAATCGCTGTTGTTTCCCTTTATAGACCAGGACCTATGGACAACATCCAAACATACATAAATAGAAAGCAAAACAAAGAAAGTTATTCTTACATTCATAATGAACTGAAAAAAATCCTTGATGAAACTTATGGGATTATGGTTTACCAAGAACAAGTAATGCTAATTGCACAAAAAGTTGCTGGTTTTAGCCTAGCAAAGGCAGATTTACTTAGAAGAGCAATGGGGAAAAAAATCAAGTCTGAAATGATCGCCCAAAAATCAAATTTTGTTGAAGGTTGTGTAAAAAATGGACTCATTGAAGAAAAGGCTTCAGAACTATTTGACGAAATTGAAAAATTTGCAGGATATGGTTTTAATAAAAGTCATGCAGCAGCTTATGCTATGATTGCTTACCAAACAGCTTTTTTAAAAGCAAACTATCCATTAGAGTTTTTATGTTCATTAATGAATTGTGATATCGGTAATTTTGAAAAAATTTCAAGTTATTGTAATGAAGTAAAAAAGTTTAATTTTGAAATGATAAAACCAGATATCAATAACTCGCAGGCACGTTTTAAAGTTATTTATAAAAATAATAATCCATTTGGTATAAATTTTGGTTTAAGTGCTATTAAAAACATCGGTGAAAATTCTGTGATAGAAATAGTGAAAGAACGTGAAGAAAATGGAAAATTTACTTCATTACGAAATTTGTTAAAAAGACTAAATAACAGCACATTGAATAAAAAAATAATAGAGGCTTTAATTTTTTCAGAATCTCTAAAATCTATAGAGGATAATCAAAATTTTTTGCTCCAAAAAATGGATGAGATAATTTCCTTCAATGTAAATTTTCACAAAAATTTTATACAAAATCAAAATAGTCTTTTTAAAGAGGACTTAGACGCAAATTTTTTTGATTCATCAAATTTTGATAACTTAGAGTTTAGCAAAAAGTTAGAAATGGAATATGATGCTTTTGGTTTTTATTTAACTGAGCATCCAACAAAGTTATATAAAACTCTTTTTAGAGATAAAAAAATATCGAACCTAAGTCAACTTTTTGATAATACATTAGACAAATCTTCAAACATTAGCAAAAGTGTGATCGCTTTAATTTCAGAAAAAAAGGAAAGAACTTCAAAACTTGGAAAGAAGTTTTGTTTTCTAAAATTAACTGATGATTCCGGAGAACTAGATACTATTTGTTTTTCAGAGGTTTTAGAAAGTCTAGATTTTGAATTGACTGAAGGAAAGATTGTTTTAGTAAAACTTTCATTACAGAATTTAAAAGATTCTGATAGATTTATAGTGGTCTCTTTGACAAATATAGAAAAAATCAATAATCAAAGAAAAAAAATTGAAGTACTTATCAACCCTAAATTGATTGATCATTTAAAATTTGAAAAATTTTTTCGTCAAAACAAGAGAGGTGATTGTGAAATACTTTTTTATATCCATCATAATGATCAAAAAATAAAAATAAAAAGTGATCATTTCTTTGAAATTAATTTAGATGAGATTTCTTCCTTAAGAAAGATAACAGGTATAGTTGATGTTATAAGGACAAATTAAAAAAAATGTTGAATTAAATAATTAAAAATGTAAATTCTTTTTAACTCAAACGCACAACAGCTCTGGTGATATTTGTTGTGTGTATGTATAACCGGAGTATTATTATGTATAAAATTACCATTAAAGATCTCTTAGACGCTGGAATTCACTTTGGACATAGAACGAATAGGTGGAACCCAAAGATGTCTGAATACATTTTTGGCCATAGAAATGGGATCCATATTATAGATTTGCAAAAAACAGTGGCTTTTTTTAACGATGCATTAAAAATAATAAATGATTATTCATCACAAGGTAAAAATATTTTATTTATTGGGACCAAAAGACAGGCATCAGACATTATTGAAAAATACGCAGTTGATTGTAAACAGTATTTTATTAACAAAAGATGGCTAGGTGGTATGCTTACAAATTGGGATACAATCCAGAATTCAATTAGGAGATTGAAAAATATAGAAGACATACTTGAAAACAAAATTTCTTCATACACAAAAAAAGAAATACTTAAGTTTGAAAATTCTGCTCAAAAATTGAATAAAGCTCTTGGAGGTATAAAAGATATGGTAGGTAAGCCTGATTTATTATTTATCATAGATACCAATAAAGAAATTTTAGCTGTTAAGGAAGCTAATAAAATTGGCATTCCGATAGTGGCTGTTGTTGATTCAAATTCTGATCCAGATGGAATAGATTATCCAATTCCAGGAAATGATGATGCCATACGATCTATCGAATATTACTGTAATGCTATATCTCAATCTATAAAAAATAGTGCAAATTCACATAAGAAAAAGAGCGATAAAGAATGAGCATAAAACCTGAAACTATTAAACTTCTTAGGCAAAAAACTGGTGCTGGAATGATGGATTGCAAAAAGGCTCTTTCAGAAAATGAAGGTGACATTGAAAAAGCTGAAGAATGGCTAAGAAAAAAAGGTATAAATACAGCGCAAAAGAAGTCATCACGTCTTGCTACAGAGGGTCTTATCAACGTAGCTACTGGAAAAAAGGGTAGTGTAATAGTTGAAATTAATTCTGAAACAGATTTTGTTGCAAGAAATGAGACTTTTCAAAAGTTCTGTGATGATGTTGCAAACACTTGTTTGGAATATGAAGTAAAAGATAAAGATTCATTACTTAAATCTAATTTTATCAATTCTGATACGTTAGTTGAAACGGAACTAACTAATGTAATTGCAAAATTAGGAGAAAATATTGTGATTAAACGCCTAAATTATTTTTCAGAGCCTGGTCTTTTTTATCAGAAGTACCTTCACAATGCTATCTCTCCAAATTCAGGGAAAATTGGGGTTTTACTTTCTTTTTCCGCGGAAGATAATGGAAAAGATGTTGAATCTTTTACTAAACAGCTATGTATGCATATTGCCGCTGCTGATCCCTTATCAATGGATATTAAAAGTTTAAGTCCTGATGTGGTTGAGAAAGAGAGGGTAATATTTTCTGAACAAGTTAAGTCATCTGGAAAACCTGAAAATATTATAGAAAAGATTGTTGAGGGTAAAATAAAAAAGTTCTATTCTGAGGTTTGCTTTTTGGAACAAACATTCGTTATTGACAATAAGACAATCATTAAAGATTGTATTGCGAATTTTAATAAAGATACTGGTTTAAATTTCTCCGTGAATAATTTCTTGGTTTATAAACTTGGACAAGATTAAATAAAAGAACATTGAAAAACTTCAAAAACAAACACATTATGCTTAAACTATCCGGGGAAGCTTTAATGGGTGATAAAGATTTTGGTATAGATTTAGACACAATCAATTCGATAACAAACCAAATTTCTGTAATTTTAAAAAATGGTATTAAAATATCGATTGTTGTTGGTGGGGGTAATATTTTCAGAGGTATCTCGGCTTCGTCAGAGGGAATGGATCGATCTTCGGCTGACTATACTGGAATGATGGCTACTGTAATAAATTCTTTAATTTTACAAAACTCACTTGAACAAAAAGGGGTTCCTACAAGAGTGTTATCAGCAATAAAAATGGACACCGTATGCGAATCATATATAAGGAGAAGAGCAATACGTCACATAGAAAAAAAAAGAATTGTAATTTTTGCAGCAGGAACGGGTAACCCTTTTTTTACTACTGATACTGCAGCAGCTTTGAGAGCATCAGAAATGAAATGTGATATTTTATTTAAAGCTACTAAAGTTGACGGTATTTATGATAAGGATCCAAAAATTGATAAAAATGCAAAAAAGTTATATGACCTAAATTATGATTATGTTATTAATAATAATTTAAGAATTATGGATACTGCTTCTATATCTTTGGCAAAGGAAAATAAAATTCCTATTTTGGTTTTTTCAATTTTAGAGAAAGATTCCTTAATTAATGTCATTAATGGTAGTGGATCATGTACGATAATAAAATAGTAGTTTGAAATGATAGACTTAAATGAATATGAATTAAAAATGGATAAGGCTATTGATGTGTTAAAAAGAGAATTTACGGGTTTAAGAACAGGTAGAGCATCCGTTTCTCTCCTTGACTCAATTTTTGTTGATTCTTATGGAAGTAAAGTGCCCTTAAATCAAGTCTCAAACATAAGTGTTCCTGAACCACGTATGATTACTGTTCAGGTTTGGGATGAAACATTAACAAGTATAGTTGAGAGTACTATAAGAAATTCTGATCTTGGATTAAATCCAATGTTGGAGGGCAACTTAATAAGGATTCCAATTCCTGAGCTTTCAGAGGAAAGAAGAAAAGAGTTAGTAAAAATTGCATCAAAGTATTCAGAAGACTGTAAGGTTTCGATAAGAAATATAAGAAGAGATGCTATGGAAAAAATTAAGAATGAAGAAAAAAATAAGGAGATATCCAAAGATGAATCCTTTAAAATCTCCGAGGAAGTTCAAAAAATTACTGATAAATTAATTGAAAAGATTGATCACTTGTTTACTGAAAAAGAAAAAGATATTCTTACGGTATAATGACTTTAAGTCAAAACTCTAAAGACCTTCTTCCAAGACATGTTGCTTTTATAATGGATGGTAACAGGAGGTGGGCAAAAAAAAAGAATTTACCAATTATTGAAGGACATAAAATGGGTTCTAAAATAATAAAAAAAATAGTTGGAAAATCACTTGAATTAAGAATTAAATATTTAACCTTTTATAGTTTTTCAACTGAAAATTGGAATAGAAGTAAAAGTGAAATACTTAAGCTACAGTCTTTACTAGAATTTTATTTAGATTCTGAATTTGAAAATTTTAACAAAAAAAAAATTAATTTTAACTTCATCGGAGATATCAGTAAATTTAGTGGGGTAATAAAAAAAAAACTCAAATATTTTAAGAATAAAACTTCTCATTTTTCAAACCTTTTTTTTACCCTAGCATTAAGCTATGGTTCAAGAGATGAAATTGTTTGCGCAGTAAGAAAAATAAAAAAAGATTTAGGAGAAATTTATGAAAATGACATCACAATGAATCTTATGACTAATAGTATTCCTGACCCAGATTTAGTTATAAGAACCTCAGGTGAAAAAAGATTATCTAATTTTTTGCTTTGGCAAATAGCTTACTCAGAATTATATTTTACAAAAACATTATGGCCTGAATTTAATATCTCAAGATATACACAAGCCTTAGAAAATTATGTCAGTAGAAAAAGAAGATTTGGAGGAGATTAAAGTGAATAATTTATATTTAAGAGTTTTTTCAAGTTTTTTTCTTATTTTATTAATTTATTGCTTATTTTTAAATGATAATTTTTTCTTCCCAATTATAATTCATTCTTTAGTTTCTTTATCTATCTGGGAGTTTCTAAGATTACTTAACTACAGGAATTCAGATAGAATCAGTTCTGACAAAGGTAATTTTTTTCTTTCAAGACAACGTTTAAATTATTCAGACTTTCTAGTTATCATTTTGATCAACTTATTTATTTCTTCAATGATACTTAGTGCTTTTGCAATTTCTTTTTTTCTTGTTTTCTGTTTTTTATTTATCTTTTTTTTTTTAAAATTTAAATTATCTAAGATCATTGGTATATTTTATGTAAGCTCACCTTATTGTGTTTTGATTCTTTTAAGTAGAGATTTAAATTACCAAGATTTTCTCATTTTAATTCTTTTTTATGCTGTAGTCACGGATACTTCTTCATTTTTGGTTGGTAGTTTCCTAAAAGGAAGGAAAATTGCACCTAAAATAAGCCCTGGGAAGACAATTTCAGGCTCAGTTGGAGGATTAATTATCCCCTCATTAATTAGTTTATTAATTTTCATAGAAACATATGATTCAGTTATTATGATTGTTGTAACATCAATTATTTTTTCGATCATAGTGCAAGTTGGTGATTTAATTGAGTCATATTATAAAAGAGTTTGTTTTGTAAAGGAAAGTAGCAATCTCATACCTGGACATGGGGGTGTTTTAGATAGATTCGATGGTTTAGCTTTGTTAATTGTATTTGTTTACATTTTAAAGCTTCTCAATTTTAAATTTTACTTTATAGTGTATTAAGTTGGAATGAAAAAAAAAGTAACAATCTTTGGTTCTACTGGATCAATTGGGTTATCAACGCTTGATATTATCAATCAGCATAAAGATAAATATGAAGTTGTTGGATTAAGTATTAACAACAACTATCAAAAATTACTCGAACAAGTTTCTGTCTTTAGCCCAAAGATAGTGTCAATTAAAGACTCTATTTCTTATGAAAAGTTTAAAGATGAAAACACAAATCAATCATTAAAAATTTTAAATGGTAGTGATTCTTATGATGATATTTTAGACTATGATACTGATATTGTAGTCGCAGCAATAACAGGATCCGCAGGTTTACTTCCAGTTGTTGGTGCTGCAGAAAGAGGAATAACAATAGCACTAGCCAATAAAGAAAGTCTAGTTTGCTCAGGATCACTTATTACTTCTTTAGCAAAAAAAAATGGATCTACAATTCTTCCGGTTGATTCTGAACATAACGCTATTTACCAGGTACTAGATATAAAAAATAAGAAAAGTATCTCTAAATTAATTTTGACTGCTTCTGGTGGTCCTTTCCTTAATAAAAATATAGAAGATTTAAAAGATATAACTCCTGAGCAAGCAATTAAGCATCCAAATTGGTCAATGGGTAAAAAAATATCTGTTGATTCAGCAACAATGATGAATAAAGGATTAGAACTTATTGAAGCTCATTATCTATTTGATATGCCAAAAGAAAAAATAGAAATTGTGGTTCATCCTGAGTCAATTGTTCATTCCTGTGTTGAATATTCAGATGGTTCTATATTAGCACAAATGGGTAATCCGGATATGAGGACACCAATTTCTTATACTTTGGCATACCCAGAAAGAATTCCTATATCTGTAGATAAACTTAAATTAAGTGAAATAAAGAAATTAACCTTTTTTGAGCCAGATTTTAAAAAATTTCCTTGCCTAAATCTTGCTTATTTATCTTTAAAAATGAAAAAAAGTGCTCCAACAGTTTTAAATGCTGCTAATGAAATAGCAGTTGATTCATTTTTAAAAAGAAAGATTTCATATTTAGATATACACAAAGTTGTTGAAAAAACTTTAAATAAAGCTTCAATTTCTGATATTAATAGTATAAAAGA
The DNA here is from genome assembly GCA_002457065.1 of alpha proteobacterium MED-G10. Taxonomy (GTDB): domain Bacteria; phylum Pseudomonadota; class Alphaproteobacteria; order Methylaequorales; family Methylaequoraceae; genus MED-G10. The sequence goes on along the minus strand of NTKR01000004.1, from coordinate 3,476 downwards.
TGTGATAGATATTGATTGTGAATCTAGAAGCATTGCAACAGAATTAATTAATTCGTAAAAGCTTTAACTATTATGATTGAAACCCTTACAAATACAATAATTCCATTTCTAATAATATTGACAATTCTAGTTTTTGTTCACGAATTGGGTCACTACCTTGCAGCAATAAAGAACAATGTAAAAGTGGAAGTTTTTTCAATTGGATTTGGAAAAGAAGTATTTGGATATACTGATAAGTCTGGTACAAGATGGAAGTTTTCTCTCATACCACTAGGTGGGTACGTAAAAATGCATGGAGACGCAGATCCATCAAGCTCAAAAAAAGATAAAAGTAGCAAAATAGATCAAAGTTTATCTTTTCATAATAAAACTATCTCACAAAGATCAACAATCCTTTTTGCGGGACCGGCTGCAAATTTTATTTTTTCTTTTTTGGTTCTCGTTTTTATCAATTGCTATTTTGGCTTTTCATCAACTAAACCAATAATCAGCAGCATAGAACCTGGAAGTCCTGCTGAAAGTATGGGTTTGAAAGAAGGAGATATAATTGTTCAGGCTAATAACCAAAAAATTCTCGATTTTAATTCTTTAAAGGATGTTATTTTAAATAATGATTCTGACAGCATAACTATTCTTTACAACAGGGACGGCAAGCTGAATGAATTAGACATTTCCCCAGTTAGTAACAAAATAGGAATAAAAGGGGTTGTTGAAGTACAAAAGTTAAATATTTTTGACTCTATGGTTAAGTCAGCTAATCAGATTTACTTTTTTGTTAAAATTACTTTGGTTGGTATTTATGAGATGATATCAGGTTCTAGAGGAACTGAGGACCTAGGTGGACCAATTAGGATTGCCGAATTATCAGGAGACTTTTGGAGTAAAGGTTTGCAAAGTACTCTTTGGTTTATGATGATAATTTCCTTAAATCTAGGTCTAATCAATCTTTTTCCAATTCCAATGCTTGATGGTGGACATTTACTTTTGAATTTTATTGAATATGTTAAAGGATCACCATTAAAACAAAAATATTTAGAAATTATACATTCTGTTGGACTTTTTTTATTACTATCTTTAATGATTTTTGCGACATATAATGATGTATTGAGAATTATTAGGTAAGGGAAATGTTTTTTTTTTCTCAATTCGTTAATGCCTTAGTATTAACTTTTCTGTTTTCCTCATTTACATCTGCAAATACTCCCGGAACACCTTCTTCCAGTTATAGCAATGACTATTTTTTAAAAAAAGAAGGAAGCATTATTAATACAACACCAATTATTCCTAGAACTTTTAGTCAGGAGCAGAGCCAAATAGTAATACAAGGAAATAAAAGATTAGAAAGCGAGTTAATTCTAAGGTCATCTGGACTTAAAGAAATGGGATTAGATGATAGAAGCTTTAGTCAAGCAATCAAAAATTTATACAGATCTGGTTATTTTTCAGATGTGAATATTTATAAAAGTAAGGGAGTAGTTTACGTAAACGTTAGAGAAAATCCAATTATTGACTTAATTTCTATTGAAGGTAATAAGGAAATTACTGATGAAATAATTCTTGAGGAAATTGGAACGAGACCTCGTAATGTTTTTTCTAGAGAATTAATAAAAAATGATTCGGAAAAAATACTGACCTTATATAAACGACAAGGATTTTTTTCAACCTTTGTTGAACCTAAAATAATTAAGGTTGATGAAAATAGAGTTAATCTTGTATTTGAGGTTTTTGAGGGAAAAGAGGCGACTATCAAAAAAGTGAATTTTACGAATAATAAAATTTTCTCAGATTCTACCCTCAAAGATGTTATCAGTTCTACTGAATATAGATGGTATGAATTCTGGGGCACCAATGATCGATTTGATAAAGATAGGATTAATTACGATAAAGACCTTTTAAAGAAATATTATTTTGACAATGGATATATTGATTTTGAGATTGTTTCAGTTAATTCTAGTTTAGTAGATAACAGGAAAGATTTTATTGTAAATTTTACTATTTTTGAGGGTAAAAGATATAAAATTACAAATGTAAAATTTAATTCCTCTATAAGAAATCTCTCAAGTATTAAAATCAAAGATTTAGTGGATGTTGACAAAGGTGACTGGTTTAGTTCAAAAGAACTAGATGACGCTATAAAAAAAATTACAGATGAAACTTCAAAGATGGGTTATGCTTTTGTTGATATTTCACCCAGGATAAAAAAAATTGGGGATAATAAAGTTGAGGTAACATTTGAAATTCAAGAGGGTACTAAGATATTTATTGATAGGATAAATATTTCTGGAAATGTTAAAACTAATGACGATGTGATTCGTAGAGAATTAACTTTTGTTGAAGGTGATGCTTATAATTCCTCAAAAATCAAAGAAAGTGAGAGACATATTAGAGGTACAGGTCTTTTTGATAATATTGAAATCAAAATAGACGAAATGGTTGGAACAAATAAAACTGAGGTTGATGTTGGTGTTACAGAAAGATCAACTGGTCAATTTACTGTTGGTGCTGGATTTTCGTCTTTAGATGGAGCAATTGGTAGTATAGGAATAAAAGAATCAAATTTATTTGGTGAAGCTAAAGAGTTAAGCCTAAATTTAGGTCTTTCAACAAGAAAATCTGAAATTGATCTATCATTTACTGACCCATATTTTTTAAATAAAGATCTAGCAGCAGGAATTGATATATTTAATATAAGAAGAAATCAAAAAACGTATAGTGGATACAAACACAATATAATTGGCTTTAAATTAAGAACGGGATTTGAGATAATTGATAACCTAAGATACTTTTCTAGCTACACACTTAAAAGAGATAAAATACACGATATAGATAACGATACCTCAATATATATTCAAGCTCAAGAAGGAAAAAGAGTAACTTCAGTTATTGGTCAGGCTCTTCAGTATGACGAATTAAACGATAGAATTAACCCAACCGATGGATACAGAGTTAGATTTGATGTTGACTATTTTGGTCTTGGAGGAGATTCAGAGCACATACTGACGGAGTTAAAAATTGCTAATTTTTTGAGAATAACTGACGGTGTTATTCTTGGGAATTTTCTTGAGGGTGGTTATATCGCTTCCATTAAAGAAGTAAAAATTAACGATTTATTTTTTCTTAATGGTGATCAGTTAAGAGGCTTCAAAAATTTGGGTGTAGGGCCCAGAGATTCCTCAACAAGTGACTCTCTTGGAGGTGAAGTTTATTATGTTAATAGAAATGAATTAACCTTTCCTATTGGTCTTCCTGACGATTTAGGTATTGGTGGACTTATTTTTGCAGATATTGGAACTGTATACAATACCTCATCCTCTGGATCTAATATACGAGATGAGTCTTCACTTCGTGCATCAGCTGGAATAGGTTTATCTTGGTTATCACCATTCGGACCTGTAAAATTTTACCTATCAAAAGCTATTTTGAAAGAAAATTATGATAAAAAAGAGATTTTTAGGTTTAGTTTTGGTACAACATAT
>NTKR01000039.1 GCA_002457065.1 alpha proteobacterium MED-G10 | reverse complement strand
TTAAAAGCGGGAACAACTATGGGTTGCATTCCAGCATCTAGTATTTGATTCCCTTGACCATCTAAAAGATCACCATTTTCATTTACTTGCAAGTCACCTCTTCTAGAGAGAGCGGGTACACCATTTTTTGGTTGAACAACAAAATAGCCTTCACCGTTTATAGCTATATCCATTGGATTATTTGTATTGTCCATCATGCCTTGTTCAATACTAAATTTTCCTACTTCTCTTCCTGCAACAATTCTTGGTTCAAGGCCTTTATTTCTGTTTAAGTATAACGAACTAAAATCAGTTATTACATCTTGTCTGAAACCAGGTGTATTGAGATTGGATAGATTATGGGCTGTAGCCATTTGGTTTTCCATCAGCATTTTCATACTGTTTAATGCCGTTTGTGCCATTCTATCCATTTTTAAATACTCCTTATAACAGAAATTTTAATTACATTCTTATGTTAACAATTGCTTGAGTAGTTGCAGCAGTTGTTTCAATTGATTTGGCATTTGCCTGAAAGTTTCTTTGTGCAGTAATTAAGTTTACTAGTTCCTCTGTAATATCAACATTTGATCTTTCCAATGAACCAGATAATACTGTACCAAAACCTTCAGCACCTGCTTCACCAACAGTTGCAGTTCCTGATACTGCTGTTTCAACGTAAGTTGCGTTACCAATTTGTTTAAGACCATTTTGGTTGTTAAAGTTTGCTAAAACGATTTTTCCTAAAGGATTGTTTTGACCATTTGTGTAGTTAGCTCTAACAGTACCAGAGGCGTCTACTTCCAAACCATCTAACCTTCCAGATGTAAAACCGTCCTGATTAACAGTCGAAACAAAGAATGGCTGTGCTAACTGAGTGGATTTTGTAAAATCAATATCCAAGTCAATACTAAAACCTGCTTCTTGTTTCTCGTAATGTACACCTTGCTTAGGGCTTACAATAGCCCCCGACTTATCAAATGTTAATTCTCCTTCGTCAATGTATAATGGAAAATAACCATCTACAAGGTTTGCTGGAGGAGTAGTAACTTTATTACCGTTAGCATCAACGAACAAGTTAAGTCCTTCAGAATTAGTTGCTTGTTTAAGGTTATAAATTTGAGGAACAGATCCAACACCTAAATCAACATTATCTAATCCAAACTTTGAAGCACCTCTAACTTTAATTGTTGATTCTCTTCCAGTTGTACCATTAGTAAAAGTGAAATTGTTATTTGCTGAATTATATTTAACCGTTATCCCACCACCAACGGTGCCAGATGAATCTTCAATCTGATTAATACGCTGTTGAAGAGCTTCAGCTAATGTAGTTCCTACATAGAATCCTTGGGGTATTTCAATTACTCCCGCTACACCATTAACTGAAACGTTGAATACATTCTCATTTCCTAAATTGGAAAGTCTAAAGACTTGAGTTAAATCTTCCGTTGCTGAGGCACCAATTGCCTGAGCTGGTTGAGCAGCAAGACCTTTTGCATCTGTTGTTATGGCATTTGTTTTCGTAACACCAATACCTAATAAGTTATTATCACCAGAAAAGAAATCAGTCGCGTCTGTTACTGAACCATTAGTGGTTGAAAGAAGATACCTTCCCACAACTATACTAGATGCTGTCTGAGCTTCTGTTACACCGATAGCTCCGTTGGCAGCAATTGTTTCACCTGTGGTACCACTGCTGAATTCAAAAGCTTTTAATTCACTGTTATAACCAACTTTAACTCCAAATCTTTTATCATTAAGCTGAATCTCAGCACCATCAGCAACAAATGTGCTTGCAGAAAACTTTTCTCCACCTCTAATCAATGTTTCTGTAGTATCATCAGCAGTTGGAATACCAAGGTTATTCTCGGCTGTAGCTGTCGATGCACCATAAATTTTAAAACTATTGAAGTTACTATTAGTACCTGTACCGATTAAATTTCTATCCACTTCAAACTGAAGTCTTTGATTTAATACATCATAAGTAACTTCAATTGGTGGATCTTTTTCATCAACCCAATGAGTAGCTGGTTTTGTCTTATCAGTAGTAGTTCCATCCCCATTAAGATATTCATCTCTGGATGCTGTATTTGTATTTTCACCTAATCCAGTTAATTCATAGGTATCTAGTGTTGTTCCAGCTGAAGTTTCAGTATCCGTAAGGGTAAATACTTCAACTAGATCATCAATAATATTTTTTGCAGCTCCCTCTGCAGTTGTTTTAGTAACCATATCAGCATTTGTATAATCGTGCTTAGTTGTTGAACCAATTTCCCTGACTACAATTTTAGAACTACTAAAATTAACAGGTGCTCCTGAATAAACGTTATCCGCTCCTTCAAAAAATGCCTCTACGGCCGTTGATTGCTCGGAATAGATATTGGCTTGGTCATTTGCATCTGCTACAGACAACGTGAAGTCAGAATCAGGAAAACTCATTCCTGCTGTACTTGCCTCAACATAGTAATATGTATTTCCACCTACTGTTTCTGAACCAATAGATGCTATTGTAAATTCACGCCCATTTACAAAATCAGAATTAGCATTCTGAGTAGTATCAGAGTAAAATTTACCAACAAATCTTACTTTTTCATTTGCAGTAAGTGCAGGGTCAGATGTACCAAAATAAAATCTTACCGTATTTTCTGATTGATCATAGGAGACGGCGGTCGTAGATGCATTATCTCCTAATGAATCCATTTCATCATAAACATGAAGTGCTGGAGTTTTACCATAATATGAATATGTGAGGTGTCTACCTGTAGAAAGAGATCCGTTTGCCGTTAAGTTAGCAGCGGTATTTGAAGTGACTGATGAACCATTGTCTGCAGTTCTATGATTGAAAGTAAAAGCTTGACTCTGATTCAGTACGGTAGAAATTTGTTTTCCAGAAGCTCTGTAAAATAAACTTTCACTTACACCTAAAGCCGTTGCACTATTCACGGCATCAGTTGAAGGTGTAACAGCATATTCGTTTAATGCTGCATTCAATCTTGCCTGAGTATGTGCAAGAAATTGTTCTCTTGTAAAATCTGGTGATGCACCAGTCAATACTATTCCCTCCAGATCAGAGACATAAGAATCACTTAATAAATCAACAGAAACTGGTGTAGTTAAACCTGTAGATGTACCGTCAGCGTTCAATTTTAGTAAATCAATAGTCAAAGTATCGTCTACGTTCTGGACAATTTGAATTTTTTTATCATCCCCGTAAGCAGCATTTACTGCTCTTTGAATTTCAGCGGACAACTGAGTTGCATTATAAGAACCTGGTCTAATATCTATATTTACCGGTTGGTCACTATTATCGACATTAATAGTCATAAAATTTGTACCCCAATAAATACTCGAAGATGTATCTCCACTCTCTCTCGTTGAATTAAATTTCATAGGGTCAGTAACAATTGTTACAGTTTTATCACCTTCCTCACCAAAGTCGAATGCACTGGATTCACCTGTTACTTTTGCCGGTGTTGAATCAACAAGTGTTTGTAAATCGTCTAATTTGTATAAAGCAGAACCTTTGCCCTCCAAGAAGTAGTTGTCATCTGGAACTTTAGTTGTCTGTTGACCAAATCTATCAATAAAAATTGGTTGTTGAGTATCAGTAACAGAACGAACTAAGTCTGGATCGATGACTGTGTCATTAATTACCAAACGAGTTTCAAATTTATTTGTTGGATCAGCTGCTGATGCCGCTTGAGTTCTTATAAAAAATATTGTTGCAATTGTAGGATTACCTAGATCATCAAAGATTGTAATTGAGGTTGAATTATTATAAGTAGTTGGGTCATTAGGATCAAAGACATAACCATTTTCAAATTGTGGTTTATCGGTAATAATTTCACTTGTAGCAGAAACGTTTACACCTAACTCAATTGAAGTCGTTGCTTTTGGAGTTCCTGAAGTAACTGGAAGCTGAAGAGGTACAGCACTAACTAAATCTTTTGCTGTGACTGAACCATCCTCGTTCACTGGGAATGTAAGCAAAAACTGACCAGATGAATCTGTAACATATCTATCATTATTCACATTAAATGAACCGTTTCTTGTATAAACAGTCTGACCTGATGTGAGTGAAGGTTTTAAGGAGAAGAAACCTTGACCCGAAATCGCGATATCTAAAACGTTAAGGGATGAAGTAATGTTACCCTGAGTAAACTGTTGTTTTACACTTTTCAAAATTGTACCAGAACCAATTGATGATGATGCATTCTGTAAAGGTGAGGTTGCAAAAATATCACCAAATTCAGCTCTTGATCTCTTAAAACCCGTCGTGTTAACGTTTGCAATATTATTAGACGTAGCTGAAATATCTGACTGAGCTCCGTTAAGTCCTGTTAAAGCAGTGTAAAATGACATTTTTTTTCTCCTCTGTTTTTAATTAATCATTTGTTTTAAGTTTGATGGCATCATTTGCTGAAATTTCACCATAATCTTTTGTTTCAAGAATCACATCTTCACTATTCTTCGGTGCTGATGCTGCAATTACTTTGTTGTAAACCGCAGTGCTTATTCCATCACTAGCTTCACCGTTTCCAGCATACGCTTGGATTGTCAATCTTGTTTTATTTTTCTTAATTTCATCAGGGATATTTTCCCAACTAAATCCTACTAATCCTTTTTCTTGTGAACCTAGATTAATTGAGTGTACGATCTCTCCTGAAGGATTTGTAAAAGTTAAACCAACATCATTGGAGTAAGCAGGAAGATCTACAACACCATGAATCTCTCCCTTATCGTCAGGGCTGACAACTTGACCTGGAACTAACACAGAATGTCCTAAGAATTGGGCAGCAGTAGCGACTCTGTTTGGCTCGAGTTTAGAACCTAAATTAGTTAAGTTACTATTAATTTCTGTTATTCCAGTTACAGTTGAAAATTGCGCCATTTGAGCAATAAAGTCTCCATTGTCCATAGGAGCAAATGGATCTTGATTCTGTAATTGAGTTGTCATTAATTTAAGAAAGTCCTCTTGACCTAACGAATTTTTATTAGCTGGTTTTTGGGCTTCATCTTGAGTTTTTACCCCAAGCTTATTAAGTATATTGTTTAATGATTGTTCAGATGATTTTGAAATTTCAGTCATTTTTTACCTTTTTACTTTCCTAAATTAGCTGTTTTAAGCATTAACGCTTTAATTGTTGTAATAACCTCAACATTATTTTGGTATTGTCTTGAAGCTTCAAGCATATCTACATATTCCTCTTCAATGTTAACTGGGGCTTTATATATAAAGCCGTCTTTGTCAGCCATTGGGTGTCCAGGTTTGAATTGTTTAATCGCTTCAATATCCATTTTTTCGACCGTGACTGCATCTACAGTCGAAATTCCCTTTTTCCTAATAAGGTCAAAATATTTTGTTTCAAATACTGGTTTAACTGGTTTGTATGCATCGTCAGGGTTACCTGCAATATTGTCAGCATTGGCAAGATTACTTGCAATTGCATTTAACCTCACAAGTTGTGCGCCCATTGCTCTTTGTGCAATATGATATATATTTTTAATTTCCATTATTCACCTCTTATTGCACTCATAAGTCCAGTTAATTTTGAATTTATAAAATTTAAAGTAGTTTGATATCTAATTGAATTTTCAGCAAACTCCATTTGTTCAACTGAAAGCTCAACGGTATTTCCATCCATTGAAGGGTTCAAAGGGTCTCTGTATTGAACCTTTCCTGGTAAGTTTTTTGATGCTACTGCAATATGACCCTTACTTGATGTCTTTAGTGGCCCAACACTGAGATTCCGAGCAAGTTCAACTTCAAAGTCAACGTCTCTTGCTTTGTAATTTGGAGTTGCAGCATTGGCTATATTAGAAGCAAGAATCTCATTTCTTTTATTTCTAATACCTAAAGCATTGCTGTAAACTTCAAATTGTTGTTTAATATTAATAGTCATATTTCCATAAAAATTTTTTGTGTTTGGTTTGGAATTTGCAAATTGAATGCCAAAAGAAAGGTAAATGGTTATGAATGAAAAAAATAATTTGGATATGGACCTAGACCCTGAGGTAATTAAGGTCAGAGACAAGATAATAACAAAGATCGGAGATAAGCCCCTTGAAGAGGTAAATTCAATAATAAAGAAGCTTCTTGATGAACAAATGGATGAGGTAACTCGAATCGGTGCTCTAGCAGCCCGATTGAAAATCATCAGATCTAAAATTGATCTTGTTTATGAAAGAAAAGTAAAAATTAGTAAACCAGTTGTAAAAGAGATAAAAGAGGAAAAACCATCAAATGAAAAAAAAGATGAGGATAAGTGGATCAGGGTAAAAATGATAGAAACTGGTGATGTTAATGGAAAACAGATTGATAAAGGAGTGGTTTTAGATGTAAAAGAAGATGATGGGAATAAATTAATTGAGGCTAAAAAAGCAATATTAGAGGTGGAAAATGAAAAAGTTGAGGAAAAAGTTACTGAAAAACAGCTAGAAGAAAAAAAGTCTACCGAAAACAAGAGCGATTCATCAGAAACCCTAAAAGCAGAAAAAGAGGAAAAGGTTGAAAATGAAGAACCAGCTACCACAGAAAATAAATCTGCAATAGATAAAGCTGACACTGAGAACAAAAGTGAACAAAAGTCAGATTCTGGTGATTTGAAGGTCGCAGAGGAGGCCGAAAAAAAAGATGAAGATAAAAAAAATGTAACTGAGGATCAAAAAGAGGAAAATGTTGACCAAAAGGAAGAAATTGCAGCTAAAGGAGATGGTGAGAAAAAAGATCTACTTGAGCAACACAAGGAAAAAGTTGGTGAAGTTGATGATGAGGAACCTAAAAAAGAATCTTCCGACACTAATAAAGAATCTCAAGATGTTTCAAATTCTGAAAAAACTGAAGAAAAAACAGCAACCTCTGAAAAAGTTGAAGGAAACGAATCTAATGTAGGTGAAGAGAAAAATGAAAGTAAATAATTTTAAAAGAATTACAATCCTTTTGGCTTTAATATTTATTTTATCTTGTGAGGATATGTTCACTAGGTTTAAATACGAAACCTATGAGTGTGGAAAAAATCCTGTGAAATTAAAAAAAATTTTTATAAAAAATTATAACATTGGCGATCTCGTTGATGTTGAGTTTAAAGATGACGCATATAAGATGGAGATAATTGAGAATTCTGATCAATTTATGTTTTTAAAGAGAATAGATCCAACAATTGAAATTGAAATAGAAAAAAAAACTAGTCTAATAAAAATAAATCTAAAAAATCACATATCAAACCTCACGTGCAGTAATTATGTTTTTAAAATGTGATTAATAAAAAATATTAGTTAAACAGAAGATTTACTTTCCGTGAAACTTAATTATTGGTTCTATTTCTTCTGTTGCCATACCAGTAAAATCAGAGATTTCCTGAAGAGTTTTACCTTCGCCAGCCATTTTAATAGCTGTTGTAATGGTTGAATCTTCTTTCGATGAATCAGCTAGTCTTGATGTTTCTTGTTCTAATTTTTCTAATGTATATTTATATTCTTGAAGAATTTTTTTTTGGTCCGATAATAGCAATTCAAATGATCTGAATTCTTCAATAAGATCTTTTATAGCTCTTTCTAAGATTGAAATTTTTTTTTCATTTTTTTTATTCTTCATATAATCATAATAAAAAGCTAATGATACGGTTATCAGAATAAAAATAAAAAAAACTAAGAAAACATTTGTCAGTGCAGAGGAGGGATCCTCTTTAAGAATATTACCTAAAATGTTCATAATTTATATTATGCTCTTATATCCAAAACAACAAGATTATTTAAATTTTCTAGTCTTTAGAAAATCGTCAAATTCTGTTAGAAAGTTTTTTCTCTCTTCTTGATTAGCTTCAAACTTTTTAATTAATAATGAAAGATGATTAATTTTTGTTTCATCGATTTTGATTTCTTGTGAAGGGGAGTCCTGGGTTTTTCTGAAATCTTCAGTTAAGTTTTGAAGTTTTTTTTCTAACTCTGTGGTTTTATTAAAGTCCTGATTGGATAAACTTTCTTCGAGAATTCTTATTAGGTCGTCTAAATATTTTTCCATTTTAGTGGATGTTATTTAGTCTTTCATTTCTTTATATGCATCGAATAAAGCATCAGCAATTTTATCTAAATCAAGAGGATAAGAACCATTAGCAATAGCACTTTTAATTCTGTTAGTAGAAATTTTATCAATTGGAGGTTGTTTAGCCATATTTTTAATTGTTTCTTTATTTACAAATTGAGAAACTTTTCCTCCATCAACATCAACTTTGTTTTTCGTAATTGACTGTTCAACCTTTTGAACCTGAGCTTTAGATTGTTTAACTCCGGCTTTTTCTGCGCTAGCAGCCGAATTGCTAAGATTATTTATTTTATTCTTAATTTGATCAATCATTATTTTTATTCCTTTTAATATATTACGACACTTATTCAGAATTGTTTAGTTTTTAAAACAACTTTTTTTTTATTTTTTGCAAATCCAATAATAATTTTACCACTTTTTATGTTCATTACCTTCACAATATCCATATAATCTGCATTTTCTAGAGCTAGACCCTGATCTTTGATTGTTATCCCGCCAACACTATTTTCAATAATAACTGATGCATTTTTTTGAATCAACCAATCCTTTTCAAGGTTAGAATGATAAATAGGTCTATTTGAGCTTATTGATTTTTTTAACCTTTTGCCAATAATATCCTTTTTTTCAACTACTAAATCATTAACATTTCTTACTTTCTTCTTTATAACAATTATGTCATTTTCATTTATAATAGTTCCACTCTTTTTACCGTCTTTCAAAGCTAGAACATTGATATTGTTTCTTTTTTTGATCTTACTAAGTTTGTTGTCTTGTTTATTTCTTGTAATGAAGGTCCATTTATTTGGTCCAAGACAACTTACTTTAAGAAGTCTAAAAAGTCCTGAAATATCTTTAATAAAAATATCATTTTCATCACAATCTGCATATTTGATGTCATCAAGTATTTCAACATTTGACTTTTGACCATTACTTTCCAGCCATCTACCAATCAATTTTTTAAGATAAATACCATCAATGGAGCTAGCTTCAGCAAAGCTTGTGAAAGAAAATGCTAATAAAAAAGTTAATAATTTTTTCATTCAATTAATTTCCATAAAAATAAATGTGATTATTACCTCTGTTGCCAGAAGTTTTTCTTTGATTTGGTTTGTTTTTAACTAGATTCATTATTTCGTTAATTGACGGTATTTTAAGTTTTTTTCCAGCAAATAAATAATTTGGATTATTTCTCACAAAAGCATGCTTATTTATTTCTGTTAATGAGAGCTGAATAATCCTCATATTTAATCCAGTATTACCATAAAATTTATTAATAATTTCACTAAGTGATTCACCATCTTTGACTGTATGAGAGGTTGAGTAGTTTTGGTCTTTAATAAATTTATTATTTTTATTAATTTTTTTTGAATCTGATTGATCAAAAAAGTTGCCTTTATACTCCAGCACCACGAAAGGTTCATTAGATTTCGTAACAGTAAAGTTTAACAGAAATATAATCAATATAGCGTAAAATTTTTTCATTTTTTCTCCATTTAATTCATAAATCTTATTATCTTACCATTTATGTTCTCTTTTTTATTTTGAGGGTTTAATGGTTCTATAACTGAAAAGTCTCCACTCGATTTTTTTACAGTTAAAACGACCCAATCATTCATCGAATGATTAGGATTATTATTAGAAGCAAAACCTACTTTTCCTATGTTTACTCCTTGGTTAAATCCTAGTGGAACGGTTAAAACCCCTTTTACAAGTTCTGCTTTTGCTTCAAGAGGGTAGCAACTAAGTTCATCTTTAACTCTAAATTGAATTTTAGAAATACTTCTTTGAACTATTTCTTTTATTTTGTCATAAGGGATTTTATAAAAACCATCTATATGTTGATAACCAGTTTCCGCACCAAGAAGAACTGAAAAATTATAGTTTAATGTTTCAATGTTGTTAAAATTAACCCCTTCGTAAATATTTATAGTTAAACTTACGTCTAATTTATTTATGAACCTTGTCATTGAGTTGTTACTAGATTTAAGCTCAATCAATGTATGTAATCCAAATTCACCAGTTTTTAAAGCAGAAGTTTTTCCTTCAACTAACGCTTCGTAGTCAAGACTTACAGGTAAAGAAGAGAACTTTACTGGATTAAAGCTAAAGTTTGAAGCGTCTCTAAGATTGATATTCTCAAATTTATTTATATTCTCGTAAATATTTTTAGAAATTATGCCTGGAAGCTTTTGCAAACGAGCAGGTAATCTGCTTGAGATTATAAAATTTGGTTTGAAAAAACTTAAGCTAACATTTTCTCTGGCTGAACAATTTAGTACATCATCTTCACTTACTAAAATAGCTTGAATTTTTATTTTGAAATGAGTTTCATTTTTCGATTCTTCCAATATAACAAAGTCTTTGATCGATGATGATGGTCTGACTAATAAATTTTCACTCAACGAAGTATTGGTATCAACCTTTGAGTACCCGTCAATCTTTGCACCAGCTTGAAGGCTTGCAAGATACAAGGCATCATCTAATGCTCTCTTTTTTGCTAATTCTTCATTTCCATCGACTATCACAGCTCTTCCCTCTGAGATAATAGATTTATGTGTATATTCTTTTCCTACAACCAAAGTTGCCCCGAAAAGAAAAAACAACAATGTTGAAAAGAAAATAGCTAATTCTTTAATTAGAGTATCGGCTTTATTATAATGAAATTTTTTCAACTTTTTTCCAATCTTTATTAAATAGTTTATAATGATTGAGCTTGTCTAAATAAATAAGCGACCATATCTTGATCGATTTCTAGTACCGTTTCATAAGTATCAGAACCAGTAGGATTAATTCTTACTGTTCTTGCTCCTCTAATTACACCTGACACAATACCTCTAAATGTATCATTTTGAACCATTAGGTCGATTACAGTTGTATTACTGTCTACTTTTAATCCGTGAATTTGTTCAGCTAGTTCTCTCATTGCTGACATTCTTGCCGCTCTAATTGCCATAAGTCTTCTTTGTTCAACACTTTGTCCAGGTTGAGTTGAAACCACTGCATAACCAGTAGCTGTGAGAGTTGGAAAGGTTATAGAGGCTCCGTCTAATAATTCCTTTGTTTTATTAAGTTGATTTGTTGGTGCTGAATAGTCTTCTGGATTTTGATTAAAACTATTCTTTTGAAGGCCCATTTCTTGCAATAAACCTGGCGCACAAGATTGTGTTAATATAATTAGAATTGCTAAAAAAGTTTTTCTCATTTTTGTTTTCCTTAAATATTTAATTAATTTATAGAATTTCTTTTGCATAAATTGTGCCACTTTTTTGTTTTGGCTTTGAGTAGACCTCTATCAAGTGGCATACAGCTTGCATCTTTGTTGGTATGAAAAAAATTAAAGAAAAAGCCAATGTTTATAGGCCTTTCAGAAGTCAATATTTTGACTTTGGATGCAAATAGATGGATTTGGTCTTAAAAAGCTTCCAAAAAGAAAATTTTTTTGATTT
>NTKR01000038.1 GCA_002457065.1 alpha proteobacterium MED-G10 | reverse complement strand
GAGTGAATGTCATAAATTATTTTTTCATTAGATAAATTTAAAATATCGTTGTTTCCTTGAAGGGTTTTATTGATATCTTTAAATCTATTTCCCTTAAAGTCCTCTTCTTTCAAATTTCTTTTTTGGATCATTGTGCCCATAGCTCCATCTAAAATTAATATTCTGTTCAATAATATTTTCTTTATATCTTCAATTTTCATTTTTAATCTAATGTCCTAATCCCAAGAATATGACATATTGCAAAAGACAAATCTGCTCTATTCAATGTATAGAAATGGAAATCATTTATACCACCTTCAATCAATTTTTTACATTGATCATAAACAATTGTAACCGCAACAAGTTTTCGAGTTTCAACATCTTTATCTAAACCTTTGAACATTTCAGCTAAATTATTTGGCATCTTACAATTCATTTTGTTTGCAAATTCTATAGTTCTTTTGCAATTTGTCACCGGTAAAATACCTGGAATGATCGGAATATTAATTCCTCTTTTTATTGCTCCATCTAAAAATTCAAAATATGACTCCACATTAAAGAAAAATTGCGTAATTGCTTTTGTTGCTCCTAAATCAATTTTTTTTTTTAAAACATCATATTCTTGTTCCTTTGTCTTGGAATCTGGGTGCATTTCTGGATAGGCTGACACTGTTATGTCAAATTCATATTTTGATTTTAAAAACTTAATTAAATCAGTTGCAAATTTAAAATCATTTTTTTTTGTATTTTGTTGCTTTGGCACATCTCCTCTTAAAGCCACCAAATGTTTAACTCCTGCTGACCAATAATCATCAGCAATTTTCTCAATTTCATTTAATGATGTACCAAAACAAGTTAAATGGGCCGCTGGCTCAAGAGAAGTTTTATTTTTAATTTCTTTAACTAAGCTATGTGTATTTTCCCTTGTTGACCCACCCGCACCATAGGTAACTGAAATAAAACTTGGGTTTAATGGCTCTAGTCTTCTGATATTTGTCCACAAGGAGTCAATTGATTCTTGGTTTTTTGGAGGGAAAAACTCAAAAGAAACTGTAATTTTTTTTTTTTTCAAAGTTATCCCCAATTTTTTTAAAAATTTAAAAAAAACATTTTATTTTTATGTTTATTTTTTTACTATATTTTTTTATTATAAAATGGTTTAAATTAACATATTAATTTATAATTGCTATATTATGTGTAAGTTTTCTAAAAAGTTCCTGTATTTCGTATGTTTATCGTTCTTATTAGCGGTAAAGCTTCCATCAACAAGCTTTTCTGCCGATTCTGAAAATGATCCTTTTGAAAAAACAAATAGAGCCATTTTTGATTTTAATAATACTTTAGATGATAATGTCTTTAAACCTATTGCAAAAGGATGGAGAAAAGTTCCAGATTTTCCTAGAAAACCTCTTTCTAATCTTGCCACTACTGCAAAAACTCCAATAAGTCTTGCTAATGCTATCCTACAACTTAATAGAGAAAGTATTGGTAACATTCTAGGAAAGTTTCTTATCAATATGACTTTTGGTTTAGGAGGTTTGTTTGATATTGCTGGAACGCAAGAATTCGGTTCGATGCCAACAGTAGAAGAGGACTTTGGTCAAACGTTGGCAACCTGGGGAGTTCCTGACGGTCCTTATGTTATGTTACCTGTCTTTGGGCCATCTAGTGTTAGAGATAGCTTTGGCTTGGGAGTCGATACAATCACAAACCCACTATCTTTTGCATACAGGATGAACGGCATTGGCCTTGAAGCTAGACTTTCAGGTCCGGTTGTACGAGGTGTTTCAACAAGAGAAAAATATTTGGATTATGTCGACGAAATGAGATCTAGTTCTTTAGATTGGTACGCTACAATGAGAAGTCTTTACAGACAAAAGAGAAAGAAAGAAATTTCAGGTGTGCTAGAAGATGAAAAAGTCGCATTAAATGTTCTTTCAACTGATGTTTACAGTGACCCTGAGCCGGAAAATAACTTCATTGACTCAAAAAATGAAGGGATGATGGCAGATAAAAATCAAGAAATTGCTCAAATAGTGAAAAAAGAAACTAAAAAGAAACTAATGCCATCAGATATATATGATGGATTCGAAGCTACCAATACAGAGATAAATAAAAATAAGGGTCAAGAGATCGCTAAAATAATATCAGATGAGAGCAGAAAGATAATGCCAGCACCACGTGTTTACAATGGTGTTTTGCCTTCATCACGCTATCCTGGCTTTAATACATCTAGGGTCAACTTAATTAATTAACTTATGAATATCAGAAGTTTTTTCTTTTCGTTTATTTTATTTATTCCACTTAGTGCAATTTCGGATGAAAATATAGACAAGAGCAAGGTTTTTTTAGAAAAGCTAGGGAAGCAAGTTGTAGAAAAAGTATCAAATACTGATATCAGCGATATAGAAAGATATAATAACTTTAAGCAACTATATTTATCTTCCTTTGATAACTATTATATCTCTCGATTTGTATTAGGCAGATATTGGAAAACTATTGATAAAGGAATACAAAAGCAGTTTGTCGATTCTTTCAACAAATATATAGTGGCTACATATGCTCCAAAGTTTAAAGGGTGGGAAGGTACTTTTAAGGCCGTAGACTCTTTGCTTGAGAATAATTATTACAATGTAAAAATGGATATTTTAAACGAAGACGGTCCTACACTTAAGATGATGTGGAAAATGTATTTGAATAAAAATAAAGAATTCAAAATTCTTGATGTTAATATTGATGGGGTAAGTATGCTCGTAACTCAAAGGGCAGAGTTTTTATCAGTTATTAAAAATCATCCTAATGGCGTAGTTGGTCTCATAGACGCTATGAACAAGAAAACTTCTGGATCATAATTTAACTTAATCAACATTAATTTGTGTTTCAAAATGGTAGGCCCGGAGGGACTTGAACCCCCGACAACACCGTTATGAGCGGTGCGTTCTAACCAACTGAACTACGGGCCTTTTTTTAAAGAATCTAGCACAAAATGATAAAACCTGTCTAATACTAATAGAAGAGTATTAAAACAGATTAAGTTTTATTGATCTAGTTATCTAAAAAACTTCTTAGTTTTCTTGACCTACTTGGGTGTTTAAGCTTTCTTAAGCCCTTAGCTTCAATTTGACGTATTCTCTCTCTTGTTACTGAGAATTGCTGACCAACTTCCTCAAGAGTATGATCTGTATTCATTCCAATACCAAATCTCATTCTTAATACTCTCTCTTCCCTTGGTGTGAGTGTTGATAGGACACTTGTAGTAGCTTCCCTCAAATTGTTCTGTATTGCAGCATCTAGTGGGAGTTTTATTGCTTTATCTTCTATAAAGTCACCAAGATGACTATCGTCTTCATCACCAACTGGAGTTTCTAAGCTTATAGGCTCTTTAGCTATCTTCAAAACCTTTCTTACTTTTTCTAATGGCATACCAAGTCTTGAAGCAAGCTCCTCAGGTTGAGGTTCTACACCATTTTCATTTAAAATCTGTCTTGAAACTCTTACAAGTTTACTAATTGTTTCAATCATGTGGACTGGGATTCTAATAGTGCGAGCTTGATCAGCAATTGATCTTGTGATTGCCTGTCTAATCCACCAAGTCGCATAAGTAGAAAATTTATAACCTCTCCTGTATTCAAATTTATCAACTGCTTTCATCAAACCAATATTTCCTTCTTGTATTAAATCAAGAAATTGCAGACCCCTATTTGTATATTTTTTTGCAATTGAAATAACCAATCGGAGGTTTGCCTCGATCATTTCTTTTTTAGCCTTTCCAGATTCCATTACACCTTGATTAGTTTGTGCAAAAATATCAACTATCTCTTCGGTAGTCATCAAACAGTTAATCATTACTTCATGCAGCTTATTAAAGATGATTACTACCTCTTCTTTCTTTGCAAAAGAGCTCCATTTTTTATTAGTCTTCTTTGATAAATTCTTAAGCCAATTTTTATTGAACCCATTCTTCTGATGTTCAGTTTCAAAATCTGTATCGCTTATCCTCAGACCAGAAGCAATCTCTCTGAATCTTCTGTGGCATTTTAATATTTCCAAATTAAACATTTTATGTTTCTCAACGACTTCATCAATTCTGCTCTGATTAATAAACAAGTTACATACAGCTTCCGAAATCGATTTTTCAGTAACTTCAATCTTCTTTGCTAATTTGGCATCTATTTTTTTATTACTGAGTTTTAAATCAATGAACTGCTCACGAAGCTTTTTAAATTTTTTAAAAATTTTAGAGAATTTATCAAGTTTTTCGGTAATTAAAGGTTTTAGATTCTCTTCTTTTTCAAGAATAGAAAGATCGGATACCTCGTTGTTATCTTCAGAGCTCTCATTATCAAATTCTGAATCTTCATCTCCTTCTTTCTCTGAGGTATCATCCTCAGAGCCTTGCTCTTCATAAATCTCTTCTTCTTTTATATTAATATCTTGGAAGTCTTCATGTTCACCATTTACAGACCTGTATGTTGCATCGAGATCAATGAAGTCTCTTAACTGACTGTCGGAAGACGAATAATCATTATAGTATTCAAATATTGATTCCATTGAAATGAAACTTTTAGAAAAGGCACTAGTAGTTTTCTTTTTGCCACTTTCTATTCTTTTAGCAATTTCGATTTCACCAACTCTAGAAAGTAGTTCTACATTTCCCATTTCTTTTAAGTACATCCTGACTGGATCATCAGTTCTTCCAGTATCGTCATCTTTTTCAACTACTACTTGGTTGCTTTCTGAATCATCATCTTCTGAAGAAGCTTCATCATTTTCGAAGATTTGTATATTTAGGGATTCTACTTTAGAATAAAATTCCTCTTTTTCGTCAAAGCTTTCATTCTGTAAAGCTTTCTCACATTCAGATCTCTTTAAAAAACCTTGTTTTTTACCTCTAGAAATTAGTTTTTTCATCGATTCACCAGATTTGTCGATGATAGGCTCTTCAATTATATCTTTTTTTTGTTTTGATTTTCTTGTATTTGTCATTTGAAAATAGCTTTCTACTATTTTTAAATGAATAGTAGATGAACATTATTCAAGTTCTTTATTTTGAATAATTTTAATTTCCTTCAAAATTTCATTATATTTGTTAACTTGAGCAGACTGTTTCTCATCATCTTCAGCTTCTAAAATTTTCTTCTTAATTACAGCTGCTTCTTTTTTAAGGATAGGAATTTTTAGGTTATCAAGAATATGCCTTAGTAAAACTCTTTTTTCTTCAATATTTAGACCCTTTAAATGGGTTTTATTCAAAGATTCAATCTCAGCTAGTATTTGCTTCGAATACTCAGTATTATTTACAAGATAATCTAAATCAATTTTTTTCTTTTCTATTATATTTCTTTTAAATAAAGCGTCCTTAAAAGAGTTTAAATCTTTATTACCAAGAATTGCCTCAGATACTTCTTCATTGAAATGTCGAGTTAACTCAATCTCAAAAATTAAAAAAACTAATACTAATTTTTCGTTAATTAATTCTTGAACTTTCTCAGTGGTGTGTACAGT
This sequence comes from alpha proteobacterium MED-G10, assembly GCA_002457065.1. Lineage (GTDB taxonomy): Bacteria > Pseudomonadota > Alphaproteobacteria > Methylaequorales > Methylaequoraceae > MED-G10. Next base: position 6,382 of record NTKR01000038.1, on the reverse strand, counting down.
TTTTTTTTTTTTTAAATTTAAGTTCCACAAATAATCATTCTTCTTTTTTATGAAAAACTTAAAATATTCATCAGAGACTATTCTATTTGAAATCTTTGATGAAAGAAGTTTAATCTTTTGATCAAGTAATGCAATATTTTCAGGTGTCGGTTTGTCAATAGATTCAAGTATGATTTGCCATACTAAATCCGACAAGTTATAAGAACTTTGCATTAATTCAAAAAATTTCTTTTTACTATATTTTTTCAAGAATGTATCTGGATCAAAACCTTCTGGGAGTTTGATAAATTTGAAAGATTTACCTGGAACTAAAAATTCTAAACACTTTAAAGCAATATTTTTTGATGATTTCCTTCCTGCATCATCTCCATCAAAACAAATTAAGGGGGTATCAGAGTAATTCCACATTTTTTGTATTTGAGTTTTCGACAATGTTGTCCCTAATGAAGCAACTGCAAATCTTATTTCACTCTGAGCCAGTGATATGACATCCATATATCCTTCAACTAAAATTATTTTTTTTTCTTTTCTTATTACTTCGGAGTTTTGTTTAAATCCAAAGAGAAGTTCACTTTTTTTAAAGATCTGGCTTTCTTGAGAATTTATATATTTAATTCTTGAATTTTCATTAATTTCTCTCCCACCAAAACCAACAACTTTATTAGAAAAACTAAAAATTGGAAAGATTAATCTATCTTTAAATCTTCCAAAAAATTGGTTTTTTCTGTTTTTTATTAATAAGTCAGTCTCTTGAATTTCCTCAATACTAAGCCCTTCACTTTTTAAGAAATTAATTAATTCATTATCATCAGGACAAAAACCAATCTCGAAATCAGAAATAAGTTGCTTATTTTTTATTCTTAGATTTGCATAATTGAGAGCATTTTTATTTTTTTCTAGTGATTTTTTAAAGAAATCATTTATCAACTTATATACGAATAATTTATTATTTTTTTTTTTTAATTGCTCTTTATTTTCATAACTAATTTCAATACCTAACATATCTGCCAAAAATTTTATTGATTCAGAAAAAGAAAGATTTTTGTATTTTGATATAAAAGTTATAGCATTACCTCCAACTTTACAGCCAAAACAATAAAATAAACCTTTGTCGTCGTTAACATTAAAAGATGGTGTTTTCTCATTATGGAAAGGACATTTTCCTACAAAAGAATTTCCTCTTGGTGATAATTGTACGTATTTTGATATTAATGAGGATAATTTTGATCGATTATTAAATTGAGTTAAGATTTCATCAACTGAAATATTTTTCCTAATCATTTAAGTTTTTTCTTTGCCAAGTCTGCCACCTCTCTCATATCCATTTGACCTGGATATTTTTCTTTTAGATTTGAAATCACTTTGCCCAAGTCTTTCAAAGATTGACAGTCTAGTTCTTTAATGGTTTCCTCAATAATTTTTTCTAGATCATTTGATTTAATTTGTGTGGGTAAAAAAGAATTTATAATCTCTATTTCTTTTTCTTCTCTTTTTTTTAGATCTTGTCTACCAGCTTTTGAGTAAATACTAACACTTTCTTTTCTTTGTTTTACCATATTCTGTAATATAGTTAAAATTTCTTGATCAGAAATATATTCTCCCTTTTTTTTAGTTCTAAACTGAATATCATGATCTTTCACTGCCGCTAATATGAGTCTAAGTGTAGAAGTTGCAATTTCGTCCCTATTTTTAAGACTTGCATCTAAACTTTTTTTTAAATTTTCTCTAAAAGAAACCATAAGTAAACTTTATCCATATATGAGAATAAGTTAAAAATCAATAAAACTATTAAATTAATTAAGCGCTATTGGAAAATAGTTTATTCTTAGTATATTAGTCAGGGATGAATAATTCAGTTAATAGAAAATGTTTACTTATTTTAGATGACGGCAGTACTTTTTTAGGAGATGGATTCGGTTATAACTCTGATTATTTTGGAGAAATTTGTTTTAATACCTCAATAACTGGATATCAGGAAATTTTAACTGACCCATCATATTTTAAGCAAATTATTAATTTTACATTTCCTCACATTGGTATTGTTGGGACTAACAAATTTGATTATGAAAGTTCAGAGATTTATGCATCAGCTTGTATCATTAATAATAATTTAACACCACCTTCAAACTTCAGATCAGAAAGAAGTTTTGAGGATTGGTTAATTAATCACAAAAAAGCTTGCGTAACCAACATTGATACAAGAAGCATTACTAAATCAATAAGGGAAAGTGGAGTATGCAGAGCCTTGTTACATTTTCCCAAAGGAAAATTAAAAGATATAAGTGTTCTAAAAAATGAATTAAAAAAACTTCCGGAAATGAATAACCTTGATTTAGCTTATGAGGTGAGCACAAAAGAAATATACCTGTGGAAAAATGGTAAAAGGAACAAGATTTCTTCAGAAAAAATTGGAAAGGAAAAATTTATTGCTTGTATAGATTTTGGAGTAAAAAAAAAAATATTAGATTTGCTAGAATTGATTGGATTTCCAATTCTTGTATTCCCATGCGATTATACATTTAAAAAACTGTTTGATCTTAATCCACAAGGTATTTTCTTGTCAAATGGTCCAGGGGACCCTCAAGCAACATTTAAGAATAATCTATCTAATTTTAATTTACTAAAAAATTTTAAAAAGCCAGTCTTTGGGATTTGTTTGGGTCATCAAATCCTCTCGCTTTTATTCGGAGCTAAGACAGAAAAAATGCATCATGGACATAGGGGAGCAAACCATCCAATAAAAAACCTTAGAAATAAAAAAGTTGAAATCACGGTCCAGAATCATGGTTTCGTGGTATCAAAACATAAGCTTCCAAGAAATATAGAAGTTACTCATAAGTCCCTTTTTGATGATACAATTGCTGGAATACAAATTAAAAATAAACCATTTTTCTCTGTCCAATATCATCCAGAAGCATCTCCTGGACCACAAGATAGTAGATATCTGTTTAAAAAGTTCGAAGATTTAATTAAAAAAAATGCCTAAAAGATTAGACATAAAAAAAATAATGATTATAGGGGCAGGTCCAATTGTAATTGGGCAAGCATGCGAATTTGATTATTCAGGAGCTCAAGCATGTAAAGCCCTCAAAGAAGAGGGATACAAAGTTATTTTAGTTAACTCCAACCCTGCAACTATTATGACTGACCCTAATTTAGCTTACAAAACCTATATTGAACCTCTAAATATTTTCTTTTTAGAGAAAATAATCTCTAAAGAAAGACCAGACGCATTGCTATCAACAATGGGAGGACAAACAGCATTAAATCTATCAATTGAGTTAAAAGAAAAAGGAATCCTATCAAAATATAATGTTGAGCTTATAGGTGCTACACAATCAGTTATTGAAAAGGCAGAAAATAGAGAACTATTTAAAAATTCAATGAGTAAGATAGGCTTAGATTCACCTAAAGGGTTTGTTGTTAATAATCTTAGCAAAGCCCTTAAAATTTCTAAATCTTTGTCTTTCCCTATAATTGTGAGACCTTCATTTACACTAGGTGGGTCAGGAGGAGGAACTGCAAAAAATAAAGACGAATTTGTAAAGGTTGTTACGCGAGGAATTAATTTATCTCCTATTAACGAAGTGTTGATAGAGGAATCACTAGAGGGATGGAAAGAATATGAGATGGAAGTGATAAGAGACAAAGAAGATAATTGCATAATTATTTGTTCAATTGAAAATGTTGATCCTATGGGCATTCACACTGGAGATTCGATTACTGTAGCACCATCACTTACCCTTTCAGATAAAGAGTTCCAAAAAATGAGAAATCAGTCGATTCAAGTAATTAGAGAAATTGGGGTAGAAACTGGTGGAGCTAATGTACAGTTCGCTGTAAACCCAAAAAATGGAAGAATGGTTGTTATTGAAATGAATCCTAGAGTTTCACGATCGTCTGCTCTAGCATCTAAAGCTACTGGATTTCCAATAGCAAGAATAGCTGCAAAATTAGCTATTGGATTTACTCTTGATGAATTAAAAAACGATATTACCAAAACTACACCAGCAGCTTTTGAACCAACAATTGACTACATTGTTACAAAAATACCTCGTTTTACCTTTGAGAAGTTTAGTGATACTGAAGAAAAACTGGGTACAGCAATGAAATCAATTGGAGAATGTATGGCAATTGGAAGAAGTTTTAAAGAATCATTTCAAAAAGCAATTAGGAGTTTAGAAATTGGTTTAGATGGACTTGATCGAAATACTAATTGGACTAAAAAAAATAAAAAAACGTTGTTAAAGTTAGTAGATCAGAATATTCCAAACAAATTTTTAATAATTGCAGAATGTTTAAGAAGAGGAATACCTCAACAACAAATTTCAAAAAAATCTGGTTATGATAACTGGTTTTTGAGAGAAATATCAGAGCTCATTGATACTGAAAATCAATTAAAGAAAAGAATGAATTTAGATAACTATGTAAGAGCCAAAAAAGAGGGTTTCTCTGACAGCAAAATATCTGAGTTATCAAAAATTAGTAAAAAGAAGTTTAATAAATTTAAAAAAAACAACAAACTTAATACCTCATTTAAAAACATTGATACCTGTTCAGGAGAATTTGAATCCTTTACTCCATATATGTATTCCTCTTGGCCAAACAATCAAATTAAACAAAGCCATGAAGAAGAGACAAAAGTAACCCCTAAAAAAAAAGTTATTATCATCGGGGGAGGCCCTAACCGGATTGGTCAAGGTATTGAATTTGATTATTGTTGTGTTCATTCGTCTTTCGCGGTTAAAGAAATGGATGTCGAATCAATAATGATTAATTGCAACCCAGAAACTGTTTCAACAGACTTTGATATTTCTGACAGGTTATACTTTGAGCCGTTGGATTTTGAATCAGTTTTAGAGATTTGTATGGCAGAAAATAGATTTGGGAACTTGACTGGCGTTATAGTTCAGCTTGGTGGACAAACCCCCTTAAAACTTGCTGAAAGAATTAATGAAGAAAAAATTAAAATCTTAGGGACATCATATAAATCTATAGATTTATGTGAAGACCGAGATAGTTTTAACAAACTTGTAAGACAATTGAATATTCATCAGCCAAAAAGTGATATTGTATATAATATTAGAGAAGCAGAAAGATCTATAAAAAATATCGAATTTCCTGTTGTAATCAGACCATCGTATGTTCTTGGTGGAAGAGCGATGAGAATAATAAATAATAAATCTGAATTGAAAGATTATTTTGAATCAAATTTCATTGAAAATGGGAAATCAATTTTAATAGACCAATTTTTAGTAGGAGCAAAAGAAATTGATGTAGATGCAATATCTGATGGAGAAACAATTTTTATTGCTGGAATACTTGAACATATTGAAGAAGCTGGTGTTCATTCAGGAGATTCAGCTTGTTCAATACCCACACAAACAATATCAAAAATAATTTTAGATGAAATAAAAAGATTGACGAAAAAAATTTCAATTAAGCTTAATATTATAGGATTTATAAATATACAATTTGCAATAAAAGACGAGAAAATTTTTGTTTTAGAGGTCAACCCCAGAGCTAGTAGAACTGTTCCATTTATAAGTAAAGCAATTGGCATTCCCTTAGCAAATGTTGCAACAAAAATAATGTTAGGAAAAAAACTTTCAGAATTTAAACTAAACTCAAAATCCAAGTCCCTCGTATTTGTAAAGGAATCAGTATTTCCTTTTGACAGATTTCCTGGTGAAGATGTCATATTAGGGCCAGAAATGAAATCTACAGGTGAAGTAATGGGTGTTGATAAAAACTTCCCGTTGGCATACCTAAAGTCTCAAATCGCATCAGGTAACAATTTACCTCTAAAAGGCTCTGTCTTTATATCTGTAAGAGACGAAGACAAAGAAAATATTCTACTTTTAAGTCAAGTTTTAACAAATCTAGATTTTAAAATAATTGCAACTAGAGGAACGGCAAATTTTCTCCAAAAATTTGGTATTAAATCTGAAGTTGCCAACAAAGTTGCAGATGGCAGTCCTCATGTCGTTGATTTAATTGAAAAAAAAAGAATCCAATTAGTTATAAACACCACCAGTGGAATCAAGTCAATTGCTGACAGTTTTTCAATAAGGAGAAGTGCTATAAGGAATAAAATACCGTACTTTACAACAATCTCAGCTGCAAAGATCGCAATAACCGGACTTAACTTAGTTAAAAACAAAGACTTTTCAATAAATTCTCTTCAAGAAATGTATAAGCTATAGAATTATAGTTTTTTTGTATTATAATATTACCCTATGACTGATAAATTTCCAATGACTAAAGATGGTCTTGAAAAGCTCAAAATAGAATTAGATATTCTTAAAAATAATGAAAGACCAAATATTATTAAAGCTATTGCTGAAGCTAGAGAACACGGAGATTTGTCTGAAAATGCTGA
>NTKR01000037.1 GCA_002457065.1 alpha proteobacterium MED-G10 | reverse complement strand
GACTACTGATGAAGCGGCTCTTGATGCGGAAGCTATCGCAATTGGTGATGCCATTGATGGTATTGCTGATAACGTAAAATTCAACGGTACTCAGTTAATTGGTTCTGTTGCTGGTGGTGGTGCCATTACAATTGGTATTAACGATCAAGGTAATACTGCAACCATCGGTACTGCAACCACGATTGCAATTACTAACACTGACAATATAACAGGTGCTAATGGCGTTGACGGTAGTGCTGATACAGCTCTTGGTCAAATCGCTAAATCACTTGGTAATGTTGCTGCCGGTATGTCCGCACTTAAGGGATACCAAGCAGTTGCAAGTGCATCATCCGCTAACTTAAAAGCTGCTGCTGCCAGAATTCAAGACACCGATTATGCTCTTGAAACAGCCAACTTAACTAAAGCCGCAATATTAAACCAGTCTGCAATGGCTATGGTAGCTCAAGCGAACCAAGCTCAACAGGCAATATTAACCGTTATACAATAACAAATTGAAAAGGAGATAAATTATGCCTTCAGTTTCTAATATTGCAATTGGCGCTAATATGGCCGCTGCCGCAGCTACTAAAGCTCGACACGGAATGAATGAGTCAATTGCTAGATTATCCACTGGTGTCAGAGCCATGTACGGTGCTGATGCTGCTGGTCACTCAATGGGTAAGTCCATTGCCGCGGTTGGAGCGAGTTATGCGCAAGCTGCTCGTAACATCGAAGACGGTATGTCTTACGCACAAATGGGTGAATCCGTTCTTTTAGAAGTTGCCAACTTAGCGCAAAGACTAAGAGAATTAGCAATAACTGCTGATAACGCTGATATTCTTGATGCCAATCAAGAAGCTGCCTTAAACTCTGAGGCCGCATTAATCGGTGATACAGTGCAGAACATTCTTGATACAACTGACTTTAACACAGTTGAAGTTGTTGATAGTGCAGCTGCAACAGCGCAAACAATTGCTTTTGGTTCTTTGACCGCTAATACAACAGAAGTTGGTCCAAGTGTTTCAATAACTGCAACCAATACCATTACAGCTGCTGCTGGTTCGGAATCTAATGCAGATACCTTACTTGCAGAAGTAGCAGAAGGTCTTGGAAATATCGCTGCCGATTTAACGGCTCTAAAAGCATTCCAAGGTGCTGCTTCAGCAACAAGTGCTAATATGGCGGCTGCCGGTGCTAGATTAATTGATACAGACTTTGCTCTTGAAACAGCAAGTTTGACAAAAAATGCAATCTTGAACCAAGCTGCATTAGCAATGGCTGCGCAAGCAAACCAAGCACAATCATCTATATTGTCTGTTTTACAATAGTAAAACACTACATATAGTATAAAATTAGGGAGAAAGTTTTTTTTAACTTTCTCCTTTTTTTTGGCACTTAATTTGCACAAATTCTTTCGGAAAATTATATGAATTTAACGGAGAGAATATAAGATGCCGGGAATTAACACAAGTATGGGGACTTCTGCTTCAATGAAGAGTCTTCTAAAAACAGAAAGGGAAATGCTCTCAGCAATGGAGAGAATCTCTTCTGGTAAAAGAATTAATAATGCAGGTGATGATGCTGCTGGGGCAGCAATTAGTGACAGAATGACTGCAACAATTAGAGCACTCGATATGTCAATTAGAAATGCCGCTGATGTTTTATCAATGGCTCAAGTTGCCGAAGGTGCATTAGATGAACACTCTCAAGCTCTCCAGAGAATTCGTGAATTGTCAATTCAAGCCGCCACCGACATCTTAAACTCAGAACAAAGAATTTATTTACAAACAGAAGCAAATCAACTCTTAGACGAGATGGACAGAGTTGCCAGAGATACAACATTCAACGAAATAGCTGTATTAGACGGAACATTTGCTGACAGACGTTTTCAAATTGGTTCTCACGAAAGAGAAAAAGCCGTTATTTCTGTTGCCAACTTAAGAACCGAAAACTTAGGGGCTTATCAAAGTGAGACTGACGTTTTGGATGCAGGAACGCCAAACAGTCTTGCAGCAGAAGGAACAACTGGTGCCACAGCTGCCGGTATTAATAGTTTGATTGACGCTGATGATGATTTAACCATTACTGGTCTAGTAGGAACAGCAACTGTTGATATAGCTGATAATAACACGGCAAAAGAAGTTGCAAATTTAGTTAATGCTTCATTTGATAGCACAGGTGTAAGTGCAACAGCTACTACTACAGTAAAGATTGAAATGTTAAGTACTGATGCGGCCGGAAGTCATGTTGTGGGATTTAATCTTTATGGTAAAAATGCAACAGCACAGGCTATTTCGGCTACTGTTACGTTGGGAACAACAGCGGCAACCTCTGATTTAACAAATCTAAGAGATGCTATTAACTCATATTCTTCAAATACCGGAATTCGTGCGACTTTAAACGCGAACAAAAATTTTATTATAATCGTACAAGATGAAGGTGAAGACGTTGTAATTGAGAATTTAGATTTTTCAAGTGTAGCTAACAGTGTAAATACAAGAATGCTAACAACCAGTATGAATATGGACCAAGATGTTTCAGGAACTCAACGACAAGTTTTGGACACAGATCATGATTCAGGTAATAGTGATTCAATTAGATACGCAGGACAAATAAAGTTTCACTCATCGCAGACATTCACAATAGTTGGAAATACTGGCGGAGGTCTTTATGAGGCTAGTCCAGGTACAGCAAGTTTAAATAAAGTTTCTACGATTGATATTAGAACCGTAACTGGAGCTGTTGATGCTTTAAAAGTTATTGATAGAGCTTTAGACAGAATTCATATGGAACGTGCCAAGTTTGGAGCTATTATGAGTCGAATGAATGTTGTAATTGATAATTTAACAAACGTTTCACAGAATCAAAGAGCGTCAAGAGCAAGAATTGTTGATGCTGATTTTGCTCAAGAATCAGCAAGACTGAGCAAATCTCAGATCTTACAACAATCGGCCATGAATATGGTTGCACAAGCTTCAAGAACAATGCAAAACGTGTTAGTCTTATTTCAGTAATAAATGAAGTTAAGTTCTAGTCGTTTATATTTTAAGAGGTAAAGATGGCTAAAACTGAAATTTTATCCAAAATTGGCGTTGGGTCTGGTCTAGATACCTCGGCCTTAATCGAAGCTTTAGTCGAAGCGGACACTGTTGCTCAAAAAGAGAACTTAGACAAACTTGAGGAAAATGCAAAAAATAAGATTTCTGCATTTTCAGTTTTAAAAAGTAATCTTAAAGATTTTAAGGACATCGTAAGTCAAATACAATCACAACAACAATATGGATTTGTTGGTCAAAGCTCAGATGCTACAGTAGCAACACTAACAGCCTCTGGCTCTAAGGCGGGTTCAACCATTAACTCAAGCTTGACTGTAACGACTCTTGCGACCAGTCATAGTCTTACAGGACCATCATACAATTCACCAACAGCTACTGTTGGAGCCAGAACACTTACCATTAATTTTGGAACTTGGTCAGCTGATCCAACGAGTGGAGGCGGACAAAGTTTTACGTCTAATGGACAAGATCAAATACAAATTACTACTAGTTCGTCGAGCACTTTAGTTGATTTAAGAGATGCCATAAATAGTGCTGCAACTGATTCAGATAATGATGGAGAAAAAGATGTTAATGCGTCAATAATTTTTGATGGCACTAACTATATGTTAATGCTCAAAAGTGAATCTGGGGCTAGTAACGAAATGAAAATTTCAGATAATCACGCCTCCCCTACTTATGCATATGATGCAACAGATGGAGCACAATTAACTCAAAGAGTAGCTGGAATTGATGCAGCGTTCACTGTTGATGGAATTTCAATGACACGATCATCAAATTCTTTTGATGATCTTTTTGATGGATTTACGTTAGATTTGAAGAAAACTAGCTCAAGTGCAATTAGGATTTCTAGTGAGGTTGATCTAGATTCAGTTAAGACTCTGGTTGAGGGGTATGTTGGAACTTATAATGAAGTTATGCAAAGCCTAACGATAATGGGGCAAAACGATATGGTTGAAGATGAAAATGATGGAGCCCTTATTGGAGATAGCACTTTAAGAGAGGTAAAGGCTGAATTAAGAGAAATGTCATCAACAGCTATTGGAGGTTATGAAGGTGGTCCTTATTATTTGTCATTCCTTGGTGTTTCCACTCAAAGAGATGGTAGTCTAAACTTTGATCCCAAAAGACTAGAAACTCAATTTAAAGCAAAACCAGAGACTGTAAGAGCATTTTTTACTAATAATTATGCTACAAGTAATTCTAATATAACAATTAAAGCTTTTGATTTTGTTAATACAAAACCAGGTAGCTATGCATTTACTACTGATGGAAGTACTCATTCAATAGGAGGAGTATCTGCCACAAAGAGTGGAGATGTTTACAGTGTTGCATCTGGGAATCCTCAAGGACTCTCGATTGAAGTAACTAATGGTAGTGGTGTTACTTCAGGGACCATATATTATGGAAAAAGTTTTTTAAATCTTTTGACGGATAAATTAGATAACTATCTTAAATTCAATAGTATTATAGATACTAGGATGAATAACCTTAATGATACAATAAGAACAGTATCAGAGAAAAGAATTGCTTTGGAAAGTAGAATTGAAAAGTTAACTCAAAGATATGCCACTCAATATTCGGCTATGGAATCAACTGTTGCTCAGTTTCAAGAAACAGGGAATATGTTAACCTCAATGCTTGAAAGTAAAGATTAGACTATAAAATCTTCTCTATTATTTTTTCCCTAATATTTTTAAGATAATTTGTTGGCAGAACAGCTCTATCTCTATCAAAATCCTTAAGTGGATCATCAGGTGTGTAAGAAGAATGAATACCTTTTTCTGTTTTATCTCTTGCAAAATGTTCCAAATATGATGTCTGAGTCTGTAAAAAGGGGACCCCCAAAGAGGCTGGCCAATGATAATCAAATCCATACAATGTTTCATAAACTGGATTTTTGTTAATGAAATCAATCATTTTTTTAACCATATCGCGATCGAAACACTGACTGACTCCTGGACAAGTTTTTCTAACAGATAAGACGTTATTTTCAAAAATTATGTTTTTTGGGTTTTGATGAAAAATACTATTATAAAGACCTATGGGTAATTTTTTTTCAAACTTTTCTGAAGATGTTGAATAAAGATTTCTCAGAACTTTTAAAAAATCAGGGTCGTGAATTGTATCATTATCAGTCATATAAAATAAATCATAATTCTCATAAACATATATAAAATCTCTGAAGGATCTTGCTCTTGACCTTTCTATCCCCCCTGAAGATCTAAACCTTAATACATCTCGTGAATATTGTTTTAAAAAATCTTCTCCATAACTTGTGGATGCATCATCATATATAACTAATTTTGAATTCTTATCATTAGCTACGATTTTTTCTAAGTTTTCAAGACATAACTTAGTTATATTTTTTCTATTAAAAGTTGAGATGGCAATAAATATTTTTAACATATTAAATTTTTTTTTTTAGGGTCGTTATTAATATAAATAACAGAAAAAAGGATAGCGTAATGGAAAACACTGAACAAAAAGTTATTACTGATAAGCAAAAAAAAGCAGTATTAGTTATAAAACAACTTCTTAATGAGATGCATAAAGATATACAAGAACTCATAGATTTTGAGAGCTTGAAAGAGTCATCTGAAAAAATTGAAGCTAAGGCCATAAGAATATCAAAAATTGCAATAGCTCTTCAAAAAAGTCTTGATCTTAAAAATGGTGGCACAGTTGCCACTAATCTTGACCATTTGTACAAGCATATTAGGTTTGCTGTGGCGAGGGTAATGGATCATAATGATTATTCTTATTTAACGAGTGCTGAAAAAGTAACAGCTGAAATAAACAAAGGATGGGATAAAATCTCATCAGCTGCTTAGTTTTTTTATAAGCTTTTTTGCCTCTTTTACAGGTTGTGTCCAGTCATCTATTTTTGCTTGTCGAAGCAATTCTAGATTTGGATACCACTCTTGGTTTTTATTTAAACCCCACCTAAAGTCAGGAACTAAGGGTAAGAAAAGAAATGTTTTCTTGCCTAATGTTCCGGACATATGAACCAGAGATGTATCAATTGTTAAGATAACATCCATTTCATTTACTAGATAAGCCGTATGAAGGAAATCTTTTAAATCAGCCTCACAGTTGTAAACATTCTTATACTTTTCTAAAAATTTTAAATCTTCTTTCTTACTAAACTTTTGTAAGGAAAAGAAATCAGCATTCTTTGAGTCAAATAAATTTCCAAACAAACTAACATCCATTGTACGAACTTGATCTCGTAAATGGGTTGGTTTACCGCTCCACGCAAAACCAACTTTCAGGTTCTTTGAATCAAGGGCATTTTTAATTTTATTTGATACTTTTACTTTACTTTTATCAAACCGATTCCAGTCAATAGATATCGGCTTGCCAATTTTTCCTTTGACAAAATTTGAAGTAATCCAAGGGAGACTCATCAAAAAGGTTCTATAATTAAAATGAATAGGTTGAATTGTACTTGAAATGTTAATCTCATCAAGATCAGGTGAAAGTTTAAAAAATTCAATCAATTCAGGTGGGCAAGCAAAATGTACATCATAACCAATATTCTTCAATGGTTTAAGATATCTACTAAACATAATATCATCACCAAAACCTTGCTCTCTTAATACAACAATTTTCTCGTTTGTACCTTTCTCAACTTCATCTCTTTGAATTTCAGGGTACTGACAACCACCATACTTCTTTAAGAATTGATCTTTATTTCTTTTCTCATATACCTTTAAACCATTTTCATAATCACCCTCCAGTAAATTCAACAAAGAAATATTAAAAGTAGCCCAAAATGAATCTTTGTTGATCATCAAACTTTTTTCATAATAATTTCTGGCTTCTTTAAAGTTCGCATGCTCAAAGTGATAAACTCCAACTCCTAATGTTGAGGTTAAATTTTCAGGATTAATGGCCAAGGATGTTTCAAAACACTTTAGGGCCATCTCTAAATTTCTGTTTAGTAAATAAGCACTTCCTAATGCTGCCCAGGCTGTATCGACCATAGGTAGCTTTTGAACACATTTACTAAATAATTCGAGACCTTTTTCTTTTTCACCAGTTTTAAAACACATAAGATTAGCTAAATCGAACATAATTAAATAATGTTCAGGAAATACCTTGTTCGCCTTGATTAATAATTCGTATTCTTTATCTCTATCTACTTCTCTGTAGATTTTAATTAACATCAAATATGCTTCGATAAATTTAGGATCAATTTTTATAAGATGCTTAAAATTCTCAATTGCTTGCGTATAGTCTGCCATTGGCGCAACTTTATTGGCCACACAAACATCGTGCAATGCTATGGCATAAAGTGCATAATTACTGTTTTTTTTTACCTCTAAAATTTGTTTGGCTTTGAGAACAGCCTCTTTTAAGTTATTGGCTGTATGTGGGTTGGTTAAAAAAGTTTTTAATTCATCTTCTAATGCAGAAACTGATCTAATTTTCATTGTTACCTCTTAATATATTAAGAAGTATTTCTTACAAATTTTATGCCAATTAAATATTTTTGTTTTTAAGTCGTTATTATTACAGGAGTCTTTGTTGTCAAATTTAATGGTACCCTTTAATAGCGCTGTTCCTATTGCTAGTCTAAGAAAGATTACGAGAACTCTGCACGATTCAATTTCCAGAGTTTCAACAGGACTTAAAGTAATGGGAGGAAATGACGGTGCATCTCAATCCCTTGCCAATAGCCTAAATGCGCGTGCAGCAAGTTTTGATGCTGCGGAATCAAATGCTGGATCAGGGATATCATTGCTTCAATTAGCAGAATCAGCATTACTAGAATTAGACAATTTAGCTACAAGATTAAAAGAAATAGGCGTTGCTGATACACTTTCAACAAATACCACAGCTGATACGGCTGCTCTCAATTCAGAAGCCATTTATGTCAGTGATACAATAGACTCTATAGTCAGTTCACTTACCTATAATAGCATAAATATACTTGGGACCTCCTCTAAAACATTCTCAATTGGGATTAATGATGCTGGTAACACCCAAACAATCCAATCAACAACAGGTATTGGTGCTACTAATATTAATGATGCAACAAACGCAAATACATCAATGGCAACAACTATTGGTGAGATTACTCAATCCTTGGGTGCTTTAAGTGGGAGTTTAACATCTTTAAAGGCTTATCAGAACGTTGCCACCACAACATCTGCTCATCTTGTTCAGGCTGCCTCCAATCTTCAAGACACTGATTTTGCAAAAGAAACTGCAAAAATCACCAAACAATCTTTGATAAGGAATTATGCGTTAGCAATGGTTGCCACAGCCAATTCAGAAGAATTAGAAAAATTGAAACTGTTAGCCTAAACATTCCTCAGTAATGTCGTTTATATTAACATAACATTTAGAAAGGTGCGGATAATGGATAATTACACTGAAATACTAGAGAAAGAGAAAAAACTTAATAATAAAGAAAGTCTTTTAGAAGACACAATTGTAAAAGATAAGATTTCTCAATATGAAATTATTAGCAGAATGTATGGGGGACTTGTAAAGGAAATTGAAGAGTTAAAAGGAATTCTTTTCAAAGATCTTTCAGTAACTAATGAATCAAAAGAAAAGGCTGAAAAAATTTCAAAAATAGCCTTTTCTCTTCAATCTTGCCTAGATATGGAAAATGGAAAAAAAATAGCAGAAGATTTGAATTGGTTGTACAGATACATAAGATATATGTCAAAAAGAATACAAGATAACGAAGACATGAATTATGTGCAACCCGCTTTCAAAATTGCAAGTGGCTTAAAAGAAGCTTGGGACTCGATTCCAGAAAAAAGCAGGAATTAAATTAACATTTTTCTTAGTATTCTTACCTGTTAGGGTTATACTTTAACAGGTAAGATGTTTATTTCAATTGTAACAACATTGATTTTAGGCTCCCTTATTGGAGTCGTTACATCAGTTAGTGTATTTGGATTTATAAGTCTAGTTAATTTATTAACAGCCTTCTTAAGAGATCCTAATAGAACTTTTGATAGCTTTAGTAATTTATTAACAGATCCATCTAGTTTTTTAATTTTTGTTATTGCCCTTCCATTCCTTGTGGGTTTGATAGTTGGAATAATCAGGAAATATGCGTCTGACAGTCGTTGGCACGGTCCTCCTGATGTTATATTAGCTGTTCACTCTGAAAAAAATCCTTTGGATATTAAATCAGGATTTTTAACTTCGTTTTCGTCAATATTATCAATTTCAGCGGGCGGGTCTGTGGGCCAATATGGGCCGTTAGTTCATTTTGGAGCGACCATAGGTGCAGAAATAAACGATTTATTTAGAAATAAAGCGTCTTATGAAATTCTTATTGGAGCGGGAGTCGCATCTGCAATTTCTTCTGGTTTTGGCGCTCCTCTTGCTGGATTAATATTTGCTAGAGAAGTAATTTTGCGTCATCAATCATTAGCATCTTTTGCCCCTATTCTAGTGGCATCTGTTGTCTCGTACATATTCACAAAGAATGTTTTTGGAATTGAACCAATTTTTGAAGGGTCAGTTGGGGAACTAAATTCATTGTACGATTTTCCCTTTTTTATATTTGCTGGAATAGTTTGTGGTTTTATTTCAATAATTTATATGAATGGATTAACTCACCGAAAGTATTTTCCTGACATTTCATTCATAAATCCTATTTTACAACCGGCAATCGCTGGAATGATATGTGGTTTAGTGTCAGTTTATTTACCCGAGGTAATTGGATTGGGTACTACTGCAATACAATCTATGATAAATGGAAAGATTAATCTTATTTACGCAATTTCTTTTTTGATTTTTAAATTATTTCTAACAATTTTATGTTTAAGAATGGGGTTAATCGGCGGGGTATTTGCTCCGGCATTATTTTTAGGAGCAAGTACGGGAGTAATACTAGGGTTTGTTTTTCAAAACTTTTCCTCCACCTTAGATGTAAATTTATTAACTGTCGCTTCAATGTCTGCATTAGCAAGTTGCGTAATTGGAGGACCAGTAGCCAATATGATGATAATACTTGAATTAACGTCAGATTATCAAGCAACTCTGGTCGCTGGAGTCAGTATCGTTTTTGCTTCACTGATATCTTACAAAGTTATTGGACAATCAGTTTTTGATAAAGTACTTCTGAATAAGAAAATTGATTTAAAACTAGGTAGAGAAAATATCAAGCTCCACGAAATACCAGTACAAAAAATAAGTCATAAAGATTTTTGCATTCTTAAACCAAACCAAAGTATTAAAAAATCAATTGAAACAATTGTTAAAAATAAAAAAAGCGAAGGCTATTTAATAGATAATAACAACAAACTTCTAAATAAATTTGAATTACATTATTTACTGAGTATAAAAAAACAAAATTTAAAAATCGGAGATCTCAATAAAAACAAATACCTTAAGCTATACTCTGATACGGATATTTTTGAATCTATTGAAAAGGCAAAAAATTTCGTTGGTGAATCAATACCAATCATCAACGGTAAAAATGAAATGCAAGGGGTTATAAGTGAAGCAGATTTATTTCATACCTTTTTGAAAGTAATAAAAGAGGAAAAAGAACTCGAGAATAAAGATTAAGCAACCATTGATAGGTTATTTCTTAAATCATTATTGTTGGTAAAAACCCTTGAAATCATTTGGTATTTTATTGCAGCTTCATTGTGCATATAAACAGGGTTAAAGGTTATTCTCGCTTTAAGAAACGCTTCTGTTAAAGATCCGTTAGATGGAGCTTGTTTGGAATTGTATCTTCTAATTGGGTTATAGTCGGGGTTGTATACATTGGTGTTATTTAAATTAGATATTGGTGCATTTTTTCGGTTATGAAAATGAATTGGTGGCATACCAATTGCAGTACCATTATCAAACTCAGTTTGTAAGTTTAATAGCTCTGGGTTTTGAAAATTATTTAAAGTATTAATCATTAATTGAAAAATAGCATGTCGGGAAAATTAAATAAAGCTAAAAAGTTCTATAAAAAAACTGAAAGGTCGTCAATTAAAGCGCAAAACCCTGTTTCAATTGTAAAGACTATGGTTAATGAATTACAAAAGTCTATGGGTAAAGTGATAGATAGTACTGGAAAAGAAAATGAAAGAGTAGTAAGAACAAAATATTTTAGTAGATCACTTGTCATTATTTATACTCTTCAAACAACATTAGACTTTGATAAAGGCGAAGATTTAGCGACAAAGTTATTTCAAATTTATGAATATTGTAGACAACAATTAATTAAATGTTTTAAGGAACAAGTCGTAGAGGGAACATATAAAGCAATAAATGCTTTGGAAAATATTTTTAATGTAAATATTGAGGCCAATTCAAATGTTGAATAATCAAAAAACTACTGTTTACTCTCAGCTTGATAAACTTGAAAGGATTTCCAATCAAATTTCACTTCTAGTTTCTGAAAATGACTATGAAAAAATAAATCATCTCGATAGGTTAAGAAAAAAAATAATTAACGATATGAAGGTTAAAGAATTTAAGTTAAATGAAGATAATAAAAAAACAGTTATGAGGCTGATTTCTCAAAACAAAGAAATTATATCTGAGTACAAGCAAAATAATTCACAAGAACTATCAAAGATTTCAAATTCAAAAAAATGTGCACAAGCCTACCTGGCTACACTCTAATCAAAATCTTTTGGTCTTCTAAAAAAATTTATCAAAGCGCATTCCTTGTTTATTTCGTACCATTCTCTACATTTAAAACTTACACTAAACAATGCTGAAGTGGAGTAGTCATTTATTGCGTTTTTTAAATCTTGATTTTCCATACTTTTAAAAAAGGATTCAATGGAGTTTGACAAAAGCGGCTCGTGCGAAATAATCAAGCATCTTTGCATTGTTGCTTCTATCATTAAAACATCAAACAGATCCTTTCCAGATGTGTGGTAAAGATCATCAATAAACTTAATTTTGGATTTTTTTTTAAAA
>NTKR01000036.1 GCA_002457065.1 alpha proteobacterium MED-G10 | reverse complement strand
AATTGTATCTTTTTGGATTAAAATAGAGCTTGTTGGTTTTACAGCAAATCTAACGATAATATCTTGTCCAGATGTTATTCCACCGAGTGTTCCACCAGAATTATTTGACAAGAAAGAAACTTTATTTTTTTTGGAAGAAATTGGGTCAGAATTTTCTTCCCCTCTAAGTTCAGCACTTTTAAAGCCAGCTCCAATTTCAACTCCTTTGACTGCTGGTATGCTCATTATGCCAAAGGAAAGCAATGCATCTACCTTATCAAAAACTGGTTCTCCTAATCCTGCTTTTATTCCTGTTATATTTATTTCAATGATGGCGCCAACTGATGAGCCCTTTTTTCTAATATCTCTAATGTAAGTTTCCCAACTTTTAACTGCAGATTTGTCTGGGCAAAAAAAATCATTTTTTTCAATTTCGTTCCAATTCCATTTATTTTTATCAACTTTACTTTTACCTATTTGTATCAGTGCACCTCTAATTTTAACTTTATTTCCTAAAATCTTTCTGGCTATTGCTCCTGCTGCCACTCTAGCTGCTGTTTCTCTTGCAGATGATCTTCCACCTCCTCGATAATCTCTAAATCCATATTTTTGGTGATAGGTATAGTCTGCGTGTCCAGGTCTAAACTTGTCTTTAATTTCTGAATAATCCTTCGATCTAGTATCCTTATTCCTTATAAGAAGACAAATGGGGGTTCCGGTTGTCTTTCCATTAAATACTCCAGATAAAATTTCAACTATATCATCTTCTTTTCTTTGAGTTGTGTATTTTGATTGTCCTGGTTTTCTTTTGTTCAGAAATTTCTGAATATATTTTTCATCAATCGATATATTGGGAGGAACACCGTCAACAATGCACCCAAGTGCGGCTCCATGACTTTCTCCCCAAGTTGTAACTCTAAAAATTTTACCAAAGCTATTTCCTGTCATTTTTACTCAACGCTTATATCAGGTGCATCAACTGCCTTCATACCAACCACATGATAACCACAGTCAACATGAACGGTTTCACCTGTTACACCAGATGATAAATTTGATAATAAATAAATTGAATTTTTACCTACTTCTTCAATATTAGTGCTTCTTCTTAATGGAGAATTATATTCATTCCATTTTAGGATATATCTAAAATCAGAAATACCCGATGCAGCCAAAGTTTTAATCGGACCAGCGGAGATTGCGTTAACCCTTATATTTTTTTTCCCTAAATCCTCTGCTAAATATTTGACACTTGTTTCTAATGCAGATTTTGCAACACCCATCACATTGTAATGAGGCATTACTCTCTCAGCACCTAAATAAGAAAGTGTTAATATTTGACCACCATTAGTCATAAGTTTTGACGCTCTTTGACATATTGCTGTAAGGGAATAACAAGAAACGTTAAGAGTATTTAGAAAGTTTTCTCTGCTAGTATCAACATAAAAACCCTTTAGTTGATTTTTATCAGAAAATGCAACTGAATGAACTAAAAAATCAATTGTGTTCCATTCTTTTGCTATATTTAAAAAAAAATTGTCGATGCTTTCATCACTTTGAACATCACATTCAAAAATTAGATTTGAATTACATTTTTCTGCAAGTGGTATTACTCTTTTTTTTATTGAGTCGTTAACATAAGAGAATGCTAATTTTGCCCCGCATTCTTGAAGTTGGTCTGCAATTCCCCAAGCAATAGATTTATCATTTGCAATTCCAAGAATTACACCTTTTTTGCCTTTTAAGTTTATTATTGAATCCATTGTTTTATAATACTAAATTAACCTATAAATCTTAATTAATGTTTTTATAATACATTTCAGCTAAAAAAGAAATAATGAATCCACTTAGTAAGTTTAAAGCCTGGTTTAGATTAGCCAAAAAGGAATATCCTTTTGATCATACTGCGTTTAATTTATCAACCTCCATCAATAATAAGCCCTATTCAAGAATGGTATTATTGAAAAAAATATTACCTGATGGATTTATTTTTTTTACTAACTTAAATAGTAATAAAGGTAAACAGTTTAAGTCAAATTCTAATCTTTCTATGTGTTTTTATTGGGATAACTTAAAAAAACAAATAAGAATAGTTGGAAAAGGAAAAATTTGCCTGGAAAAAGAATCTGATGAATATTTTTCGTCTAGATTGAGAGGAAGTCAAATAGGCGCTTGGGCATCTAAACAATCTTCTTTGATAAAAAATAGAGCTTTTTTGATAAAAAAATATAAAGATTATGAAAAAAAGTTTAAGAATATTCCTATTCCAAGACCAGCATATTGGGTTGGGATAAAAATCACTCCCATTGCATATGAATTTTGGGAAGAGGGAGAATTTAGATTGCATAAAAGAGAATACTTTTATTTGAAAAAAAATGAGTGGTTTAGAAAGATACTATCACCCTAGATTTAAGCAGCCTTGACGATATTTAATTGATTGAAAACACTCTTTAGTGCCGTGGCTAAATCCTTTACCATTTTGTCTGTATGATTTGGTGAAGCAGTAATTCTTAGTCTTTCTGTTCCTCTTGGAACGGTAGGGAAGTTAATTGGCTGAACATAAATATTGAATTCATCAAGTAGAATATTACTTGCTCTCTTACATAGTTTAGCATCTCCAATAATTACAGGTATTATATGACTTCCACTATCAATGAAGGGTATTTCATATTTTTTTAAATAGGATTTTAATTTATTTACAACTGCAAACATTTTTTCTTTTTCAATGTCAGAAAACTTCAAGTGTCTTATTGAGGCGTAAGCACCTGCTGCTATACAAGGAGGCAATGATGTAGTAAATATAAAACCTGAAGCAAAGCTTCTTATAAAATCAATAATTTCTTTGTTTCCAGTAATATATCCTCCTATAACACCGAATGCTTTAGCTAATGTACCTTGAATTATGTCTATTTTATTCATTACACCTTTTTCTTCAGCAACTCCAGCTCCTCTTTTTCCATAAATTCCAACGGCATGCACTTCATCAAGAAATGTAAGTGCATTATATTTTTTTGCTAGTTCACAAATCCTTGCAACTGGCGAAAAATTACCATCCATTGAATACACTGATTCAAAGACTATTATCTTTGATTCTGCATTACTTGCCTTTAACTTTTTTTCAAGATCATTTAAATTGTTGTGTCCGAATATTATTTTTCTCGCACCGGAGTTTTTCATTCCTTGAATCATTGATGCATGATTCTTTTCGTCAGAAAAAAAGACACAATCAGGCAGTTTTTTCCCTAAGGTTGACAAGGTGGCTTGGTTAGCGAGATATCCGGAGTTAAAAAGTAGAGCAGATTCTTTTTGATGCAAATAACATAGTTCTCTTTCTAATAAAACATGGTAATGATTTGTACCAGATATATTTCTTGTGCCTCCTGATCCTGCACCAACTTTATTAATCGCTTCAATCATATTCTCTATGACTAATTGATTCTGGCTCATACCTAAATAATCGTTACTGCACCAAACTGTAACTTCAGAGACACTGTTTTCCTGATAATTTAGTGCTTGGGGAAAATTACCTGCAATTTTTTCTAGGTCAGCAAAAATTCTGTAATTTCCTTCTTCTTTAAGCTTATCCAAAGATTCTTTAAATATTTTTTTATAATCAGTCATTTTTTACAAAATCGTAGTGCAACAGAGTTGATACAATATCTTTTTCCAGAGGGCTTGGGTCCGTCATCAAATACATGCCCTAAATGTGCTCCACATTTTTTACACTTAACTTCAGTTCTTATCATACCATAAGAATCATCAGTTGAATAGTTTGTGGCATCTATACCTTTTGATTGATAAAAACTTGGCCAACCAGAATTAGACTTGAATTTGTGATCAGATTGAAATAACTCGTTTCCACAGCACATACATTTATATATTCCCTCTTCAAAAAAATCATAGTACTCTCCACTGAATGCTCGTTCTGTTGCAGAGTTTTGAGTTACCTCATAAGCTAACTCACTTAACCTTTTCTTTAATTTAAAGTCATCATTCATTTTATTTGATATAATAGATAAGTATAATTTTGAAAAGAGAAAAAAGAGGTTTTTTTTTATGATTGTTATTATTGGATCTGGAATCATAGGACTTTTTATTGCGAATGAACTTCTAGAAAGTGGAAAAAAAGTTACTATTCTCAATCTTAAAAAAAAAGCGAGTGCCACATCAGCATCAGTTGGGATGTTAGCCCCTTTAATTGAGTCTAAACCATATGAAAAGGAGCTTTTTGATTTGATGTTAGATTCAAAGGCACTATGGGATAAAAAAAAACAATATAAAAGTGAATCTAAAATAATTGGTTTAAAAAATAATTCTTCAATGCTCGTTGCTCAAAATTTAGATGACCTTGAAGAAATTCAATTTAAAAAGAAATTTATTGATAACCTTGGTTATAAAACTGAGTTGCTCAACAAAAATGAAACATTAAAAATCGAACCTAATTTGAATTCAAACATAGAGGGCTCATTGTATTGTAAGAATAATAACCAAGTTGAACCTCATTTATTAGAAAGTTATCTAAGAAAAAGCATTTTTAAAAAGGGTGGGGAGATTAAAACTGTAGAAAATTTTGAAAAATTTATTTTCAAGAAAAACAAATTAATTTTCAATGAATCGGAAATTAAAGCTGAAAAAATTGTTGTATGTTGTGGTGCCTGGAGCAATCTTTTATTAAAAAATTCAATGAATGTAAGTTTCGAGATGAGACCTTTAAAAGGTGTTTCAATGATATTTCAAACAAACACAAAAATGTTTGAGAATAACCTATGGTTTAAGAACATTTATATTGCTCCCCGGCAAAACAATCAAATTGCTGTTGGAGCCACTGAAGATGAAAAAGGTTTTGATGAGGATGTCACATTAGATGAGATATTATATTTAAGTAAATATTTATGGGAATCACTCCCGGAAATCGAAAAGTTTAAATTCAAAAAAATATCTGCAGGATTAAGGTCAGCGATTGTTGATGGAAATCCAATTATAGGGAACCTTAATATTGATAAAGACGTTATTTGTTCTTTTGGTCACTATAGGCATGGGATTCTCCTGGCACCAATAACGGCATCAATAGTGACAGATTACGTTTTGGAAAAAAAAATTCCAAATAAGTACTGTTTTTTTTCCCCTAAAAGATTTAATCTGTGAATTTTAAAGCTTATGGAAAAGAACTACTTTACAATTAATGGTAAACAATTCCAAATTGATACCAAAAAAGAAAATTTTTTAGATGAATTAATTAAAAACTATCTTAAACATAAAAATATTAAAGTTGCTGTAGCTGTAAATTATGAACTGATTCAAAAGTCAAAGTGGAAAAGCAAAAAAATTCTCAAGGGTGACGAAATTGAAATTGTGCAACCCTTTTTTGGAGGTTGATTTGGAAAATGATAATTTAATAATTGATAATAAAAGCTTTAAATCTAGACTGATAATGGGATCTTCTATGTTTCCAAATATAGATGTAATGAACAAATCTATTGAAAAGTCAGAGTCGGAAATAGTTACTATTTCCATAAGAAGACTTAGCGTAAATAAAAAAGATTACTTTTTTGATCAAATTAAAAAAGAATATACATTTCTTCCCAATACAGCAGGGTGTTTTACTAAAAAAGAGGCAATCTTAACAGCAGAATTAGCAAGAGAGTCATTGGATACTAATTGGATTAAGCTTGAATTAATAAGTGAGGATGAGATGTTACTTCCTGACCCCATAGAGCTTTATTCAACATGTGAGGATCTGATCAAAAAAAAATTTAAAATATTCTGTTATTGTTCTGACGATCCAATTTTGTGTAAAAGACTGGAGGATCTTGGTTGTGAAGTCGTTATGCCTCTGATTTCTCCCATTGGTTCGGGATTAGGAATAAGAAATGAACATAATCTTGAGTTGATAAGATCAATGTGTAAAGGTTTAGTATTCGTTGACGCTGGCATTGGAAGTCCTAGTGATGCATGCAGAATTATGGAATTAGGATTTGATGGAGTTCTTTTGAACTCATCAGTAGCTAGATCTCATGATCCAATAAATATGGCTGATGCGATGAAACTAGCTGTCATTAGTGGAAGAAAAAGTTACTTATCAGGAGCTATTAGAAAAACTAAGAAAGCAATAGCTACAACTTCTTTTAAGGGTAAGATTTCAAATTTTTAACACCAATTGAATAAAGAAATTCTTCAATTAATTTTCTATCTTTTTTTGTAATACTTTTTTTTTTAACATATTCTTCAATTACCTCTCTCCAAGTTGCCAAATAAATAATTTTTATTTTCTTTTTATTTATTAAGAAATAGTCAAGATTGATTCCATAATTAAAAATTACAAATATAGCCGAAATATTTGCTCCTGTTTTTAAAATAGCTTTAATAAAATTAATTTTACTTCCTCCGTCAGTCATCAAGTCTTCAACTAATAAGACATTTTCTTTTGGTTTAATGATTCCCTCAATTTGAGAATTTTTTCCAAATTTTTTTTTCTCTTTACGGATATATGATAAAGGATGGTTAGTTTTTTGAGAGATAAAAGAAGCAAATGGGATCCCGGCTGACTCACCGCCTGCAATATTATTAATTTTCTCAAGTGAGCATTCACTTTGAATTTTTTTTATAGCAAAATTAATTAATTGATCCCTTTGTTTTGGAAAAGAAATTATTCTTCTGCAATCACAATATATTGGACTTTCTTTGCCTGATGTTAATTTGAATTTTTTTTTTAAGCTGATATCAACACACTTTGTTTCAACTAAAATTTTTGCTGAATAACCAGAAATTTTATTTTCTTTTTTCATTTTTATTTTATAACTTAAATATGCTTGATCCGGAAATAATTAAATATTTAGTTAATTGGATAAATAATAATACACATTTTAACGGATTATTATTTGATTTTGATGTTATTCTGTTAAAAGCTGAAGAAATACAAATGATTGCGTGCAGAGGAAAATGTCCAATTCTTGGTTTTTTTCTTCCGGAAGAGGGAATTTATATTTCTGAACTTGACTTTAATCATTTGTGCAATAAGTCAATTCTTCTTCATGAAATGATACATGCGCTTCAACACATAAATGGAGAAAATTTACAAGATATATTTAGAGAAAAAGAGGCATATCAAATTCAAAATAAATTTTTGATTGAGGAATCATCTAAAAGCGAGTCACTTCAGCTACTGAATTTAAAAAAGTGTAGATCAATCCAAACAAATGTTTTAAACTAACGTTTATGGCTGATTATAAAACAGATTTAGAAATTGCTCGTGAAGCTAAGAAAAACCGTATTGCTAATTTAGCTTCTGAAAGCCTTTCAATAAGTGAAGAAAATTTAATTCCCTATGGTCATTACAAAGCAAAAATAGGTGAGGATTGTTTGAAAGAGTTAGAATCTCGTAAAGATGGAAAACTTATACTAGTTACAGCAATGACTCCAACCACAGCAGGTGAAGGTAAAACAACCACTTCAGTGGGTTTAACAGATGGCTTAAATTTTATTGGGAAGAAAGCCATGGTAGCCTTGCGAGAACCTAGCTTAGGTCCTTGTTTTGGAATGAAAGGTGGAGCGGCTGGAGGAGGCTATGCACAGGTGGTACCAATGGAAGACATAAATCTTCATTTTACTGGAGACTTTCATGCTATTACGTCAGCCCATATGCTTTTATCTGCTATGATTGATAATCACATTTATTGGAATATTGAACCTAACATAGATCCTAGGAGGGTAACCTGGAGGAGAGTTGTTGATATGAATGATAGGGCGCTGAGATCAATAGTCAATTCTCTAGGAGGAATAGCCAATGGTTTTTCCAGAGAAGATGGTTTTGACATTACCGTAGCCTCCGAGGTAATGGCAATTCTTTGTTTATCAAAGAATTTTGATGATCTTAAAGACAGACTTGGTAAAATTATTGTCGGTTATACTCGAGATTTAGAACCAGTTTTATGCAAGGATATAAAAGCGGATGGTGCTATGTCTGTTTTATTAAAAGACGCTCTAAAACCGAATCTGGTTCAAACATTGGAAAATAACCCTGCTTTTATTCACGGTGGACCTTTTGCAAATATTGCGCACGGTTGTAACACAGTAATTGCTACAAAAACAGCACTTAAGCTCGCTGATTATGTTGTGACAGAGGCTGGATTTGGAGCAGACCTTGGTGCTGAAAAATTTTTAGATATTAAATGTAGAAAAGCTGGATTGGTACCTGAGTGTGCAGTTGTAGTTGCCACTGTTAGGGCTTTAAAACTTCATGGTGATGCTGACCCTAAGAACTTGGGTGAAGAGAATCTTTCAGCATTAGAAGCAGGACTTCCAAATCTTTTAAGACATCTTGAAAACCTGTCTAAATTTGGATTGCCAACAGTTGTTGCGATTAACAGGTTCCCAACTGATACTGAAAATGAGATAAAAAAAGTTCAAGAAGTGTGTAATAACTCTGGTGTTAATGCCGTGCTTGCTGAACATTGGTCAAATGGAGGAGAAGGTGCAGCAAAATTGGCTGAAACTGTTGTAAGCACAATTGAAGGAAACCTCTCTGATCTCAAATTCCTGTATGAAGATAAAGATAAACCAAAAGAAAAAATTAATAAAATTTGTAATGAAATATACAGGGCTAAAGAAGTTACGTTTTCGGCTCAGGCAGAAAAAAAACTTACAGAAATTTCAAAACTTGGTTTTGATGATTTTCCAGTATGTATGGCAAAAACTCAGTACAGCTTTAGTACAGATGCATCAAAAAAATGCGCTCCAGAAGGTCACACGATTCATATCAGAGAAATAAGGCTTTCAGCCGGTGCAGAGTTTATTGTTGCGATTGCTGGTGATATTATGACTATGCCAGGTTTGCCTAAAAAACCAGCTGCATATGAAGTTTGCGTTGGAGATGATGGAAATATCAAAGGGCTTTTTTAATTACTCTTTTATATAATTTTAGAAACTCACTTGAAATAATCTGATCACTAAATTGTTTGATTACAATTTCCCTGCTATTTTTTCCGAACTTTCTTATTAAATTTGGATTGTACAATAGCTTTTGAATTGACTTTGATAATGATTCCGAGTCTTTTGGTTGTACTAGAAAGCCATTGAAATTATTTATACAGATTTCTCTACAACCGGGAACATCGCTTGATATTATTGGTAGCTTGCAGCTTGCAGCTTCTAATAAACTTTTAGGAAGTCCTTCGCGATAAGATGGTAAAATTGAAATTTTAGATTTTTGTAAAAATGGTAAAACATTGTTTGTTTTTCTTTTCCAAATAATTAATTTTTCCTTTACCCAAAAGTTAACTTGTTCTTCGCTTATAAAGGACCTATTTTCCTTATCTAGGTCGCCTAAGAATAAAGTTTTAAAGTATACGTTTTGATTTCTTAATATTTTTATTGCATTAATTAATTCAAAGACTCCTTTATCTTTTATGATTCTTGAATGAAAAATAAGGTCATATATTTTTTTTTGATTGTTTGATTTAAATTTTTCTGTACAAACTCCTGACCCTCTAATTAGATTTGAATTATTTTTTGTTATTATTTTTTTTTTTCTAAACAAGTAATAATCATCTGCGTTTTGAAAAACAAAAAAAACTTTCTTATTTATAAATATTTTTAATAGAAAAAAATAAATGAATTTATACACCTTAGCGAAAAAATTTTTATTTATAATTAGATAACCCATTCCAACTACACAACATATAATTTTTACGTCTTTTTTAAGAAAAAAATTTATTATTACAGAGTAAAGAATTGGTTTAAGTGCGAAACACTGAATTACGTCTGGTTTGTATTGAGTTATTATTGAAAAAAATTTTGTTAATGATTTGAGATTTAATATTGGGTTAATTGATTTTCTACTAAAATTGAAATTTATAGTTTTAAAACCTGATAATTTAATTTTTCTAGAGTAGCTACTAAATTTACACATTATTCTAATCTCATCAAAAAACTTAAATGCAGTTTTTGCTTGATTTATTTTATGAGTAATAAAATATTCATCTTCACTAACGAAATATAAAAGTTTATATTTTTTCATAGGTTATATATGTTTTATTATATTGTTGCTGCGATAATATTAATAGCGATTTTAATGTATTTTCTTACTGAGTTTATTCATCTTCCTAAGTTGATTTTTAAAAAATATTTAAAATTTATTCTTTTATTCATTTTAATATTTATTGTTATTTATTTGATGAGATTTTTTCCTGCAATTATATCAACAATTCCAGCAATTTTTCTGATTTTGTTCAGATGGGGGAATTTAATAAAGTTTGTTGCAAAAGTTTTTTTAAACAAACAATATAATCAACCAAGAAAAAATTCAATGTCCAGAAAAGAAGCTTTAGATATTCTTGGCCTCAATGAAAATGCTACAAAAAAAGATATACAAGATAGTTATCAAAAATTAATGAAGAAGAATCATCCAGATTTAGGAGGATCCGATTGGATAACAAAAAAGTTGAATGAAGCGAGAGAAATTCTTTTAGGTTGAGTTTTTTTTATTTTTTCTTTAACCTTTTTTTTATGTCGTCAATTACTAAAGCTATCTTTCCCATAGCTGGTTTAGGAACCAGATTTTTGCCAGCAACCAAATCAATACCTAAAGAAATGCTGATCATTCTTGATAAACCTATTATTGAGTGGGCGGTTATTGAAGCTGCTTTATCCGGGATAAAAGAAATGATATTCGTGACTTCTTCGAGAAAAAATTCGATAATCGAACATTTTGATAAGTCTGAAATTCTTGAAAACGCTCTTAAAAGAAAAAACAAAAATGAAAAAATTGACGTGATTCGATCCCAGACAACTCTTGGTTCTTTTACCTTTATTATTCAGGATGAGCCTAAAGGATTAGGTCACGCTGTTTGGTGTGCAAGAAAGTTAATTGGAAAAAAGGAGGATTTTGCAGTAATTCTTCCAGATGACATAATTTTGTCAAAAATTCCAGCTATTAAGCAACTAATTAATATTCACTCACAAACACGCGGTGGCTCTGTCATTGGTTTAGAAAAAGTTAAGAAAAAAGATGTTTCAAAATATGGTGTAATTAAAATTAAAAAAAAAATGTCAAATTTCTATTCTATTTCAAATTTAGTCGAGAAGCCAAAGATTAAAGATGCTCCATCAAACTTAACGATAGTAGGAAGATATATACTAAATCAAAAAATATTTGAATATTTGTCTTCCCAAAAAAGAGGTTTTGGAGGTGAGATACAATTAACTGATAGCTTGTTAAATTTAGTTGGTAGTCCAGGCTTATTTGGAGTTGAATTTGATGGAAATAGGTATGATTGCGGAAACAAACTGGGTTTTGTTGAAGCTAATTTAAATTTTGGTTTGAATGACACTGAAATTAAATCAAAATTAAGATCAATGTTGAGGAAATTATGAATATAACGATTATTGGAACAGGTTATGTAGGCCTTGTCTCAGGAACATGTTTTGCCGAATTTGGGGTGAATGTAACTTGTGTAGATAAAGATGAAGAAAAAATTAGAAACCTCAGGAAGGGTATAATTCCAATTTATGAGCCAGGGTTAGATGAATTAGTAAAAAAAAATATTAATCAAGGGCGTTTAAAATTTGAAATTGATCTATCTAAATCTGTTAATCGATCAGATGCTATTTTTATAGCGGTCGGAACTCCTTCAAGGAAGAAAGATGGCCACGCGGATCTCTCTTATGTTTATGCTGTGGCAGAGGAAATTGCAAAAAACTTAAAAAACTTCTCTGTTATTGTCAATAAATCAACAGTTCCAGTTGGTACAGGTGAAAATGTCTCAAAAATTATAAAAAAAATAAATCCTAATCTTAAGTTTGATGTTGCGTCAAACCCTGAATTTCTTAGAGAAGGTTCGGCAATTAATGATTTTATGCGTCCTGATCGGGTTGTTATTGGATGTAAATCTGAAAAAGCTAAGAATATATTAAAAGAATTATACAGACCTTTATATTTACTAGAAACACCAATAATATTTACTGATAGAGAAACTGCAGAGTTAATAAAGTATGCGGCAAATTCATTTTTGGCAACAAAAATTACCTTCATAAATGAAATTTCAAACTTGTGTGAAAAAGTGGGGGCAAATGTAAATGATGTTTCAATAGGTATAGGCTTAGATGGAAGAATAGGGAAGAAGTTTCTTCATCCAGGACCAGGGTATGGTGGTTCTTGTTTTCCAAAAGATACACTTGCTTTGGTAAAGACTGCTCAAGATCACAAATCACCATTAGGCTTGATTGAGAATGTTGTTGAGAGTAATGATAAAAGAAAAAGATCTATGCACAAAAGAATTTTAAATTCTATTGGTAAAAGAAAAAAAAAAGTTATTTGTATACTAGGCTTGACTTTTAAACCAAACACTGACGATATGAGAGACAGTCCAAGTTTAGAAATAATTCCTGC
>NTKR01000035.1 GCA_002457065.1 alpha proteobacterium MED-G10 | reverse complement strand
TTTCCCTTTTCTATTTGGTGACCCTGTTCCAGGATATGCAAATTGATCATGCGTAGAAAAAAATAAAACTGAAGGATCATCATAAAAGAAATGTTCAGTTGAGTTTCCGTGATGATAATCCCAGTCAATAATAAGGATTCTAGATACATTATATCTCTTTTGGATATATCTAGCTGAAATAGCTATGTAGTTATAAAAACAAAAACCTTCGTCTTTCCCTGTATTAAGTGCATGGTGACCTGGGGGTCTGACAGCACAAAAAACATTTGTGTTGTTTTTTTTAATTATTCTGTCAACACCCTCTAGACAAATAGCCACAGCATGTCTCGATACAATTTCTGCTAACGTAAAATTTAATTTTAAAGAATCTATATGTTTTTTGGTGTGGATCTCCTTAATCCAAATATCAACATCCCTTTGTTTTTCAAAATATTCTAATAAACCTGATAACTTTGAATGATTTAAGAAATCAATAATATATTTTATTCTTTCAGGTCTTTCAGGGTGATTAATATTTAAAAGAAATTTATTAAATATTAAACTTGATAAAACTTTGGTTGAATTAGTTTTTTGTCTTGCGTGAAGATATCGAGCGTTAAGATTGAAAAAAAGAAAATAAAATAGAAATTTAAAAAACTCCCTCCGTTTAAGCATAACTTTTATCTACTTAAACTAAAAACTGAAGCATAAATATTATTATACGCTTGGTTGAGAAGACTTTTGAATGCTTCTTCAGAAGCTTTTTTAGAGCCATCAACTAACTTACAATTTAAGAAAACATTTTTTTTCCAATTTTGTTCAGACTGAACATTTGTCTTAATTTCATTTTGTCCACTTTTAATTCTAAAATTTGAATTTAATTTGATATTAAAAATACCATTATTTCCAATGGTAGAAAATGAAGTTAAAGCCAGATTCTTCTCTATGATAATTATAGTTTTGAATTGCTTAAGTTTTCTCTCTAAATCTATAGATTTTCCTCTATAAACTGTTAAGTTTTTAAACATCATATCAGATAGTCTTAAGAAAGAATTATCAAATAGTTCTTGTAATTTTAAATCTACAGCCCAGGACTCGCAGTCGTCAGATTTAAAATCTCTTTTTTGAACAAAATTATCATCTTTTATGAAGATCGCATGCTTTCCTTCAATTTTTGCAATATTCCTAGGGAAAATCAAATTAACGTCAGCTTCCTTAAAGTTTTTAGAGCAGGAAGAAATTAATGTTATGAAAATAATTAAAACTAACTTTAACATAACTTATCATAATTTTTTTATTAAGTTTTTAAAAGAAAATATTAAAACGGCAAGCTTTCACCTACCGTTTTAAATATCTATAACAAATTACTTTTTTTTAGATAAGAACTTATATCCCCATCTATTTTCAGCCAGATCCCAAACACGTCTTGTTTGCTTTGGAATTTTAACCAGTAATTTATTAAATTTTACGATGCTTTTGGTTAATAACATACTTTTCACTCCTTTTCAGTTGTAAAGTTAATAAGTATGTACTTTTAACGCATGTACTATGCGCCACTTTTTAACCATATGGATGGTATTTCGATACTAAACATTAATATTTGAATAATCAACTAAATTTTTGTTTAATAATAAAAAGGATTAATAAAATATAGTTATGAATAATAATAATTTAAAAGAGAGTATTCATCAAGAGTTTGAAAGGTTTATGAGAGATGAGATGGATGATACCGAGAGAGAAAAATACATAAAAGGGAAAAATTACAAAAAGATGATAAATTTATTAACCGATACGCTTAAAGGATTTAAGAAAAAATAGTAAAAAAATGTTTAAGATGATTTTTGCTATTTCTATTTTTGTTCTGATAATTTTTACTATTTACAATGTAAATTTTTATGACAAAAAAGATTCCAGCAAGTCTATCAAGAACGCTAATGAGATTAATAGAAAAAAATATCTCACTGAATGTGAATTATTTAACGAGGTAATAGACAGATCCATTAAAGATAGTGAAAGGCAGTGCTATTATAACTGTGGCGAAAATGATAATGTTAGAGTTGATACAAGTATTGAATACATATGTCAGCCATTTATTTTAGAGGAAAGATGAAAATATTTTTTATTTTAATAGTATTGTTTTTTAAGGCTGTAAGTGCAGGAGAATTAGATGGAAAAGGTGTAATATGTTTGATTTACGGTAATACTATTGGGTTTTTCTTTGAAGAAGATAGGGCTTATGAATATAAACCTAAAGGAGGAAAAGAAAAATTAGAGTTAAAAAAAAGAGAAATAGGTAAGTATTACACAGATGAAAATAATATTTTTTTCGATGATGTAAAAATCAATAGAAAAACGCTAGCATTTCAAAAATATTCTTCATTTAGAGGGGAATGCAATGCTTTTAAAAATTTTGATGAATTTAAAAAAAACTTTAATATTGAATCATTAATTAAGGATAATAAGATATAAAATGACTATCTCCCTAATTATTTCTTGATTTGAAAAAATTATTTAAGTAATGTCTTCAATTGGTTTAAGAGTAAGGTTATTCTAAATGTGGACGACAAATTTAAAAAAAATAATAACTTTGATAACATTTGTATTTTTATCAGCTAAAGGTTTATACTCAGCAGAGTTTAGTGAAAGAACAAATTTAAATAAAATACTAAATGGATTTTTTAAAAATCAAATATTCAAATGTCAATACATTAATAAATCTTGGAGTATTGGGTTTGATAATATTCCTTATGGTATGGTTATTAACTCTATGGCGTTTAGAGATATTTTAGTATTTGAGCACAAAAATATAATTGGAACTTTATGGCCAAATATTGGGGAAATTTCTACAGAAAAGGGTGTTAAAAAATATCAGTTGTGGAAAAAAAAATCAAAAGACGAGTATGTTATGATCGAATCAGATTTTAAATCAGATTCAGTAAGCTTTGATATTGATAAAGAGAATGTTAATGAAAATCAAAAGACGTATTTTGATCAAACCTCTCTTAAAGTTGGAGTCAAAGAATGGATAACAGACTTTTACAGTTGTGAAGAGATTAATTCTTCTAATTTTGCCAGAAAAAAATTAATTGATATCTTTGTTAATCAGGATGAATACGTAAAAAAAGATTTTGCATATCGAGAAAAAAACCCCAGTTCATTCACTTCAAAAATTGAACTTTTAAGTAAATAAATTGTGGTAGAATTGTAGTAAAATAAGATTTTAATAATTTATTTTTTATGAAAGTTTATTGGCATATTTTTTGCTGATACCTTGTATGGAATATCTTCTAGATCAAGTAAAAGGAAGACACGGTTTATTTAAGTTTATTTCTAATGATGAGCATATGGGAACTGCCTTAAGAAAGTATGGTGAATTCTCAGAAATAGAACTCTCAATAATAAAAAAATTTATTAAGCCAGGTGATTATGTTTTTGATATCGGTGCAAATATAGGTTTATTAACGGTTCCATTTGCTAAAATTGTAGGAAATAATGGGAAGGTATTTTCTTTTGAGCCTCAATTATTTGTTTATGATGTGTTAAATAAGAATATTGAATTAAATAATTTTATAAACGTTGAGACATTTCACAATGGAGTTGGTAGTAGAAAAACACAAATTATGATTGATGAAATGGATTTTTCAAAGCTTGGCAATTTTGGTGGTTTTACGTTATCAGATAAATATAAAAATTCAGATTGTGGGACTATTAAATACGAAAATAAAAATATGGTAAATATTTTAAAATTGGATGATTTTTTAAATTTACCTAAATGTAATTTCATAAAAGTTGATGTTGAGCTTATGGAAATTGATGTTTTAAAAGGTGGTGAAAAATTACTTAAAAAATTTAAACCAATATTATGGCTTGAAAATCATCAGAGTTATCCCAACGATCTCAATGAGTATCTTTTACAAAGAGATTATACTCCATACTGGTGTGCAACAAGGCTTTTTAATCCTGATAACTTTAATTTAGATAATCAGAATGTCTTTAATAATATGACAACATTAAATACCTTAGCGATTCATAAAAGTTATGAGATAGATATTGACTGCGTATCAATGGGTATAACTAAAGTTACCAATAAGTATACACCAGTAGAGATAGCAAGAATTAAAGTCTTATAAATTATTGATTGTAATTCAAATTAAATTAGTTATTTATGTAATATGAAAATTTTATCATTATTATTTATGCTTTCATTAAGCTTTAACCAGGCTTCTGGGGCAACTTTTGTAGACACTATCACTAAAAGCTTCGGCAAAACAAGTGGTTGCTCAAATGATCAAACTGTTAAATCTTCAGATAAACAGACAAAAAAAAACAATCTAACCTTTAAGGGTTCAAATAAAGAAAAAAGTTATAGATAACTAGAAAACTTATCTTATTGTTGTTTTTTTAATTTCTTCTGTATATGGATCCAGTTTCTCAGGGAATTTTAGGGGCTAGCTTGGCCGGCTCACTAAGCAAGTCAAAGAAGCTAAAACTAGCCTCACTGTGTGGCTTTTTTGGGGGATTAACCCCAGATCTCGATATTTTAATTAAATCTAGCACAGACCCTTTATTATCATTAGAATTTCACAGACATTTTACACACTCAATATTTTTTGTTCCACTTGGTGCATTAATAACAGGTTTATTTCTTTTTTTATTTTTAAGGAAAAGTTTAAGCTTTAAAGAAATATATTTTTATTCAGCGGCTGGATTTTTAACACATGGGTTCCTTGATTCTTGTACTAGTTATGGAACTCAATTACTTTGGCCAGTTTTAGATAAAAGGTTCAGCTGGAATATTATTTCGATTATAGATCCGATATATACTTTCACACTTTTAATTTTTATATTAATTTCAATATTTATGAGGTCGTTATTATATGTAAGATTAGGGGTTTTTTTTTCTTGTGTTTATTTAGTATTAGGAGTGTATCAACATCAAAATATTAAAGAATTTATAAAAAAAGTTGCAATCGAAAGAGGGCATAAAATTGAAAGAATACTTCTAAACCCTACAATAGGGAATAACATTCTTTGGAGAACAGTTTACCAAACATCAACAACTTATTATATAGATGCTGTTTATTCTCCGATTATAGGTCAAATAAGATTTAAAAAAGGAACGGAAGTAAGTTTTATAGATAAGGAAACTGTATTTTCTGATTTACCCCAGGACTCTTTGCTAAGAAATGATATTAGAAGGTTTGCATATTTTTCTCAAAATTACATTTTTTTGCATCCTGACTATAATAATGTAATAGGAGATCTTCGTTATGGAACGCTGCCGTATGATTATAAAGCTTTATGGGGAATACAATTTGATTTGAAGAAACCTGAAAGTCATGCCAACTTTATTAATCTCAGAAATTTTGATAACGATGATTACAGTGAATTTTGGAAAATGCTTAAGGGTAAATTCTAAATAATATCAATAATTTACAAATATTACGTTATGTTAGATATGAGGTTTAATTTTTTTAAATAATTTAATAAAAAAACTAATCCTGTTTCAAAGTTTATAATTATGCATTAAAGATGTATAAACAATTTTAACTTTTTTACATCAAATCCTTTTATGTCTCAATTTATCAGAAATCTTGCAATCATTGCACATGTTGATCATGGAAAAACTACATTGATAGACTCAATATTAAAGCAAAGCGGTATGTTCAGAGAAAATGAAAACCTCGAGGAAAGGCTTATGGATTCAGGAGACCTAGAAAAAGAGAGAGGAATAACAATTTTAGCAAAACCAACATCAATTAAATGGAAAGATGTAAAGATAAATATAATTGATACCCCTGGTCATGCAGATTTTGGTGGAGAAGTTGAAAGAGTCCTGTCAATGGCCAATGGAGTAATACTACTTATAGATGCTGCAGAGGGACCAATGCCTCAAACTAAGTTTGTTTTAGGCAAAGCATTGTCTTGTGGTTTAAAGCCAATAGTAATTGTAAATAAAATAGATAAAAAAGATAGTAGAGCCAATGAGGTGTTAGATGAAGTATTTGATTTGTTTGTATCCTTAAATGCTAATGATGAACAACTTGATTTTCCTATTCTTTATGCCTCTGGTAAAGATGGATGGTCTATAAAAAACTTAAATGATAAAAAAGAAAATCTTTTCTCCTTATTAGACTTAATCATAGAGCATATTCCTGAACCGAATTTAGACATAAATAAACCTTTTTCTATGCTCACTACATTATTGGATTCTGATCCTTATCTTGGAAGATGTTTAATTGGAAAAGTAGAAAGTGGGAGTATAAAGATCAATGACACTGTTAAATCAATAAATCTAGACGGAAATGTTGTTGAAAATGGAAGATTAACAAAGCTGTTTGGTTTTGAAGGTAATAAAAGAATTGCCGTCAAAGAAGTTAAGGCCGGAGATATAGTTTGTGTGGCAGGGTTAACTAAAACATCTGTGTCTGATACTATATGTGAGCCGTCTTTAAATAAACCTATAGAATCTACCCCAATTGATCCTCCGACAATGTCAATTACCATTACAGTAAATAGCTCTCCATATGCTGGTCAAGAAGGACAAAAAGTTACATCAAATTTAATTAGAGAAAGGTTGTTAGCCGAGGCTGAAACCAATGTTGCAATATCGTTTAAAGAGAATGACAATAAAGATTCATTTGAAATTGGTGGAAGAGGTGAGCTTCAGCTGGGTGTTCTTATTGAAACAATGAGACGTGAGGGCTTTGAGTTATCAGTATCAAGACCTAAAGTCTTATTTAAAGATCAAAATTCTGTCAAATATGAACCAATTGAAGAAGTAACAATTGATGTTGACGAAGAGTATTCTAGCACTGTAATAAATTCTATGAATAAAAGAAAAGCAGAAATGATTGATATGAAAACATCAAACTCATTAAAAACAAGAATCATTTTTAAAACACCCTCTAGAGGCTTGATTGGTTATCAAAGTCAATTTCTCACAGAGACTAGGGGTACAGGTGTTTTAAATAGGGTCTTTCTTTGTTATGAAGAATTTAAAGGAGAAATTATAAATAGACAAAACGGGTCTTTAATTTCAACAGAAACTGGGGCAGCTGTTGCATATGCAATTTTTAACCTTCAGGAAAGAGGAGTAATGTATATTGAACCTCAAACAAAAGTTTACAAAGGAATGGTATTGGGTGAACATAACAAAGAAAATGACTTAGAAATAAATGTATTGAAAGGTAAACAACTTACGAATGTAAGAGCTTCTGGTTCTGATAAAGCGGTTGTTTTAATTCCTCCTTTAAAAATGTCACTTGAACAAATGATTTCTTCTATAAAAGAAGACGAACTACTTGAAGTTACGCCAAATAACTTGAGGCTAAGAAAATTTTACTTAGATCCACACGAGAGGAAACGAATGAGTAAGATTAGTCAGTAAACTAAAAAAATGCTTCTAAAATATAATTTTAGTTATAAGATAAATTTCATATTCATCTTTATTAAGTTATTCTTTTGTGTGGATTTTTTTAAAAATATTTAGTTTCTTTACAGTCCTGTCATATGTTTTTATGAAGAATACATTTGCTGTAGACCAATATAATATTGAAGAAATCTTTAATGAAGAAAATTTTTCAGGAGCTATTATGGGTATGGGACTATCTAAGTCTTATCAGCAGGGATCAAAAAAAATATGTATTTACAACACTATAAATGGTCAGGACAAACTTGTTTTTAAAAATAATAAGGTTAAATGCCCAGCTGAATATCCAGAAAAAAAAAAATAACTGTTTTCAATATTATTTTGCTACTAACTTAGCATTCTTCAGTCTAAAAAACATATTATATTCTTCATCATTCGGAACTAATTCAAGTTTACCGGTAATATTTACTGCTTCATATGAAAACAAAACTGGTACGTCAGCATGAACTTCAATTAGCAAATTAGATGATGTATGAGGGTGATACGGACAACTCAATGGGAAAGGACCTAAAAGAAATAAATTTTGCTCATCGTCCTGCTCTAATGGAAACATATATCCTTGAACTAATATTTCTTTCTTATCAAGTTTTTTTACTTCTTTTGAAAATGAAGGGCGGACACCTATCCATTCATTTCCATCTTTGTCTATTATAGGGTATTCATTCATCTTAGTTTCACCAAAAACTTTCCAGGGTGTTCCACCAGGGGGAAGATCTATAAAATCTTCAACAAAGCTGAGAAGGTTATTGTTTTCAATGTTTTCGTCAAAATCGAATGCATCGTTTTCTTGGGCCTGTAAGCTTACACTGAAGGAAAATAAGAGACAAAAACAAAAAATATAAAATTTATTAAACAAAACCATAAAACTTTAACTACTGTACACTTTATATATTCTCTGAAAGTTGTTTTGCAACGCTAATTTTACTACCTCTGTATGCAGGAAAAACTGCTGCAAATATCCCTGACAATAATACTAATAATATGATAAGAAAAAAATCTTTTGTGAGAGTGAATGAAATTTCAGTCATATTCAACGGTGTGATTGAAGTTGCAAGAATGTTAAAACTTATTAACGAAATGGATATACCTACTATTATTCCTATGAAAGTAATTACTCCACCTTCTAAAGTAATAATTTTAAAAATTCTTTGTTTAGTATAACCGATCGCTCTTAAAACGGCTAAATCTTTTAGTCTATTTTCTAAATTTCCAGCCAGCCCTGAAAAAACACTTAAAGCAGCAATAATAATTAATATTATTGATAAAAATTTAAAGCCTTTAGAACCAATACCTAGCATTGAAGAAAGTCTTGTAATCTCGAATGCAGGGTTAGCAGCTTGCATTGAGCTTTCTTTATTAATTAGTCTCGGGAGATTTATGTTAGCTATTGGATTATTAGTTTTGATTAAAAATGCAGTAATATTTTGTTCATCAAACACATCAGTAGCTTTTTTTTGTGTATGTTCGTGTTTTTCATCATTTTTACTGTGATCATCAATATGATGATTATCTTTTTTTATAATTTCTTCTTTATGATGTTCGTGATGATCTTCTTTACTTTCTTCATTATGATGTTCGTGATGGTCTTTTTCATCAAGGTGATGAAGATTATGAATTTCTAAAACTGAATTAAGTGAGGTAAATAATAACCTATCAATTACAGTACCAGTAGGTTTTAAAATACCTACAACCTTATATTTTTCATCAGAGTGGACTTTTCCAGTATCAACAAGGCCATGAGCACCTTTGATTTCATCATTTATTTCTATTTTAACTGATGAGCCAGCTACAATTTCAAAATTTTTATTCCATTCTCTTCCATGTTCTAATTTACCTTTATAATGTTTTATATAGTCATAATTTGTCCCTACAATTCTATAACCATTCCAATTATCTCCAAGTGCCAATGGAATGGAATATTCTATCTGAGGGCTATTAAGAT
Source organism: alpha proteobacterium MED-G10 (assembly GCA_002457065.1). GTDB lineage: Bacteria > Pseudomonadota > Alphaproteobacteria > Methylaequorales > Methylaequoraceae > MED-G10. The sequence continues at coordinate 3,451 of NTKR01000035.1, read as the reverse complement.
ACTTTTTAACTTTATTGTAAGAAATATTTCCTGTGGGGATGTCGATATGATACACAGTAGATAAAACTAATTGTAAAGGACTACCTTTAGCACCAATTACGATATCAATATTCTTTCCATCATTTTTAAGTCGATTATCAAAATGATAACTAAACTGATTTACAATTATAGCAATAGCGAGTCCAAAAGCTGTCAAAAATATTGAAAGAGAACTATTAAGCCATCGAGATTTAAGAGAATAGTAAATAAAATTAATGTCGTTCATTTTATAGCTTTATAAAACTTTTAAAATATTTGTTTATCCTATTATCATGAGAACATACTATAAGCGTCGATCCTATTCGCCTTGCTTGCTTGAAAATAAGGTTCATTACATTCCTAGCATTTGAATCGTCAAGTGAAGAGGTCGGTTCATCTGCAAATATAACTTTCGGATCATTGGCTATTCCCCTAGCAATGGCAACACGTTGTGCCTCTCCAAAACTAAGATACTTTGCTAACTGTCTGTCTTTGTTTGAAAGTCCAAGAGATTCAAGAATATTGTCAGCATTTTGTGATTTTTTTTTTCTCACAAGATTTATATTTTGTTTTACATTAAGATGACCGATTAAATGTAGTTTTTGAAAAATAAAACCAAAGTTTTCACTTCTAATCAAATCAACTTCATTTTCCCCCAAGTTTGATAGATTTTTGTTCTTAAATAAAATATCTCCTGAATCTGGTTTTAACAACCCTGACATTAAGTTTAATAGAGTTGTTTTTCCGCAACCTGAAGGTCCTTGAATTAATAGATGCTTACTATCACCAACTTTTAAATTTATTTTTTTAAGAATTAGTTTTCCTGATATGCTGTAATGAAGGTTTTTAATTTCAAAAATCATAATATACTCGAATTATTGTTCTCAAATACTTAATTTAAAAAATAATATCACTAAAATTATAACAAAAGTTTTTCAGATATTTTTAGAATTTTTTTTTTTTTAATATTAACCTTGCTTCTTTGATTTATTTATGTGTTAGTTAGTTTCATATTTTTATCTAAAATGGACAATTTTCTTAACCTTGGTATTTCCAAAGAAATCTTATTTAATCTAAAAAGCTTAAACCTTGTAAAACCAACTCCTGTTCAACAAAGAGCAATAGTCCCTGGTTTTGAGGGTAAAGATATTTTAGCAATTGCTAATACTGGTACCGGTAAAACAGCTGCATTTGGGATTCCAATTATACAAAGACTAAATCAGAATAAATCTTTATCTGCCTTAATTCTTTCTCCAACCAGAGAATTGTCAATTCAAATTGGAAAGCACTTAAGAGAATTAATGGGAAAGAACATTAACATTAAATCAGCTGTGGTAATTGGTGGTGATTCAATGAAAAAGCAAATTGAGCTCATTAAAAAAAAACCACGCATAATAATTGGAACACCCGGGAGAATTTATGATCACATAAATAGAAAAACCTTAAATTTAAAAAGCATAAATATTTTAGTTTTAGATGAAACTGATAGAATGCTTGATTTAGGGTTTATCCAACAGATACAAAAAATAATAAATTTTTTACCATCCAAAAAGCAGACACTTCTATTTTCAGCTACACTTCCAAAAAATATAAGAAATATATCTACTAAATACTTATTTAATCCAGTTAATATTTCTGTAGAGAAAAAAGAAAAAATACTTCAAAACATCAATCACATTACACTCAATATTAATCAGGGAGAAAAATACAACAAATTATTGCAAGAACTCGATACGAGAGAAGGAAGCGTTATTGTTTTTATGAAAACAAAACACAGCTCCAAAAAAATTTATTTAAAACTTCTCAAGGACGGACAATCAGTTAACACCATCCACGGTAATATCAGACAGAACAAAAGAATTAACATTCTAAACAAATTTAGAAATCAAAAATTTAGAGTATTAGTAGCAACTGATATTGCTGCTAGAGGCTTAGATATTCCCCATATAGAACACGTTATTAACTATGACCTTCCGCAAAGGACAGAGGATTATATTCATAGAATTGGAAGAACAGCTAGAGCTGGAAAAAAAGGATCAGCACTTAGTTTTATCTCAGAAAATGATAAAAAAATTTGGAAAATGATTTCTAAATTAATTAACCCAAACATTGAAGATAAGGAAATTTTTAGAAAAAAAAGTAAGACTCCCAAATCTAAAAACAAAATAATTAAATTTAAAAAAAATGGTTCAGTTTCTTTCAAAAAAAAGAAAAATCGCAAAAATAAATCCAAAGATTTTACCAAAAAAAAGGTTCACTAGATATCTATCTCTTAACTAATACTAAATTTAAACAATAAGCAACCGCTAACACTTTATAAGCTTTTTCCTAGACACAGAACAACAAAGTTCTTATTTATTATAGATGGGTGATAAAATTAAAATCATATTCTTGTTAACTTTATTCTTAGTTAGTAATCCCGCCTTTGGTTTGCCAAAATGTCAAAACAACTATGAAAATCATTGTTTTGGAACCATTAATCATAAAAACGGTGAAAAATATGTTGGTGAAATTAAAAATTATAAATACAACGGCAAAGGCATCTATCTATATATAAATGGAAATACTTATGAAGGCGAATTCAAAGACGGTATACAAGAGGGAAATGGCGTTTTTAATTTTTCAAATGGAGATAAGTATGAGGGAAGTTTTAAAAACGGCTTATTTCACGGCAAAGGCACGAGTACTTTTTCAGATGGAGAAAAATATATCGGTGACTTTGAATATGATTTACCACATGGAAAAGGTACGCAAAAACTTGTTTCAGGAGATTTATACGTTGGTGATTTCAGAAATGGTATGAGGAGTGGAAAAGGCAAGTACACTTTTTCTAATGGAGATGTTTACATAGGTGAATTTAAAAAAAATATGTTTGACGGAAACGGTTCCTTAACATTAAAAAATGGTAAAGATAAGACTGGTACTTTTAAAAATAATAAATTTGTAAAATAAATCTCTTTTATCCATCTTTCATTTAAGTTTATCAAAAAACCAATAAATTTATTTTACGATGTTATTTTTAGATATAAAAAAAGCAATTTTTTGCGTGATTTTTTTAAATCTATCATATTTTATGATAGAATTCTATTCTGCTTATCAAATTGGTTCAGCCTCATTATTTGCTGATTCAATAGATTTTCTTGAAGATACAGCTATAAATGCATTAATTCTTTTTTCAGTAAGTTGGAGTTTAAAAAACCGACTTAGACTTAGTCTGTTCTTGGCTTTATTGATTTTAATACCTGGACTAACCGCCTTATGGACAGTTGGACAACAATTTATAAACAAATCATACCCTGATTCATTCGATTTATCTTTAGTTGGTTTTGGTGCTTTAATTATAAATCTCTTTTGCATAAAAATTCTTTTAAGATTCCAAAATAATCAAGAAAGCTTGTATAGAATTGCTTTTCTCTCTGCAAAAACTGATATT
>NTKR01000034.1 GCA_002457065.1 alpha proteobacterium MED-G10 | reverse complement strand
ATAAAAAAACTTAGAAAAGGTGAAACAATTAATTCAAATACAAAAACAAGCCGTTCTGAATCGTTAAAAAAATTTTCTATTAATCTCACTGAACTCGCTAAAAGTGGAAATTTAGATCCAGTTATTGGTCGTGAAGAAGAAATCAGACGAAGCATACAAGTTCTATCTCGAAGAACAAAAAATAACCCTGTTCTCATTGGAGAACCTGGTGTAGGGAAAACAGCAATTGTTGAAGGGTTAGCATTAAGAATAATAAATGATGATGTTCCTGAATCACTTAAAAATAAAACGGTTCTGTCTCTTGATTTGGGACTTATTATAGCGGGTGCAAAATTTAGGGGTGAATTTGAAGAAAGATTAAAAAATATTTTAAAAGAAGTTTCAGATAATCAAGATTCATTAATTCTCTTTATTGATGAAATTCACACCCTAGTTGGTGCCGGAAAAGCTGATGGTTCTCTTGATGCATCTAATTTATTAAAACCTGCATTAGCTAGAGGAGAATTGCACTGTATCGGAGCCACAACATTAAATGAATATAGAGAAAATATTGAAGCAGATGCAGCTTTAGCTAGAAGATTTCAACAAATTTTAATTGAAGAGCCAACAGTTGATGATTCCATATCAATTTTAAGAGGATTAAAAGAAAAATATGAAGTACATCACGGTGTAAAAATACTTGATTCAGCAATTGTTTCAGCTGTTGAATTATCAAAAAGATATATTAATGATAGATTTCTTCCAGATAAAGCCATCGATTTAATGGATGAAGCTGCATCTAGAATTCGACTTCAAATTGATTCAAAACCAGAAAAATTAGATAAAGTTCAAAGAAAACTTTTACAAAGTAAAATTGAATATGAATCTTTAAAAAAAGAAGATGATAAAAAATCACAAAGTCGGTCTGAGGATTTAGTTAAACAGATATCAAAACTTGAATCTGATTATGAAGAAATGAATGAGGAATGGTTAGACGAAAAAAAAAAAATCATAGAAATTCAAAAACTTAAAACACAAATAGAATTAGAAAAAAATAAATTAACTATTCTTCAGAGGGAAGGAAAATTATCAGAAGCTGGTGAACTTGCTTATGATTTAATCCCAAATCTTGAGAGGAAACTTTTAAACTTAGAGGAAACCAAAAGTGAAAATAAAATTTTAAGTAAGTCTGTTTCCTCAACTGAAATTGCGTATGTGATTTCAAAAACAACCGGGATTCCATTAGAAAGAATGCTGGAGAGTGAAAAGAACAAACTCTTGGGAATGAAAGATGAATTAAAAAAGATGGTAGTAGGACAAAATGATGCTATAGAAAAGATATCAGCTGCAGTATTAAGGTCAAGAGCAGGAATTCAAAACCCAAACAGACCCATTGGAATTTTTTTATTTTTAGGACCAACAGGAGTAGGTAAAACTGAACTTTCAAAAGCTCTTTCAAAATTTTTATTTAATGAAGAAAAGTCTTTCTATAGGTTAGATATGTCAGAATTTATGGAGAAGCATTCAGTTTCGAAACTTATTGGCTCCCCTCCAGGGTATGTGGGTTATGAGAGTGGCGGGCAGCTTACTGAATCCATTAGAAGAAAGCCATATCAAGTCATTTTATTAGACGAAATTGAAAAAGCACATTCTGATATCTATAACATACTTTTACAAGTTTTTGATGAAGGACACTTAACTGACTCGCAAGGTAAAAATGTAAACTTTAAAAATACAATAATTATAATGACATCAAATATTGGAGCTGAGCTAATAAATTTCTCTGACGAACAAAAGAGTCAAATTGAGGTTTTAACAAAAGACAAGATTTTTGAAAACGTTAAAAAACATTTTAAACCAGAATTTATTAATAGAATTGATGAAATAATTTTATTTAATAGGCTAACGAAAATGGAAATGAGAAGTATTCTTAAAATTCAAATTTCCGATATGATTAACTTACTTAGAAACAGAAAGTTAATGATAAAAATTGATAACAAAGCAGAAGATTGGTTGATTGAGGAAGGATATTCTGCAGCCTATGGTGCAAGACCATTAAAAAGAGTTTTACAAAATCATATTGAGGATAAATTAGCAATGATGATTCTAGAAAATAAGGTTAGTGAAGAACAAAGAATTTTAATATCAACAGATAAAAATGAACTTACATTTAAGATAGAAAAATGAAAAAAATTGGTTTCATAGGATTGGGAGTTATGGGTTTTAATATTGCCAATCATTTATTAAATAATTTTGACTGTATAAACATTGTTTCGAGAAATTCAAATAGAACAAAAAAATTTATAAAGGCTAATAAAAAAAACAAAAGACTTAATATTTGTAATTCTATTTCAGATTTAGCCAATGAATCAAATATAATTATATCGTGCGTTGGAAATGACAATGATTTGAAAAAAATTTATATGTCTAGAAATAGTGTATTCGATAATATATCTAACGGTACAATTATAATTGATCATACAACTGCATCGGCAAGTTATTCAAAAGTCTTATATAAAAATTTTCTCCAAAAAAATTCTTATTTTTTTGATGCTCCAGTAAGTGGAGGAGAGATTGGATCTTTAAAAGGGACTTTATCGATAATGTTTGGTGGAAACTCCAAGAAAAAAGCTCTTGTCAAACAAATATCTAGTTGTTATTCAAAATCAATAGTTTATATGGGTAAGAGCGGAAATGGACAATTAACAAAAATGGTGAATCAAATATGTGTTTCATCAGTTATTCAGGGGATTGCCGAAGGTTTATTTTTTGCAAAAAAAAAGAAGCTTGATATTAGCTCTCTTTTAAATGTAATTGCTAATGGTGCAGGTCAATCTTGGCAATTTGACAATAGGGCTGAAACAATGTGGAAGAATAAATTTAATTTTGGATTTATGAATAAACATATGCTTAAAGATTTAAAATTAGTACTTGAAGAGTCAAAACAATCTCAAATAAATTTACCAGTTACGAAAATTGTTAAAGGATTTTACACAATATTAGTTAGAAATGGTTTTTCGAAAGAAGATACTTCTAACTTAATCAGACTTTTAAAGTAATAACTATTTAATAGATTATTTTTTCATAAATTTTTTTTTTTAAATTTTCAATCCCATTACCCTTTAAAGCAGAAATATATATAGAATTCTTATCAAACGAATTATGAAGAATTCTATCACTTTTTATCAAATCTACTTTATTTATTACATCTAAAATTCTTGCATCGTTCATATCAATACCTATTTCCCTAAGGATTTTTAATACGTCTTTTTTTTGTTCAAGGTAATTAGAGTTCGATATATCTCTAATATGTAATATCAGATCAGAATAAATTATTTCATCTAATGTTGACTTAAAAGCATCTACCAAAGTCGTAGGCAGATCACTTATAAAGCCTACCGTATCAACAAATAAAAAGTTAGTATTATTAAAAAATGATTTTCTAATTGTAGAATCCAATGATGCAAATAGCATATTTTTAGACAAGACGTCTGATTTAGTTAATTTATTAAAAAGTGTTGATTTTCCGCTATTTGTATATCCTACAAGAGATATAACTGGTATTTTATTTTTAATTCTTCTGTACCGTTGCAAATCTCTAATTGAAACAATTTTCTTTATTTTTTTTTTTAATCTATTAATTTTCTCAGTTAACTGTCTTTTATCTGATTCTATTTGTTTTTCACCTGGCCCCCCCATAAAACCGGCTCCACCTCTTTGTCTTTCTAAATGAGTCCAGGATCTTACAAGTCTGCTTTTTTGAAATTGTAAGCTTGCTAATTCAACACTCAATTTTCCTTCGTTAGATTTTGCCCTAGAACCAAAAATCTCCAGGATTAATCCAGTTCTGTCAATTACTTTTGCATTTAATTCATTTTCAAGATTTCTTTGCTGTATAGGTGACAAATTTACATTGAAAAAAACTATATCAACTCCTGCATCCTGTAATTTTTTCTTAAAAATAATCAAATTTCCTTTATTTATAAAAGTATTAGGACTTATCTTTTCAAGACCTATAAGTGAGCTTTCTACACATTCTAGGTTTATTGCTTGAACTAGATTTTCAGCTTCGCTTAAAAAATAATTATTTTTATTTCGTGTAAATTTTAAAAAAGGATGAACTATTAATATTTGTTTATTGTTCATTTAATTTGATTCTTCAGGAACTGATTATAAAGATTGATTATTTTTTTCGTAATTTCTCCAACCTTTTTGTTATTAATTATTAAGTTATCAATTTTTATAACTGGTAGAACACCAACGGTCGTACTTGTCAAAAAAGCTTCCTTACACTTTTTTATATCGTTTATTGTGAAGGCCTTCTCCTCTAATAAAATTTTATTTTTCTTTGCTAAACTCACAACACAATCTCTTGTAACACCGCCTAGTATTAAATTATTTTTAGGATGTGTTAGAATTGTGTCATTAGAATTGACGATAAATGCATTTGATGTGGAACCTTCAGTTATCAAGGAATCTCTTTTCTGCCAGATCTCATATAATCCTCTATCATATGCTTTCTGTTTTTCTAAAAGATTGGGTAAAAGTGAAATTGACTTTAAATCACATCTCAACCACCTAATATCTTCAGATATACCTACTTTTACGCCTTTTAATAGATTATCTAAGTTCTTGTTTGAAAAGGCAAAAATGATAATATTTGGTTTAACTTTTTTAGGAAATAGATGATTTCTTTTAGCACTTCCTCTCGTAATTTGAAGATAAATAAAGCCTTTGCTAAGGTGATTTAAATCAATCAAATGTAAAATAATTAGCTCTAAAGACTTAAAGTTAAAAAAAGGCTTCTTTATACTTATACCCTTTAGCGATTTCTTTAACCTTATAATATGCTTATTTAAATTAAGAAGTTTTCTTTTATTAAAAGCAATAACCTCATAAACACCATCTGAGAAATTAAAACCTCTATCTTCAACAGAAATTAAGGCATCAGCTTTATTTAGATAAGAGCCGTTAACATAGTAGGTCAGCATTAAAAAAACTCTATGTTGACTTCGGAGTACTTTTCAATGTCTTTAATTGATGAAGGTTCTGAAAATATAATTACCTTATCTTTAACTAACAATATAGTATTTTCATCTGGAAATATGAGTTCGTCATTTCTCACGATACCGCCAATTACAACTCCTTTTGGTATAGTTAACTCAGATATTTTTTTGTCAGCAAATTTGGTTGTAGGTAAAATTTCAATCTCCATTATCTCACCACGATCATTTCCAAAATCATGAACCTCTTTTACTTTACCTCTTCTTACATATTGTAAAATTGCTGAAGTTGTAATATTACCAGGATTTATTAATACATCTAAATTTAGTTTTTTAGACAATCTACGATAATTTGGATTCCTGACAATTGCCATCGATCTTTTACAACCTAGATCCTTAGCAAGTAAAGAAGAAAAAATATTAACTTCATCATCATCCGTAACTGATATTATTGCTTCAGCTGATGATGCACCGGCTTCTTTTAAAAGGTCTGCATCAAGAGCGTCACCACATAAAATAGTATTTTGACTTGAAAGCTGTGATGCAATATTTTTTGACCTTGTTATATCGTTGTCGATTATTTTACAACTTATATCTTGATAGTCACTTTCTAATATTTTTATAATACTTTTCCCAATGCTACCTGCACCTACTATCACAACTTTCCTATTTTCAAGCGATTTAATCCCAAAAACTCTTAGTGCTCTAAGAAGATCGTTATTTTTTAAACAAATGTAAATGTCATCTCCAGGATATATTTCAACCTTTCCAGTTGGAAGGATAATTTCATTATCTCTAAATATTGATAAAATTTTCACTTCTAATCCAGAAAAAATCCCTGGTAACATTCTTAACGGAGTATTAATTATCGGGCAGGAATCGTTAATTGATAATCCAATAATTCTTGCAACCTTTTCTCCCAAATAAAACGAATCAAAAGAGCCTGGCGTATTTAACTTCCTAATAATAGCTTTAGCAATCTCCAACTCTGGGGAAATAATAGCATCAACATCAATTTTTTCTTTTGAAAATAATTTATTATAATATTTTGGATCTAAGTAATTTGATTGCTTTACCCTTGCAACCTTCACAGGAATCTTAAACAGATGTTTAGCCAATTCGCAGCTTATGAGATTGCATTCATCTTTTTCTGATACTGCGATCATTATATCGGCATCATCAGCGCCAGCCTTTACCAATGTATCTGGTAATGCCGTAGGTCCGCATACGCTTTTAAGATCGACATTTTTACTCAACGATCTTAAAAGAACTTCAGATTCATCTATAACTGTCACATCATTATCTTCGTAAACTAGCTGTTTGGCAATATTTGATCCAACCTCCCCGGCGCCGCAAATAATTATTTTCATAATCTAATCCAATTGAATATTTAGTGATTTTAATTTTCTGTGCAAGGCCGTTCTTTCCATTCCAATTTCTTTTGACATTTTAGATACATTTTTTTTAAACTTCTCAAGATTATATTTTAGATATTTTATTTCAAAACTCTCTCTAGCTTCTTTAATACCACGATTAAGAATTTGGTCATCATCTAACAAAATATCATTACCGAGAAAGTCTGACAACAATTTAACTAAATTATCTTTACTCAATATCTTTTCATTTGCATCATAAAGTGACGACAATCCCCATTTAATAAAATTTTTGAGCTGGAGGGTATTATCGATGAAATCTAGGTTTGCAAAGAAAGAAAAAATATCTGGTTCAACATTCTTTTCTTTAATTTTTTTTTCTTCTACAACTTCTTTCACAAACTCATAAATCAAATCCTCTCTATCATCTTCTCTCTCTTTTAGTGATGGAACATAAATTTCAAAAAAATTAAAACTTTTCAAAAGATCATTCCTTAGTAATTTATTTTTTTTTATATTAAAAAAGGAACTATTCGATGAACATATTAATCTAAAGTCTATATTTTTGGAAACACTACCACCTATTCTTTTATATTTTTTTTCTTCAAAAACTCTCAATAACTTACCTTGTATTTTTGGAAACATAGAATCAATGTTTTTTAAAAAAAGGGTTCCACCTTCAACCTCTTCAAAAAGACCTGGGGAAGCAGTTATACGATTAATCTCTTTACCAAATAAATTTTCTTCTATTTCAGTTTCAGAATATTGACTGAAATCTAATGTCTTAAAATTTTTATTAAAACGATTTGACTCGCTATGTATTTTTTTTGCTAAGAACTCTCTACCTGATCCTTTTTTTCCATCTAAAAACACAGAAGATTCTGTTTTAGTAATCTTCTTTAGTTTATTAATTACATTTTTGGATAAACTAGATTTAGAAATAAAATTGTAATTTTTGTTTTTATAAAAATCAGTTATTTTTGCTTTCAGATCAAAATTTTCTAAAGCTTTTTTTACTTTAAAAATTAAAATTTCACTATCGAAAGGTTTTTCAATAAAGTCATAAGCACCCTTTTTAATTGAATTGACAGCTGTTTCAATATTTCCGTGTCCGCTTATCATTATTATAGGGATATTTTTATTAATTTTTCTTATTTTTTCTAAAGTTTGAAAGCCATCAAATTTTGAGTTATTTAGCCAAATATCTAGAATTACCAAAGAATGTTTTATTTTATCAAATGTTTTTATTCCTTCCTCTGCAGATAATTTATACTGCGTATTAAAACCTTTATCGCTTAGAAGACCAGAAATTTGTTCACAAATATCGAGTTGGTCATCTATGATTAGAATTTTATGAAGCTCACTCATAATTCCTTAATATTTTTATATAATTTTATTCTAACCAACGCTCCTCCTAAATGATCTCCATCTAAAAGCTCAATTCCGCCATTGTGGTCTTCTGTAATTTTTTTACAAATAGCCAAACCTAAGCCTGTTCCATTAATCTTATTTGTTATATACGGTTCAAACAACTTCTCTCGACTATTTGGGAATCCTACACCATTATCTTCTATATCAATGTAAACCATCTTTTTTTTATGCATCACGTTAATATGAATAATTTTCTTTTTTTTTTTAATTGACTCTATTGAATTTTTTAAAACATTCATAATAAGCCTACTTATCTGGTTATAATCACATCTTATATTAATATTTTTTGGATTCATTTTAATATTAAATGTAATATTTTTATTTGCTATTTTTTGTGTATTAACTTGAGTGTTTATTATGTTATCGAGTTTAGTTAATTCAAGTTTACTTTCTGGCATTCTTGCGAAATTAGAAAATTCTGACACAAGGTTTTCAATATTATTAACCTGTCTAATGATTGTATTTGAGCAGCTATCAAAAAAATCAAGATTCGCTTTAGTTTTACTTTTAAGTGAGCTTTGAATTCTTTGCGCTGAAATCTTTATTGGCGTTAATGGGTTTTTAATTTCATGTGCCATATATCTTGCAATATTAGACCATGCTGCATTTTTTTGAGCAGACACTAACTCAGTAATATCATCAATAGTAAGAATAAAACCTTTTAAAATTCTCTTTTCATATACCTTTGAAAATTTAATATTAAGAATTTTTAATTTACCTGTAATAATGAGCTTAATTTGTACTTCTTTATTTTTTAAATCACTGACTTGGAATTTTTTAGTTTCAGATGACAAATGTGAATTAATCTTAAAAAAATTTTTTTTTACATTTGAACCTAAAAATTCCTCAGTTTTTTTATTTATCAATAACACTTTGTTATTATTATCTAAATAAATTATACCGTTACTTATTTCATTAATAATTTTTTCCGTAAATTTCCTTCTTAAATTAATTGTTTCTTTGGCTTTTAATAATTTGTTTTTTTGAATTTTAAGAATATCAAGCATTTTATTTAATACACGGGACAAGAAATTAAACTCATTGTTACCATCAATCACATTAATTCTTGAAGAAAAATTATCACTGATCATTTTTTCGGAATCTCTAATAATACTCTCAATAGGACTTAAAATTTTGTTTGAGAACCTGAGACCAAACCATATTGAAAAAAGTATCATTAAAAAATTAATAGCCAAAAATAGCTTGTTAAATTGATATTGAAAATTATCAAGTTTATCCGTTATATTTGCATATTCGTTAGCAGTTTCATTTACAGATTCGACTCTACTTAATACATTCGAGTCAACATTTTTACCTATGTAAAGGTATGTAGGAAGTGCTCTTTGGATCTTTAATAAAGCTCTAACTTTTGTTTGATCATTATTTGGAAATATTGCTATATCACCTTCATCTGCAATTAAAAAAGTCCACAATGGTGGCGCTGTTTCAGATTCAACAAAGAAATTTCCAACTTTTGCTAATAGTTGACCAGAACTTTCAAAAATTATTGCTTCATTAAGGTCACGTACCTCTATAAAATATTTTAAGAAATCAGTTAGTCTTTCTCTGTTAGTAAAAAAAACTATTTCTTCACTGCTTAATTCATTATTAATATAAAGAATATCTTTTTTAATGTTTTTTTTGTGCTCATTAAAATAAGATTCCGAAATTTCCCTAGAACCTGTCAAAACTTGATTAATTCTTTCATTGAACCAGTTTTTAATTCCTTGATCAAAAAAAATCAAAGAGAAAACAGTTATTAAGGTAGTAGGAATTAAGCTTATTATTATAAATAAAGATGTAAACTGGACTCTAAAATTTGACTTTATTTTTTTTTTAATAAAGACTTCAAATATTTTTTTTAAAGACAATAATATTAACAAAATAATAAGTGCAAAATTTATAGAAATTAAAAAAGATATATTTTCAACTTCTTCTAAATTAGATAAATATCCAGACAAGGACAGAAAAATTGTTAGGCTCAGAAGAAATGATATTAAAAATACAAAAAGAAAAAATTGGTTCTCAAAGTTTAAAGATAAGTTTTTAATATTTAATTGACCAAGCATTAACTTTTTCCAATTTTTTTAGGAAGATTATGCTTGGCAATTTTTGTCCTCAGTGTATTTCTATTAATACCTAAAACATTTGCAGTTTTAATTTGATTGCCTTTAAAATATTTAAGTGTTTTTATAATTAATGGTTTTTCAATTTCATTTAAAAATTTATCATATAGGTTTAATTGGATATTTTCGTTTTCAATAGTGTCAAAGAATCTATCTAAAAACTCATTAAAAAAATTAGAAAAATTTATATTTTTATCTTTATTTATGCTTGCTTCCGTACCTTTAATTTGATGATCAATTAAAGTTTCAATTGTATCCACACTAATAACATTTTCCGAACTTAAAACACTAATTCTTTTAAACAAATTTTCTAGTTCTCTTACATTTCCAGGCCAATTATAAGATTTTAGAAATTCAAGTGACGATTGATCTATTTGTTTAGTGTTTTCAGAGTATTTTGATAAGAAGTGATTTGACAAACTTACAATATCATTCTCTCTATCTCTTAAAGGAGGAAGCTCAATATTAATAACATTAATTCTGTAGTACAAATCTTCTCTAAAGCTTTGATTTTCAACACAGTTCATCAAATCTTTATTTGTTGCAGATATGATTCTAACATCTGTTTTTATAATATCTCTTCCTCCAACCCTAGAAAGTTCGCCAAACTGTAATACTCTTAAAAGACGAGCTTGAATATCAATAGGCATATCACCAATTTCGTCTAAAAATAGTGTTCCCCCGTTTGCTTTTTCAAAGTATCCAAGAGTTCTTTTTTCTGCACCTGTAAAAGCACCTTTTTCATATCCAAATAATTCGCTCTCAATAAGGTTCTCAGGTAATGATGCCATATTAATTACAACGAATGGATATGATTTTCTAGGACTAAAGTTATGAATGGCACGAGCAACAAGTTCTTTGCCTGTTCCTGACTCCCCGGTGATGAGTACTGTATGATTCGTTTTTGTTATTTTTGCAATATTCTTATAAACTTGTTGCATCGCTAATGATGTTCCAATCATTGGGAGCTTTTCATCTATTTTTTGTTCATTTTGAATTTGTTTATTTGATTTAAAACACTTATTGACGCATATAGTTAAATCATTAAGGTCCAATGGTTTTGGAAGATATTCGAAAACTTCAAGTTGATCTGCTTTTATAGCTGTAAGAATATTATTTTTCGCACTTATTATAATAAAATTTTGTTCACTATTTTTTTTTTTTACCTTCTTGACTAATTCTAATCCATCACCGTCAGGAAGCATTACATCGCATATTATTATATCAAAAGTCACTTTTTCTATGGTAACCCAAGCCTCCGAAAGTGTTGCAACACTCCTAACAGAAATTTTTGAACTGCTTAAAGCTTTTGAAATAACTTTTCTTAAAGAAAAATCATCATCAATAATTAAAATTCTTTTTTCCATACAAAATTTTTATAAAGGTAATTTAATATACACTTTTGTGCAATTGTCCTCAATCTTGATTGAAATTTCACCATTATGGTAATCAATGATTTTTTTTACCAAAAAAAGCCCTATGCCTGAACCTTTTTTTTTTTTAGTAAAAAAAGGAATAAAAATTTTATCTAAATCGTTTGGATTTATTCCTATCCCATTATCTTCAAAAATGATTTGAAGATAATTTTTTTTTATTTGATTTTTTAAATTCGGAATTTTTATTGACTGACCATAAAGAAATTTCGTTGAAAGTTTTATATAGGCATTATCCTTATTAGCAGTTGCATCTATTGAATTTAACAATAAATTGTCAAAAACCTGAACCATAGCATTTTTGTCAATCCTAATCATAGGAAGCGAAGGGTCAAAATCTTCAATAATTTTAATTATATTTTTTTCTTTTAACCTAAACACAGAGTATCTAATGATTTCATGAATATTTTCATTAGAACCATCCAACAAGGAATTTTTTGTATTTATATAAGATAATGACTTAAATATTTTTGAAATTCTCTCAGTCTCATTAATAACAATTTTGTGCAACTCTTCATCATATTTTTTTGATTTGAGAATTAGCTGCGAAGCCATCTTAATTGAGCTTAAAGGATTGTTGATTTCATGAGATAATATTGAAAAAGTTTCATCAAAAATAATAAATTGATCTTGATTAAAGAATTGACTTTTAGTTGATTTCTTAAAAACCATTAAGATTTGATCATTATATGTTTCATTAACTATACATCTAACTTCATATGAGAAGTTTTTAAAAAGAGCTGCCTCTTTAATTAAAAACATACCTGTTTTCTTGGACATTTTTTTTAGATTACTTATTAAAAAAGAGTTTTGATTAAAAATTTGATCTATTTTTTTTTTTTTAAAAAAACTAGAGCTTTTCTCAAATTGGATTTGAAACTCTAGGTTTACATAACGAACACTAAGATCTTTTACTTCTAATACTAGAATTGGCTCGGGCACTAAATCGAGAATATTTTTGTAAAAATCAGAATCCTTATCATTTCCCATAATGACTAAAAAAAATCTTTTATATATCTCTCTACTTGAATATGATCAGTACAATTATTGATTTTTAATCTAAACTCACTTGAACTTTTAAGAGATTTTGAATACCATCCCAAATGTTTTCTAAAAGATTTCAATCCGATATCGATTCCATAATGCTCTAGAGCAAGAGAGAAGTGCTCTAAAATAATTGTTTTTTTATCATTCTGTAAAATATCAAATTGCTTTTTAATATTTCTTTTATGATGTTTAATTTCTTCAAAAATCCAGGGTCTTCCGTAAGATCCTCTTCCAATCATAACAGCATCTCCATTGGATTGCTTTTTTGATTCATAATAATCATCAATTTCATTTATATCTCCATTAACAACTACTGGAATTTTAACTGAATCTTTCACGTTTTTAATAAAATTCCAATCCGCCTTTCCTTTAAACATTTGGTTTCTCGTTCTACCATGGATTGTTAACATTTTTATACCCTCATTTTCAGCTATCTGGGCTAATTTTGGAGCATTGAGATTATTATCATCCCAACCTTTTCTCATTTTAAGTGTGACTGGTATTCTTACACTCTTTACAACTGAACTAATAATCGAAGAGGCAAGATTCTCATCCTTCATTAGTGCCGATCCAGCAAAACCATTTACAACTTTTTTTACAGGACATCCCATATTGATATCAACAATATCTGCACCTGAGTTTTCACATAGTTTAGCAGCCTCTGACATAATTTTTGGATCACAACCCGCAATTTGGATTGCATATAATTCACCAGAATCTTTTTTAATCATTTTCTGAGTTTTTTTATTATTTTCAACCAAAGCCCTACTTGCAATCATTTCTGAGAACACTAAAGCTGGTTTAAATTTTTTTACAATTTCACGATAAGGATAATCTGACACACCAGACATAGGAGCTAAAAGTAAATCAGATTCAATTTTTATGTTA